>JAFDBS010000223.1 GCA_019313185.1 Deltaproteobacteria bacterium | reverse complement strand
TTTTTTCTAATTGAATGAATGTCTAGTTGCTGTTTGTTTCTTACGCATCACCACTGCTAGAACTGATTGAGGCGAAAGGTTCAATTTCTGGATTGCAGGCGACATAATAATGCCGTGTAATAGTTTATTCTCGATTCCTTGGAGCCTGTAAGAGGGTCAATAGAAATCCTGCTACAGTTTTCTTTCTTCTAGAGCGCATATTTTTAACAATTGATGACTTCAGGAAAACCCCCAAACTCATTGCTATCCAAACACAATTATTGATTTCTTTTAACGATATGGTTACCATCCTATCGTTTTGTAATTTTCCGTTTTCAAGGAGAGATCTCGATGCAAATTTTCAAGTCCGGTTTACTCGTAGTTTTGTTTTCAACCATCGTAATAGCAAGTACCGCAGTTGTTGCTGGTGCACAGGACGATCCATTAGCCAGTTGGCAACCAAAGTTTGATCCAAGCAAAGCCGAGTATAAGTACCTGTTGTCATGTGTCGGGCACCCTGCAATAGAGGGAGTCGGTGTCGGTTACCGGATACGTGACAAGGTCTGGGAGAAAAGCGGCGGCCGGCTCTTTGTCGATTTTCGGCCATTGTCACTTTTGGGTGGGGAAAAAGATGTTATTCGTAAACTCAAGATAGGTGCAATCCAGGGGATGATGAGTTCCTCGGTTGCTGCAGCCAATATTTCTGACACCCTCGGCGTTGTTAATCTACCATATGTAGTCGATACATTTGAAAAACTGGACCGCTTCCGCAGCGCTCCAGAGCTCTGGCAACCATTTCGTGATGCAGCCCTAGATGACAATATCATTGTCACTGACATTACCGGGTACGGTTCGTATGGCTGGGCGACCAACACGCCAGTCAGAACACTAGAAGAAGCTAAAACAATAAATTTCCGTATTGCCCAGGCTCCGGTCAATCTGGATTTTTACAAAGCCTGGGGGTTGAAGTTCACTGTGATGCCTTGGCCGGATGTACCGCAAGCACTACAGACGGGTGTTATTACCGGACTTGACCACACTCCAATCGTTTGCAATATCAGCAATAAGTTCACTGTTGCCAAGAATTATACCCAACTCGATTATGCCCAAGGATTGTACATTCACCTGATAAATACACGCTGGCTCAACAAACTTCCTGAAGATCTGCGCAAAATACTTCTCGATACCATCGAAGAAGAGAGTGCCGTGGCACGCTCGCTAACGCGCAAGCAACAGGCGGATCAAATTCAGGCGGCAAAAGACAGCGGCGTTACTTTCTATAGACTTTCAGAAGAAGAGAAAGCTGAGCTTATCAACAAAGCCAAGTCGATGTATGATAAATGGGGAGAAAAGATCGGAGCAGGCTATTTTCAAAAAGTGCAGTCTATGCTCGAAAACTGACCTCGCGTTTCACTTGTCATTTCATCACGCCTCAGGTGGATTTGACATATCCACTCGTTCATTCTTTCTGAAAAAGCAACACCAATTGGTTCTTAAAAAGGTGTTTCGGGGTTTGCTTTTTATGAAAAATGACAAGACAAGCACGAGAAGAGGTCACACCTCAAAGTGTTGGCCCCTTTTTTTATCGAGATATCAGTAAGATAGACATGTAAGTTGGATCATGTCATTCACTGAAGTCGATTTTGTCATGATAATTCTTTGCCTACTAATGCTGGTTTGTGCCTCAGTGCTGTCTGCCACTAAAATAATCCAGCGAATTTGATGTCTTGACGAGAGGCCACATAAGAGACGACTACACAAATCTAATCACTTTATGCTGTTCTCCTTTACGAATCATTGAATCATTTGGTAATAGTAGCCATCTTTCTTTTTGAGGAGCATTCATGAGATTTCTGGGAGCTATTTTAATTTCAGTTGTCATATTAATTGCCGGATGTGTTTCAAAAGCGCTACCACCCGTTGTCGTGAATATTCCTGACAGGGCCATCGATTACCAAAGCGAGGTAAAACCGTTGCTCGACAAGCGCTGCGTCGTCTGTCACTCCTGCTACAATTCTCCCTGCCAACTCAAGCTCAGTTCTTTCGAGGGGACGGATCGGGGGGCTACGAAAAAAGCCATCTATAATGCCGAGCGTTTGAAATCGATGGATCCGACCCGTCTCTTCATCGATGCTGCTTCGACTGATGAGTGGCGTGAGAAAGGCTTCGTCAGCGTCACAGATAGCACGGTGTCGGGCAATGCGAACGACTCAATCATGATCCAATTGCTTTCTCACAAGATGAAAAACCCGAGGAGCGAAGGGGCGTATCGGCCTGAAGCAGACGACCTGACCTGCTCGGAAGATCGCGAGGAGCTCGGTAGCTACTTAGAGAAGCACCCTAACCGCGGAATGCCGTTCGGTTTCCCGCCACTTCAGCAGGAGGAATTCGAATTGATCGCCGGTTGGCTGGTGCAGGGTGCGAAAGGGCCTGATTCCGACCAGCAAAAAATGCTGGAAACGCCGTTGCCCGACGATGCCAAAGCCATCGAGCAGTGGGAAAACCTCCTGAACCAAGACGAAGCCAAGCACGCCATGACGGCTCGCTACCTGTATGAGCATCTCTTCCTGGCTCATATCAAGTTCGGTACGTCCACCAATGAATTTTACGAGCTGGTTCGCTCGAAAACCGCACCCGGTGGGCCTATTGATCTGGTCGCCACTGTACGGCCTTACGATGATCCGGGTGTCGATCGCATTTACTATCGCTTCAGAAAGATCCATTCGACCATCGTCGTCAAGACCCACATGGTCGTCTCCTTCGACGATACCATGATGCAACGGGTCAAGGAATTGTTCCTTGAGCCGGAGTGGCTCCAATCGCCGCATCAGGTCGGTTATGATCCAAAGATCAGCGCAAACCCGTTTGTGGCCTTCGAGCAAATTCCGCCGCGCTCGCGCTACCAGTTCCTGCTGGATCACGCCCATTATATGATCATGACCTTCATCCATGGTCCGGTTTGTAAAGGGCAGATCGCTCTGAATGTCATTGATGATCATTTTTGGGTGATGTTCATTGATCCCGATCACGATCTGAGTGTGTCATATCCGGGGTTCCTGAAATTGCACAGTGACAAGCTGCGCATGCCGATCGAGGACGGCAGCAATGTGCGGCTTTTCTCGGCGCTAACCGACGAACACCGCAAGGCCGAAGTCGAATTCTACAGGACCCGACAGGATTACTATGCCGCACTCAACTATGCCGGCCTCGGTTATGATGCGATCTGGAAGGGTAACGTCGCCTCCGATGCGCCACTGCTGACGATCTACCGACATTTCGACAGCGCCTCGGTCCACAAGGGCACCTTGGGCAACCTGCCGAAAACTCTCTGGGTTGTCGATTACCCTCTGCTCGAGCGGATTTACTATGCGCTCGTGGCCGGTTTCGACATCTACGGCAATGCCGGCCATCAACTGGCGATTCGCCTGTATATGGATGGCTTGCGGGTTGAAGGCGAGAGCTATTTCCTCGATTTCATGCCGCCGGATTCGCGTCGGCAGATGATGCAGTCCTGGTACCTGGGTATCGATCTCGAAGATATTCATTTTGACCCATCGCCATTGCCGGCGAAGGTCACCTTCGTCACCGATGACCCCAAGCGCGAGTTTGTCGAGCACATCATCAACAACCATCTCAACCCGGTGACAGGGATTAGTTTTGACAGGATCAATTACCTGCGGGGCGGAGGAGCATATCCGGATCTTCCTGAAACATATTCCTCAAGAGATGATTACCTGCGCGCTTTCCGCTCATTATCACAGCCAGGGACGCCCTTCGCCGCCATTGTCAATGATCACAATGCCAACATCGCCTACCTTCGCATCCGTTTGAAGAACGGTGCCGACATTGCTGGGTCCATGGTACTCAATCGCTGGCATGACAACGTGGCTTTTTTACTTAAGGAAGACGCCCGGCTTGATTCATCCAAAGACAGTATCGACTTCATCCCGGCCCTGATCGGCTCTTATCCAAACTATTTCTTCGACGTCAGCGAAGAAGAGTTGCCCGATTTCCTTGATCTGCTAGCCAATTTTGATAAGGGTCAGGATGATGTCAACCGGCTGAACAAATATGGCATCAACCGCGCAGATGATCGTTTCTGGGAGACCTATGACTGGTTCCAGGCGCGTTTGTTTATTGACGAGCCAGTAAATGGTGGATTGTTCGACTTGAACCGATATTATTACACTGCAAAATAAGGTGAATTCTGTGGGTTCATGAGAAAAAGTCCAAGGAATACTTATGATGTGAATATGGAGGCCTAGTACAATTCAATCCGTAGATAATGATAGTGGAAGGATGTTGGTCTCATTGATCACGGGTTACGAGAAGAAAATTGATTTATTATTTATAGAGGTATCTGAGAGCTCTTTATTCCAACCGAGAACAGAAATCGAACCAGCGCCCCTTGACTCAAAAAAACTAGTTTCAGTATATTGAAATTATGCTGAGTATTTGAACATCCTGAGTAAAAAGAAACAAACGCCCCCTCAGTTAGCCCTCCCCCTCCCATGGCTGTTGGGGCTTCATTGTTTGAGAGAGGATTTTGATGGGTGATGTAGTTGGCGCCATAGTTGTCCTCGTTGCACTTTTGGTGCTTATTTTTGTTGTTTTGCGAAGCAAATGACAAAAAATAATTGATCAGGCGACTTTTATCAAAACTCACGTGTTGTGAGAGGCAAATCGGCCTGTTATTGATCGACACATTTAGGAAACATTTTAATCCTTCAATAAAGCCACCTGGAATCGGGTGGCTTTTGTCTAAGACGTGTGCAAATGCACAGTTTATTATTGTGGAGTCTCGATTAAACTTTTACGGGTTGCCACGTATT
>JAFDBS010000222.1 GCA_019313185.1 Deltaproteobacteria bacterium | reverse complement strand
TGGCTGGTGATTGCTGATTTCCTTTTTGCCCATCGATCGCGCAACAAATACCTGATTTGCGCCCGTTTCGTTAACAGCAGTCAAAACGGTTTCCTTGTCCGGTTTTTTATCGCTTTTCGGAATTACTTTATGGCTGGCGATGGCGATAACGCCTCTGTCAGACAAACGATTGGTCAGAATGTTTTCAAACTGCTCTCGCACAGAATCTTCTTTTGTTACGGCTATGATCAACACTTTATTCAAACGTCCGGAATAACCATCGTCCTTCCAAACATCCATCGTCTTGACGGGAGCGCAAGCCACAAATAACCAACCAACCGCAAATAACCCCAAGCATTTACACAGTGTTTTGCTCATCATCGTTTCCATTCCTGATTGAATAATTCGATTCCATCCTTGCAGAAGCTATGGCTAATGTAAGCGAATCTATGGCCCTAATCAACTGTTGTGACGGACACGTTGGCCTTGTGTTGGTATTTATGGTTCGATTTTTTAGAAAGTTGCATAAGGCTCTGATGGCTTTATTTATCAACCAATCTACCTATGCTGTCAAAGCTCAATTCATATGGAAACAAGGAAAGCCACATGAATGAGATCAGTGTGGCTTTCCTTGGATTCATCTTGGAGTCTATCTCAAGCTAAATCATGAAGTCAGGCTAAACAAGCTCAATCAGTTCTATTTCAAAGTTCAGGTCTTGGCCAGCTAGTGGATGGTTCGCATCGAGTGTTACTTTATCATCCGTTACATGTGTAACGGTGACAACCATGGGTGGCTGTCCTTCGTCACCTTGAGATTGCAGTTGCATGCCAACCTTCGGTTCGACACCCTCGGCGAATTGACTATGATCCACTTCGATGACCCGCTCTTGTAAATGAGGGCCATATGCCTCTTCTGCGGGAATAGTCAGATTCTTGGTGTCACCGACAAGCATTTGGCCGACAGCATCATCAAACCCCTTGATAACTTGCCCTGCGCCTACTACAAACTCGAGAGGTTCGCGATCTCGAGAGGAGTCAAAGATTGTTCCATCTGACAGGGTGCCGGTATAATGAACTTTTGCGGTTTTGGGCTGATCATTTTCCAATTCTAATCTCCTTTTTGTTCAAAATTAGTGCCCATGACTAACATGCCTGTCCCTTTTTGTGAAGGGGATAATGTTTTAAAAATGTTCCATCAGCGGGTTGGTTGGCATAAAGATCGTTCAATGTGAGCAGACAAGCATCTAACTTCTGTGGACCGGGTTTGCGTTTGGTTAGGCGGGTTTGATCAAAAGATTAAATGCATTGGTGGGGCTTGCTGTTGGCTATCAGATGATTCAGCAAACCAGATGTTTAATGCCCGTTTTCAAAGATTCGTTGATTCCAATCGGTTAATCAAATGATCAGGTGGACTTGGAAAATTGTCAGGCTCCAAGACGATTGATGGCGTCGAGGTCGGAGAGGTTGATCAGATCAACTTGTCCTCTGTTTAGGTCAAGAAATCGGGTAAGAATTTTATAGCTGTCCAGATCAAACAGCAGTGTGTCACGTTGCATCAAAAGTTTGTGGAATTCTGTATCGTCTGAAGCGGTACCAAGATGGCACCATTGGTCAAAAACATGGATATCCGTCCGGTTTTGCAACGGGCAATGTTCGCGGATTCCAATCGGCTTTTCAAATGGCCAGGATCGTATCTTCAGACACACAAGTGAGTTAAGCAGCCGAGCGTCATGTTGCCGTGTGGTTTCTTTGCCAACACAGGCACCTCGACATTTTTTGATCTGGTAATTGAAGCAGGCTCCTGACCCTCCCTCTCGCCCCAGCAATCTGTTGCAAAGCTTTTGTTCTTCAATGATGCCCCTCAGGTATATTTCCGCATGCCGTTTCGTCCTGAACGTTCCGAAGTATTGTCCCTGAACCGCATCCGGCCATCTTTTCATCGCAACAATTTGTGGACTAAGGTTTCCATCCGTATTTCGTTTCACCACGATCGAATACAGGGCTCGGTGACGCCGTAATCGACGGTTGAAAATCGGTGACTGCTCTTTGATCAGCCGTGATTCCATTAAAAGTGCTCCCAGTTCACCGGCGGTCTCGATTGTTTTGATATGATGAACCTGTTGAATCAGTTTTCTTGACTTGGTGTTCGGCCGAACTCCATTGAAGTGTGACAGGATGCGTGATCGAAGATTAATGCTTTTGCCCACATAAAGAAGAACATCTCGCTCTCCGTAAAGAAGATAAACGCCAGGAGAGTGGGGCAAGTTATCCAGTTGTTCTTTTTTTAAATTTGGAGGGAGTTGCGGGCGAGACAGCTGTTTTTGAAGGGCTGCTTCCAATTGGCTGGTTGGAAATTCCTGGATTACTTTTGAAAAAAACTCTGCAACGATTTTTGCATCGCCGAGTGCTCGATGTCGGTTTTCAGAACTCAAACCATGTCTTTCTATTAAGGCGTCGAGATTATGCCTTCGAAAATGTGGTGTCAGGGCTCGTGACAACTTCACTGTACAAACTGAAACCACAGAAAATGCCATGCCCAAGCGGTAAAACTCGCTACTGAGAAAACCACAGTCGAACCGGGCGTTGTGCGCAACGATCACTTTGTTCGACAACCTCTCATGCAATGTTTGGGCAATTGACTGAAAAGTAGGCGCCTCAGCCAGCATGCTGTTCGTGATACCGGTAAGTCGCTCAATGAACGGATCGATTGATTTGCCGGGATTGATCAGGGCCGACCACTCGTCGAGTCGGCCATTGTTGTGTTCGCACAAGCCAATTTCAATGATCCGCTCTTTTTGAGGACTGATGCCGCTGGTCTCAAGATCAAGAAAGACTATTGGTTTGTCGAGAATATCGATAAACTTGCCGTGCATTCAAAACAATCCTCTCTTTAATCAGCATAAGAAAGTTGTCCAAATCGGGTCAACTGCCAGGTCGATTCAACGGCCAAGCTAGACAAGCTCAATTAAGCTCTTGTCTAATGACTTTTTATGTCACAAGCAATCTGTACAATCGCAATTATTGTAAGCCACAGGAGGATGCATGATTAAAACCAGCGTTTCCCATCCCCTTCGCATAGATAGCATGATGCTCCCTCATTGCCATGGGGTTATCGGCATGACCATCTGTCCAGGAAAAAAAGGGCCAGGCATTTTCTCGGACCGATGGGACCGTGACCTCGATACGGATCTCAATGCTATTTGTCAATGGGGCGCCGCAGCCATGGTGAGCCTGGTTGAAGACCACGAATTCGACCTGTTGGGCGTCTCAACCTTTAAGGATCGGGTGTCCAAGTTTAATTTTCTTTGGTTTCATCTGCCAATTGTCGATGTGAGTGTCCCTTGTAGCGATTTTGAAAAGGCATGGTCCAGGCAGGCTTCCCGGATTCATGAGGTTTTGTATTCCGGTGGCAAGATTGTTTTGCATTGTCGCGGCGGGTTGGGACGAACTGGTTTAGTCGCGGCAAGACTGCTGGTTGATTTTGGGCTTGACGCTGAACAGGCGATCAGACAAGTAAGATCTGCTCGACCCGACACAATCGAGACTGCAGAGCAGGAGCAGCATGTTTTTCAATACTATGCAAGAAACAAACGCCGCAATCTCGATCATTATCTCGGTTGCATGCTCGGAGGTGCTATCGGCGATGCCCTCGGCTCTGCTGTTGAATTTGATACACTGGCGGAAATCAGGCAGCGTTATGGGTTTGATGGTATTACATCATATGCCGAGGCCTACGGTCGTTCGGGTAGTATCACTGATGACACCCAAATGGCCCTGTTTACAGCTGAAGGTCTGTTACATGCTACCTCTCGGGCCGGCTTTTATCGTAAAAAACCATCTTTTACGGCATGTGCTTGGAAGTCTTACCGGCGCTGGATGGTTACCCAGGGAGAGCTGGACAAGAACTCGGTGAACAACGACGGTTGGTTAATTAATTTAGTGGATCTTCACCACCGGCGTGCGCCTGGCAATACATGCCTTTCGTCTCTCAAACGCAACCATTTGCATCGATTTGGTCGCGCACTCCCTTTCAACGAGAGCAAAGGGTGTGGAGCTGTGATGCGGATGGCCCCTGTGGGGTTGCTGTTTCAATCTCCTTTTCTATCGTTCCTTGCTCGGAGTGACTTGCGACATGATCGAGCGTTTGACGTCGGGCGGAATCTCGGTTATCTGACCCACGCTCATCCGAGTGGGTATTTGCCAGGCGCGTTTTTGTCAGCGCTGATCAGCCGAATCATTCACGGCGAAGACTTGTCAGCAGCTTTGGATCATTGTTGTCAAACCCTATCGAAACAACACGGGGCCAAGGAAACCCTCCGTGCCGTAGAGAAGGCTCGTGCGCTTGCCTCACAACCTTCTCATGCATCTTCTCCAAATCTGCTGAGCCAACTGGGCGAAGGATGGGTCGGAAACGAGGCGTTGGCCATAGGAATATATTGTGCCATCGTCGCCAAAACTGATTTTGATCTCGGGATTTGTCTAGCCGTCAATCATGATGGTGACAGTGACAGCACCGGAGCGGTTGCCGGCAACATTTTAGGTGCTCTGCTCGGCTGCCGTGCCATCGGAAAGCAATGGTTGGACAAATTGGAACTGCGCAGGGATCTTGAAAGGATGGCAACAGACCTGTTCCTGGGATACATGGACTCGGCCGACTGGTGGGAGCGCTATCCACACAATTGAACGGGGGGTAACCGCTGAACAAGGGCAAAACGATCTTGCGTTGTGCATAAGTCCGGCTGGTGATCAATGCTGCCGGGGCGGAGAATGCTATGGCAACCAAGCATTGGCTGTGGCAATATCAAATGGCCTGACTTGATTGTGCCAGCCGAAGTCAAAACAGAAAGTTGGATGTTTCATGCGTTCTCACGCCAAATTGGGACTCAGCAAGTCTTTGCTTCTTAAAGGCATCCAGTGCCCAAAGGCGCTCTATCTCGCAAAGTTTCCGCCGCCACTCGAAATTCCGACCAAGCCTGAACTGGAAGCCCGGTTCAGGGCAGGGCATGAAGTGGGAACTCTCGCCCAGGAACTTTTCCCGGGCGGTATCGAGGTCCCTTTCAAGGGCTTGTCTTTTGGGGAACAGATCAAACGGACCCAGCGGCTAATCGGTTCAGGGGTAAATGCCATCTATGAGGCTTCGTTTGGTTTTGATGGGATATTTGTCAAGGTCGATATTCTGGTTCGAGACGGGGTAGCGTGGCAGATTCATGAAGTCAAGATGGGGACTTCGGTAAAAGATGTCAACCTCGATGATGTGGCCATACAATATTATGTGTTAACCAACTGCGGGCTGAAGATTTCCAAGGTGTTTCTTGTTCATATCAACACGGCCTATGAGCGTCACGGTCCAATCGACGTACGACAATTGTTTGCCAGCGATGAGGTTACAGATGACGCCCGTCTCAGGCAAAACCTTTTGCCGCAGCAAGTAAGCCAATTGCGGCGGACGTTAAGGGGAGGGGAGCCAAACATTGACATTGGCCCATACTGCTTGAATCCTTACGAGTGTGATTACATTCCGTATTGCTGGCAACATATCCCTGAAAACTCGATATTTGACTTGCGTGGCAATGGGGTCAATAAATTTGAACTCTATAAACGTGGCATTGTGCGACTTCAAGATGTGCCCGCTGATGAATTGAATGCGAATCAGCATGAACAGCTCGTCGCCACCCTAAACAAACGGGATTCAGTCAACCACCAGGCTGTCGACGAATTTCTTCAAACCTTATGGTATCCCATCTGTTTTCTCGACTTCGAAACATTTTCTTACCCGATCCCCCTCTTCGACAACTGCAGGCCTTATCAACAAATACCGTTTCAATACTCCATGCATGTCCGCTACAGTGAGAATTCTAAATTGGAACATTACAACTACCTTGCTCCCCCCAGTATTGATCCGAGACGAGAACTGACCGAAACATTGCTCAACGTTGTTCCTGAAGGGGCATGTGTACTGACATACAATCAGGCTTTCGAAAAGAATGTTTTAAAAACACTCGCTGACCTATACCCGGACCTATCTGTCGCCATAAACAATTTGCTGCTCAACGTGCGCGACCTGATGGTTCCTTTTCGCCGGCGTGATATCTATTGTTGGCAAATGCGTGGTTCTTATTCGATCAAGGAAGTTTTGCCAGCCATGGTTCC
>JAFDBS010000221.1 GCA_019313185.1 Deltaproteobacteria bacterium | reverse complement strand
TTACACAGGCCTTTCCCCCTTGATCATGGCTTTCCGCAGCCAAGGGGGCGGGTTATCGTTTAAAACTTGTTGAAGCTTTTCCACGACCACAGCGATCGGTTCCTTTTCCTTGCTTTTGATCGGATGGATCTTCTTTGCCACCAACCGGGCTGCAGCGGGGCCGCCAATTTCTCCAACGTATACCAGGGCGCAGTCCGCCAGAGCCGCGCCACGTGCCTCGATCTTGTCATCGCTATGCCCCGGCATGTCCTCCTCGGCCTTGACTTGAACAACTCCGCTGAAGGATGCGTCCTGCGGCCCAATATCCCAAATGTAGAATTCGGTGGCTTGGCCAAAATGTTCGTTAACATGCACCTTGTCGTTGCTGGCGAATGCGACTTTCATACATAACCCTTTCTGCGGTCGCTTGCTAATTATCTGAAAACGTCTGGTTCTGATCATCGATCGTTTCGTTGCTGTGTGCAGCATGTGTGGCGCGACGACTAAATACTATCGACTCATCACGCCACACGCGCCGCATTCTTTGATTTTTACCTCATCATCTCAAACCACTGGTCCTCACAGGTTTCATCCTTGATATCGAGGAACTTGTTGGCGATCATGGTCAGCATATTGATTGCGCCCTGATAACCAATCACCGGGGTGCGATGCAAATTGACCCGATCGATGATCGGAAATCCGATTCGGAACAGGGGGATTCCGGCATCACGCGCGGCCCATTTGCCGTGGGTGTCACCAATCATGCCGTCAACGGGATCGGTGACGAGTAGGCTGCGCATGTGCCACAGGTCCTTGTTGATATAAGCGGTGCACCCTTCACCGTAGACCGAGGTCTCAAGCAATGCGTCCAACTCCTTCTTGATCTTCTTGGTCGCTCGGGAAACCAGGACGTGCCACGGGCGTGCGCCCATCTCGAGCAGAAAGGAGACAATGCCGATCACATAGTCAGGGTCGCCAAATACGGCAAACTTTTTACCGTGGAGATACTGATGCGCATCGGTCATGGCGTCAACCGCCAATGCCCGCTCTTTCTTCAGTTGCTCCGGGACCGGCTTATCAAATAATTCGGCAAGCTTGAGGATCAATTCGTCGGTCTTCTTTACCCCAAACGGCATCGGCAGGACGGCTTTCTGGCCGGTGAATTCCGACTCAATCCATTTCATTGTTTGCGTCGAGGCGTACTTCTGCAGGGAAACCGTTGCCTTGCCATTGATCGACTCGGCAGCATCTTCCAACTTGGTCCCGCCGGCATAAAGCTTGTACTCGCCGTCACAACCGGAATCAAACACATCGGACGTGTCAGCAAGCATGGTATAAGGGATCTCCATCAAATCGCAGATCCGCTTGTATTCACGCAAGTTGCCAACGTTGCCGTCGAACCCGGGAATGATGTTCAACTTGCCGGTACACTTGCCTTCAACGCTTTGCCCTTCGGTCAGGTCTTGTAGAATGCTTTTCAGCATGACGTCATAGCCGTGAATGTGCGTGCCGTTAAAACTCGGCGTATTGGCATAAGGGGTTGGCAGGTCTTCTGGGATCAGACCTTTCTGTTTGGCATTCCGGATGAATGCCGTCAGGTCATCTCCAATGACTTCCGGCATACAAGTGGTGTAGACCGGCATCATCTTCGGCTTGTACAGGGCATAGGCATTTTCCAGGCCTTCAAACAGGTTGTTTTGCCCACCGAACACCGCGCCGTCTTCAGTCATGGCGTCGCAGGTTGCTGCAGCGGGCTCACGATAATGGCGGTTGAATGTGCTTCGGAAATAGGAGGCACATCCTTGAGAACCGTGCACGAAAGGCAGCGACCCTTCAAACGCGGTGGCAACCATCTGTGCGCCGAGAGGTTGACAGGCATGCGCAGGGTTGATCACCAGGGAGGTCCTGGCAAAGTTCTTTTCTTTGTAATCTTCGGTATTGATCCATTTTTTAACCCGTTCGATCTCCTTTTCAGGAGTCGGGGTAACGAATTTAACTGCAGTCTCTGCACTCATTTTCATTCTCCTTGAAGGGGCGAGGCCGTCTAGAACCCTGCGCCCTCTCTATTCATAAACCTGCCATTAATCGGATGCAGGTCCTGTTCCTTGACGTTCACGTCACGTTTGGTTTCTGGCCAATGGCTCAGAACGGCGATTTGACCAGATCCCAGGTCGGACTGTTGATGGCCATGTCTATGTCACGGGCAAAAACCTTGAACCCTTCATAGCCGTGATAAGGCCCTGAGTAATCCCAACTGTGCATTTGGCGAAAGGGAATCCCGGCTTTCTGGAACACGTACTTTTCCTTGATGCCGCTGCCGATCAGGTCAGGCTTGAACTCTTCGACAAACTTTTCCAGCTCAAACTCGGAGACATCATCGTAAATCAGAGTGTTCTTGGCCATCTCCGGAGCGGTGCGGTCATAGTCGTCCTGGTGGGCGAACTCATACCCGGAGCCAGTGATCTCAATACCAAGGTCCTCATAGGCACCAACGGTATGTCGCGGGCGGAGACCGCCGACAAACAGCATGGCGGTTTTGCCTTCCAGGCGAGGTTTGTACTCGTTGAGCACGGCGTCCATTTCGGGCCTGTATTTCTTGATGACTTTTTCAACATTGTCTTTGATCGTGTCGTCAAACTGTTCGGCAATCGCGCGGAGCGATTCTTCGATTTTCGTCGGCCCAAAGAAATTGTACTCGAGCCACGGAATCCCCCATTTTTCCTCCATGACCTTGCACATGTAGTTCATCGAGCGGTAGCAATGGATCAGATTCAGCTTGACCGTGTGCGTCGCAGCGATTTTCTCCACCTCGCCGTCACCGGTCCAGACCGATTTCACGTTCAGCCCGATTTCTTCGAGGATCGGCTTGGCAGCCCAGACATCGCCACCAATGTTGTAGTCGCCGATCAGAGCAACGTCGTAAGGGCCGGCCTCTTCCTTGAATTCAAATTTGCCGATGATAAAGTCGCGGATCGAATCGTTGGAAATATGGTGTCCCAAGGACTGGGAAACGCCACGAAAGCCCTCACAGTTGCAGGGCACAACCAGCTTGTCGAACTCTTTTTCCTTCTTCTTGGTGACTGCATTGATATCGTCACCAATCAGTCCAACCGGACATTCCGAGAGCACCGAGAACCCTTTGGCCAAAGGGAACAGTTCATTCGCCTCGTCCAGCAGTTTGTCCAATTTTGGATCACCGCCATAAACGATGTCGCGTTCCTGAAAGTCCGAGGTGAAATCCATCGGGAAGCAAGTGACCCCCGGGACGCCCTGCATGAGATTGCGTCGAGTGCCCCAACTGTAAACTCCACAGCCAATCGGGCCATGGGAGATGTGGACCATGTCCCGGATCGGGCCCCATACAACGCCCTTGGCGCCAGCATAAGCACAGCCTCTTTGGCTCATCACGCCGGGAACGACCTTCTTGTTCGATTTGACCGCACAGGTCGACGCCGTCGGCTCATTGGCGCCGAGATGCGGAGCGCGCTTCTTCTGCGCTTTTTCCGGCATCTCTGCCAGGGTATCGGCAATCAGTTTTTCCGTGCGATCTTTGGTAATACCCTTGATGGGTTTTCTTTCTGCCATTTTGAAGCTCCTTTTATCGGATACGCAGATGCCAAGGCTTTTCTGTCCTGCATGTGCGTGTGACGTTTGGTCAATTAGGCGTTTTCAACTTTTCCGACGTTCTCCTCGTCATCCAGTTCCATTATGCCGAACTCGAGCAACAGCTCTTCCAGTTCGTCCATCTCCAGAGGGGTCGGCACTACAAACATCTTGTTCTCGAAAATTTTCCGGGCCAGTTCACGATATTCGTTGGCTTGCGGATGCTCCGGTGAGTATTCAATAACGGTCATTCGACGCAACTCAGCCCGCTGTACTTGGTTGTCACGCGGAACAAAGTGAATCATCTGGGTGCCAAGACGAGTCGCCAGGGCTGTAATCAGATCGGCCTCACGGTCGGTGTTCCGGCTGTTGCAGATCAGGCCGGCCAGTCGAACATTTCCGCTTGAGGAGTACTTCAAAATCCCCTTGGCAATGTTGTTGGCGGCATACATGGCCATCATTTCACCGGACACGACGATGTAGATCTCTTCGGCCTTGTTTTCGCGGATCGGCATAGCAAAACCGCCACACACCACGTCGCCGAGAACGTCATAGAACACAAAGTCCAGATCTTCGGTATAAGCCCCTTCTTCCTCGAGAAAGTTGATGGCTGTAATAACGCCGCGGCCGGCACAGCCAACTCCCGGTTCAGGGCCACCTGATTCGACACATTTAACGCCGCTGTAGCCGTATTTCAACACGTCTTCCAGCTCTAAATCCTCGACAGTGCCGAGCTCGCGCACTTTATCCATGACCGTTTCCTGGGCTTTTGCGTGAAGAATCAATCGTGTCGAGTCTGCCTTCGGGTCGCAACCGACGATCATCACTTTTTTACCGAGACTGGCCAACCCAGCCACGGTGTTTTGAGTGGTAGTGGATTTGCCGATGCCGCCCTTGCCGTAGATTGCAATTTGTCGCATTTTCTTTTCTGCCATTGTTTTGCCCTTTCTTTGCGCTGCTGTCATGCAGCAAACATGATGGTTAAATGCACAGCTGTCCTTCTTCGCGGCGGCATCGCCTTTGATACGTCCGAACAAGATCGACTGTACACAATACAAAACGCCCTACCCGTTCGAGACAGGTAGGGCGCCAATGCCCTGCGGCGCAACCATTGTGCCGCACTTATTTCAAGATAAAAAACCCGCAAAAGGGACAGTCCCTGTTTTTGCGGGCGTCTTCGCCGTTACGTCAACACAACAACGTGTTGAGCACTTAAGATTAACTGAATTGTCAGACGCTTTGCGATGCGTCTTGACCAAACACACTTTTCACAAGTCGTGCCAAAAGACTCAACTGCTGAAATTTCAATAGGTTGAATAACTTTTCATGCGACCTTGACAGTTACCGTGCACATTAAATAGTCAGCGAGCGCCTTCGACTGTCGATATATTGTTCATTAAAGCGACCAGGTGGCCGCTGTCGGCATATCAAGAAGAGGCCCACGGGTGTGGCAGCACCTGATGTGGGCCTCTTCACCTGAAGGAGGTGCTGATCCAGCACCAATTTGACTTTTCTAAAGCATCAGCCATGCCAATTGACCTTGACCTGTAATATCAGGGCGTTGCAGAGCTCCCATGGTCGACTGATGATCAAACTCGTCACGGGTTGCCCAGATATTGGACAATTTTTGCGTCATGACTTGGCCATTTGCAGCGGTATTGCAAAAACCCGCGTCAGCTGACATGACCAAAAAACCAGCCAGACGGAGTGTCCACAGCCGGCCGGAGCACAGTCTGCTAATCAGCGAAGAGATGTTGATTGAAAAGTCGTCTGCGCCCGGTCCCGGCCGCGCATGCCCTCTAGCGATATCCTTCAGCCTGCAATGAGAATAAGTACGCATACTGGCCATCCAAATCGATTAGTTCTGCGTGGCTGCCCTGTTCAACGATTCGCCCTTTATCAATCACTGCAATCTGGTCGGCCATGCGAACTGTAGAGAACCGATGGGAAATCAAAATGGTCATTTTGTCACGGCACAACTCACGGAAATGGGCAAAAATTTCGGCTTCGGCCGCGGCGTCCATGGTTGCGGTCGGCTCATCGAGAACCAGCAAATCGGCTTGCGTGCGCATAAATGCCCTGGACAGGGCGATCTTCTGCCATTGCCCGCCGGACAGCTCACGTCCGTCTTTAAACCACTTGCCGAGTTGGGTGTCATAGCCATGCGGCAATCTGTCTATGAAATCGTTGGCCATCCCCTTCTCGGCTGCCCGCTTCCAGGATTGCCGGTTATCAAACTGGCCGACATCACCTGCCCCAATATTCTCGCCAACAATGAACTGGTACCGACCGAAATCCTGAAAGATCACGCCAATCCGATCTCGCAGTGCATTGGCGTCCCAATCTTGCAGATCGAGTCCGTCGAGCAAGATTCGTCCTTGGTCTGGGCGGTAAAGACGTGTCAGCAGCTTGATAAGAGTGGTTTTCCCGGATCCGTTTTCACCAACCAATGCCAAGGTGGTGCCTGGCTTAAGGTGAAGGCTGACCTGCTGGAGCGCAGGCGTATCATTATCCGGGTACCAAAACGTGACACCCTCAAAGCGTATGCCGTCCGCCGGAGCCGGCCCTTGCTGTCGCGCACCGTCCGATCTCTGCACCGGTTGTTCGAGATATTCATAGAGATTGGACAGGTAAAGATTGTCTTCGTACATGCCGCTGATAGCCGACAGACTGGCCGAAACGGAGGATTGGCCCTGCTTGAACAGCAACAAGTACATGGTCATCTGGCCTAGACTGATCTGGCCCTGAATTGCCGCAAAGGCAATCCATGCGTATGCACCGTAAAATGCTGCGGTGCCAAGCAAGCCAAGCACGAACCCCCAGCTGTCACGACGCAAGGTCAAGCTGCGATCTTCAGCAAACAACTTGTCAAAAATCGCCTGATAGCGGTTTAGCAAGGTCGACCCGAGTCGAAACAGCTTGACTTCCTTCGCATAATCCTCGCGCGCTAAAACCGTCTCCAGATACATTTGCATTCGGGTTTCTGGAGACCGCCAACGAAACAAGCGAAATTTATCGCCGGAAAATTTCGCTTCTGCGAGAAATTCTGGAATTCCACCGGCCACCAGGATCATCACGGCCCAGGGCGAGAACTGGACCAGCAACACGGCGTAGCTCATCAGGGAGATGCCATTTTGCACCAGGCCGAACGTCCGCGTGACCAGGCTGAGCGGTCGTGTCGATGCCTCCCGGCGAGCACGGGTGAGCTTGTCGTAAAATTCCGAGTTTTCAAAGTGACACAACTGCAGGGTCAGGGCCTTTTCAAGTATCATCAAGTTGATACGCTGGCCCATCAGCGCCCGCAACAGGGCCTGGCAAGTTGACATGCCGCGCTGAGCGGCCGCGATCATAGCAACGACACTTGCCTCAGCGATGACCAAACCCAGTACCGTCGATGTGTCGGCCTGACCAAACTGCCGGTACTGGCCGATCGCGGCAACCACACCGTCGACAATCAATTGCCCGATCCAGGCGACCGCTGCCGGAAGAACTCCGGCGAGCACAGTCAGGAACGCAAAAATCAAGGCCAGCTTTCTGCTGGTTGTCCAGACCAGATGTAAAGCCCGCTGGCTATAGCGAAAAACGCCCAAAAACCGCTTGGCGGGGGGGTCATGATCTGTCGCTAGTGGTGGATACTTCAAACGTAACCCTATTGCCAAATCTCAAAACATTGCCTACTCTGGCAATATTTTAACAGAGAAGCATCGCAAAAGGCTTTCTAATAAGGTAAATTATAAAAGCTTGGTTTTTGAAACGCCGATCCTGGAATGATGACCCTGTCAAGTTAGGATTCCAACGGGAACAATCATGAATTCTTATTTCTCCATTACCAGACGCGTGGCTCTCGGCTATCTCGTCATCTTGGCCTTTTGCTTGTTGGCCATTGGCTATGCCTTGATCAGCCTGCGCGCACACAACCAGCGCACTGAACAATTGGTCGGCATCCAATTTCAGGCTTTTACCCAGTTGAGGGACGTTCGTCAAAACCTGATCGCGCAAGGCAACCTTGAAAAGCAGATCGTTATCCTCGAAGACCACCAGCTTCTCCAGCTGCTGCAGCGGCGCCAGAATGAGTACGAAGGCCTGCTGTCAGACATCACGTCCTCCCCCCTGTCAGATTATTCTGAAGGCCTGCCATCGGCGATGACACAATACCTGGATCGCGCCAGGCAGCTGCTTCAAGCCTTTGAACAGAAGCAATGGGCCCATGCGGCGACGATTGCCAACAATATCACCGATCCAATGCGCACGCAGCTGCTCGAAAATTTGAACACGCTGAGAGTGCAGCACCAACTGACCCTGGATATGGACTTGCATGAACTCTCCAGACAAAGCAGCAAAGCGTATCGTTTGACCATGATTCTCACCTTGCTCGGCATCATCCTGTCAGCGCCTGTGGCTCTCACCGTGATCGGGAGCATCCATGGCTCGATCAGAGCCCTGCAAAAAGCAACACGGGAGATCGCCGCAGGCAGCTTCGAAACCCCGATTGGGATACGCAGCAACGACGAATTTGGCCAACTGGCTCAAGACTTTGCCAGTATGGCACGCAAGCTCGCCGAACTCGAGCAAATGCGTCTCGATGCAAACCCATTGACCCATTTGCCGGGCAATCTGGCAATAGACCGTGAACTGCAGCAACGCATGGACCAGAAAACCCCTTTTGCCCATCTCTATATCGACCTCGACAATTTCAAGGCGTACAGCGACCATTACGGCTACAAGGCCGGCAGTGACGTGATCAGCAAGGTCGGCGATCTGCTCCGCAAGATCGTTGACCAGCAGGGCAACAGCGATGATTTGGTGGGCCATATCGGGGGAGACGATTATGTCATCATGACGAGTCCGGCCAAGGCAGAGACATTGGCCAAGACGATTATTGCAGAATTCGACCAACGCGTCCCCACGTTCTATAAGGAAGAAGATCTCGAGGCAGGTTTTGTTGTCGGCACCGACCGCGACGGCATCAAGCGATCGTTTCCCCTGCTGACCATTTCCATTGCCGTGACACTTTCTGAAAATCTCGAACACCCAACGCTGCTGACAATTAGTCGCAACTGTGCGACGATGAAGTCTCACTTGAAGCAAAAACGAGGCAGCAATTACCTCATTGACCGCAGGAAACAATTACTATGACACGGAAAACGCTCAGTGTGATCCTCTTGGTTCTGGCCGCTCAATGGTTAACTGCCTGCAGCACGCTGTCCTCAATCAGCACAATGGCGTCACCGGAAACCAGCCTCTTCGCCGAGGGCCTCGACCAGTTTATCGACACCGGCGATTTGACGATTCTGAAAACAGTTCCTGATGAATATCCCGACGGCAGTTGGCGGCCGCGGGCAGAGGCAATCATCACCCTGGCCGAACAGCGCAAAACCCTTGACAGGGATTTGGTCAACCGGAGCCACGAACTCGATCGATGCTTGAAGGACAAGGACCTGGTCAAGCAGGACAATCAAGCATTAGAGCAAACGCTGGAAAGACTCAAGCAAGTTCTGATTGACATGGAACGACAAAAGAATTAGAGGGCAGCTGACCCGACAAAATTATTCTCTGGCCTTGTCTTCGCTGCGTTCCACAATGATGCTTTCATCTACCAGATCGGGTTCGCCACAGTGTTTAAGGATTTCTGTTCGCGCGGCGTTGCGAAGGGCCACGGCTTTTCTCCAGACATCTTGATGATCCCCGCTCAAATCCTCCGGGCAAATCGGTGTTCCGATATGTACCGTCACGTTGCCGCGATGCGGCAGCCAGTCAGTCCCCCGTAATATTGATCGCGTTCCTTGGATTGCAATTGGCACGACGGCGAGGCTGCCCTCTGCTGCGGCGACAAACGCCCCGAGATGAAATTTCAGCAGTCCCGGGCTGCGAGTGAACGTCCCCTCCGGAAAGAACAGATAGCTCCGTCCCCCGCGCGCTTGGCTCGCAAGCCTTTCAAAGTCATCGACCCCTTTTCGTGCATCAAAACGTTCGACAAAACCTGTTTTGATCCGATTTAACAGCGTTCGGAAGAGCAGGTTGTGTCGCAGCTCCGCTTTGGCAACGAAGCTGAAACGGCGCGGCAGGTATCCCACCAAAATGTAGCTATCGAGATAGCTGGCATGGTTCGCCACGTAAATGCAATTGGCCTGCATTGTTGCAAGACTTTCCGAACCATGAACCTGGACGTGAGTTGCCGTCAGCCGGGCGAGGACACGAACCACGGTTCGCATCAGGCTCCAACGCCATTCTATCTTCGGCAAGAAGATGACTATCAGACCGGTGAGGGGGCCAAACAGGTAAAAAAGACTTCGCGCGTATACGCCGTACATGATTTCGGTGAAAACACGTTTCGCCCGCCTGGACCAGGGCAGCATGCCGGAGAGGAAGAGTCGAACAACCCACCAGCGGTCATGCTGCTGTTTTCCAATCCTGCCTTGTTCATAGAGTTTCCGGCTTGCCGCCCGTCTGACTTTCCCGCTGGAAGTCATCAAGACGGTGTG
>JAFDBS010000220.1 GCA_019313185.1 Deltaproteobacteria bacterium | reverse complement strand
TCTGAGATGTAATCGATCGCGTCTTGAACAGTCTGGATCTTTTCGGCATCTTCGTCAGAAATTTCGATATCAAATTCTTCTTCGAGAGCCATTACCAGTTCGACAGTGTCCAAAGAATCAGCGCCCAGATCATCCATGAATGACGCATCGCTGGTAACCTGATCCTCATCAACACCCAGTTGTTCCGTTACAATCTGTTTTACACGTTCAGCAATTGAAGCCATTGAAATACCTCCTTATGATGTTCGACCCGGCGACAAGCCGGCTCACTGGTTTAGGTTTGAAGTTACATGTACATGCCGCCATTGACGCCCAAGACCTGACCGGTAATATACCCTGCTTCGTCAGAGGCAAGGAATAGAATAGAATGCGCGACATCGTCTACCGTGCCCAACTTACCAAGAGGGATTTGTGATAGCATGACTTGCTTGGCCTTGTCACTCATTTCATCGGTCATTTCTGTCACAATAAATCCGGGAGTGATGGCATTAACCGTGATATTTCGACGGGCCATCTCTCGCGCCACAGATTTGGTCAAGCCTAACAGACCGGCCTTGCTTGCACAATAATTCGCTTGTCCAGCATTGCCCATTTCACCGACCACCGATGAAATGTTAATAATCCGACCGGATTTGGATTTACTCATTTGCTTGAGTGCCGCTCGAATACAATAAAAGGCACCTTTGAGGTTGGTGTCAAGTACAACATCCCAATCTTCATCTTTCATCCGCACGGTTAGACCATCTCGGGTCACACCGGCATTGTTGATTAAAATGTCAACGGCGCCAAACGCACCCATCGCCTCGTCGATAAGGCGGTCTGCATCGGCGCTTTTCGACACATCTCCGACAACTGCATGTGCCTGTCCTCCCATGTCTTCTATTTCAGAAACCAGGGAGGTGAGGCGCTCTGCATCGCGAGCAGACACGACAACCCTGGATCCCTGCTTAGCCAGGGCACAAGCAACAGCACGGCCAATCCCGCGGGAAGCACCTGTGATTATAGCAACCTTATCAACCAACATCGAGACCTCCGGTTTATACACTTATGGCACGCACATTTTCTGCGTCTTGCACATTTTCTATCTTAGCCTGTTTTGCTATGCGTTTCAGCAATCCAGACAGCACTTTGCCCGGCCCAATTTCGACAAACCGTTCTACTCCTAGGTCAAGCATGGCTTGCATCGACTCAGCCCAGCGGACAGGTGCACTGACCTGATTGACCAGAAGTTCGACAACCCGATCAGAGCTTTGGTTGGGTACTGCTTCAACGTTGCTAATCACTGGACATTGCATGGGCTTGACGTCAATAGCATCGAGAACTTTCGCCAAACGTTCTCCGGCAGGTTGCATCAATGCACAATGAAACGGAGCGCTAACAGGTAATGGCATGGCCCGTTTGGCTCCTTTTTCTTTAGCGAGTCCAATGGCCCGTTCCACCGCCTCCGCGTGTCCTGCGATGACGACTTGAGTGTCACTGTTATAATTTGCAGGAGAAACGATTTGATCCTGTGCTGCATTTTTACAGACATCAAGCAACTCGTCAGAAGTAAGTCCAATGATCGCAGCCATGGAACCAACACCCACCGGAACGGCTTCTTGCATGAAAGTTCCCCGTTGGTGAACAATTTTGACCGCATCTGGAAAATCCAGGGCTCCAGAACAGACCAGAGCAGAATATTCTCCAAGCGAATGCCCGGCGGCAAAATCGGGCTTCAAGCCAGTTTCTTGTTGTAAGATCCGCAAGGCCGCAACACTTACCGTGAGGATGGCAGGTTGAGTAATCTCGGTCAGCTTCAGTTTTTCATCAGGCCCATCAAAACAGAGGGAACTCAGATTAAAGTTCAGAGTATCGTTGGCTTCCTCAAAAACATGGCGGGCCAGGGGGAAGTTGTCGGCCAGGTTTTTGCCCATGCCCGCATGTTGAGATCCTTGACCAGGAAATAGAAATGCAATCATGTGTCGTTTGTCTCCAGTACTGGTTATGGACGGCTACCAGCGCAGCAAAGCAGACGCCCAGGTAAATCCTCCGCCAAAGGCGTTAAACAGCAGGATGTCCCCGTCATTAATACGTCCTGAACGATTCGCCTCATCAAGGGCTATCGGGATAGTGGCTCCGGACGTATTGCCAAATCGATCGACATTGATATACACCTGATCATCTTTCATATTCAGTCGCTTAGCAGTTGCCTCCAGAATTCTGATATTGGCTTGATGGGGGATGAGCAGATTGACATCCTCAACTGTCATGCCATTGGCATCCAAGGCTGTTTGCGCAACATCAGACAATGACCTAACCGCAACTTTGAAAACTTCGTTACCTTGCATTTGCAAAAAATGCTCACCTTTTGCGAGGTTTTCCGGGCTCGGCACCATTCGTGTACCAAAGCCGGGTTGATAGAGAAGTTTCAGCTGAGAGCCATCAGCGTGAAGGTGAGTTGATAAAATCCCACGCTCCCCTTCTTGGGCCTCAAGAATGACAGCACCGGCCCCATCGCCAAACAGGACACAGGTATTGCGATCTTTCCAATCAACTACACGCGTCAAAATTTCAGCACCGATAACCAAGGCTTTCTTGCAATTTCCCGCCTGGATACGATCTGCGGCCGTGGCAAGTGCATAAATAAAACCGCTACAAGCCGCCGACACGTCAAAAGCACCGGCATTCTCAGCACCCAGATTGCTTTGGACGATACAGGCGGTTGCTGGCCAAGGGTAATCCCCGGTAATGGTCCCAACAACAATATAGTCAAGCTCAGCGGCATTGACACCGGCCATTTCAAGAGCAGATTCTGCCGCTTTCGTAGCGAGGTCAGATGTGTTCTCATGGTCAGCAGCCACGTGGCGCTCTCGAATTCCTGTGCGCGTCGTGATCCACTCGTCAGAAGTGTCGAGAATTTTTTCCAAATCTCGATTGGTGAGGACTTTCTCGGGGACGTATGATCCCGTACCAATAATACGAGCTCTGATCATTTAAGTCTCCTTATTATTAATCAATTGGAGGACATTAAACTTCATGTGCTGACAATTCTGAAGTAAGGGTTTGTTGGGGTTGATCGGACTGTGACAGTTGTTCTTTCATTTGGCGATTGACCTGTTTGGACTCATAATCATAAGCCATGCGGATAGCGTTCATAATTGCGCGAGGACTGGAACTGCCATGGCAAATCATGCCCGTCCCTTGAATGCCAAGCAGAGGTGCGCCACCGTATTCAGCATAATCGACTTTCTTGCGGAACGCACTCATGGCCGGTTTTGCCAGCAGGAATCCGATACGCGAAAGATATCTGGACTTAAACTCTTGTTTAAGCATTCGTCCCATTGTTTCTGCCAACCCTTCGGAAACTTTCAAGACGACATTTCCAACAAAACCGTCACAGACAACAACATCAACACTCCCGTTATAAATGTCACGTCCTTCGATGTAACCGACATAGTTAAGTTTTGAGGACTTCAAAAGCAGATGTGCTCCTCGAGTCAGTTCATTGCCTTTACTCTCTTCTTCACCATTGGAAAGAAGACCAATGAAAGGCGTCGACTTGCCAAGCATTTGACGCGCGTAAACATCACCCATCAGTGCAAACTGAAACAGGTTGGAGGGTTTGCAGTCTACATTTCCACCTACATCTAGAATGACTGTTTGGCTCTTCAGGTTGGGGACGATAGTTGCAATGGCCGGACGATCGATTCCCTTGATACGCTTCAGCACAAACATGCCAGCTGCCATGGTCGCTCCAGAATTTCCGGTGCTGACGACTGCATCGGCCTGGCCATCTTTGACCATGTCAAAGGCAACCCGAATAGAGGAGTTCTTTTTTTTACGCACTGCATCCGAGGCAGAATCATGCATGCCGACAACTTCACAGGCAGAGCAAACGGAAATCTCTAGACCTCGAACGTCGTGGTTACTAAGTTCTCGTTCGATCTTGTCGGTATGCCCAACGAGAACTATGGGGATCTGCCATCGCCGTGCAGCCATGACGGCACCGGCAACTTCATGCGACGGTGCATGGTCCCCGCCCATAGCATCGACAGCGACAATCGGACGACTCAAGGGTTATCCTCTATTCACCTGAGCCGGTTACGTCTTTGCCCTTGTAGGTCCCGCACGACGAACAAGCACGATGAGGCAGCTTTGGTTCATTGCATTGCGGACATGTTGAGACAAGCGGTGTTTGAAGTGCATCGTGTGACCGCCGCATATTTCTTTTCGATTTGGATATCTTCTTTTTAGGTACAGCCATGGTCAATCTTCTCCTTAAGTTCGGACCAGCCGATTATGTATAAGTTAAGAAGCCTATTAGGTTGATCCTGATCCTTTGGGCTTGAGCAGGTGCATTCCTCGTTACTTTTCAATTTTCACTTTTTTTAAAGCCGCTAATCCCTGATGAAATATCGGGCGTTCACATTTGCACTTGTTTTGATTCAGGTCCACACCGCAAACCGGGCATAAACCGGCACAATCTTCCATGCAGAGAACGTGCTGTGGAATTGCCATGATAACTTCTTGCTCCAACTCAGAGCGAATATCAATCACATCTCCTATCAACGGCACAAGCCCTAAATCGTCTGAAGATAATTCCCGCTCGTGATCTAAAGCGTCAGAGTTATCAGTTGACGCAGGTGAATAACAGACGAGAACGTCTAGGTTTAATTCCCAAGAGACGTCGCTTAAACATCGACTGCAAGGCATCTGAACTGTAGTTGAAATCTGTCCCGACACCTTGATTACATCACCCGGCCAGTTTGCCAAGAGTTGCCCACGGAGAGGTTCAATGAATTCCAGGCCGGATTGTTCGGTCAGCTCAGCCAGAGCATGAAACTCTGTTGCAGGCTCGCAAAACACGATCTCTTGAGGACGTGTTTTAAGTTTATCCAGTCTGATTTCCACCAAACGAGCGTTCTTCATGGCAACTGCGCAAGGGGTTAATATAAACTTTTAGCGGTAACGTCAAGACTTATTCTACGTTACGTTGCCGATTTTGGAACTCATTTAGTATCTCATTAGCGGCAAATTTGCAAGAATTATACTTCGTCATTCAACACCTTGGTTGCAATCAAAACGATCTTACGGTAGAAGAACCCATCACATGGGAGAAATCACCATTTATGCGTACCAAAAAGTCCAACCAGTCAATCAGCAAATTGCTGAAAACCATGCAAATCCTAAGGTCCGATAATGGTTGCCCATGGGATATGGAACAAACGCCGGAATCATTAACGCCATACATTTTAGAAGAGGCGTCTGAATTGGTTGATGCCATAGAGTCCGGAGATGCTAATTTGATCATGGATGAACTTGGTGATCTTCTCCTCCAGGTCGTTTTTCAGGCCCAGATCTTCAGTGAACAGGGTCTTTTTGACTTCAACGATATCGCAGAGTCGATCAACAAAAAGTTAGTTCGTCGGCATCCTCATGTCTTTGAACCTGACGGAATCGAGCGCAATCAAAACGAGCTTGATCTTCAATGGGAAACAATCAAGCGTCGTGAAACCCTCTCTCAGAAAGTTCATAAAAATCAGATCGGTCACATTCCAAGTCGGCTGCCATCTCTACAATTAGCCCAGAAGCTGATCTCTCGACTGATCCGTTCAAAGCATGAAGGCCTGTTACCGAACGAAATCAATCTCGAGACAATAATGACGAGTCAAACCAATAGCGGTGAAACCTTTGGCCAGCTGTTTTTACAATTGATTATTGCTGCCGAAAAAGCCGGGTTGGACGCAGAACAATCTTTACGAATAGCCACTCGCGACCTACTGGCTCGTTGCGAAGATTTTCATGGCCAAAATGATGTGCAAAATTAAAAGAAAGATGGCACAAAAAATGCTCATGATCGTCCATAAAAATAAAAAACCATGGTCTTTCAACCATCTTCACCCCTTGTCCACATTTTGTGTGGAAAACGTGTTGAAAAGTTTGTGCACAATACCATGCCTCTATCAGAAAACCTCGACATTGGCATTCTGCCTAAAATTTATGCAGAATATAATTCTCATATATTTCAATAAGTTACCAGATATTTTAAATGTTCCTCTGGATAGCAATCATATCCGATATAAGTTCATGAAGATTTCCACATCAGGTCATCCGTCGTGTTCATAAAACTACTGATTATCTTTACTTTTATCCCGATTCTTGAGCTTTATGTCATCATTGAAACGGGTCGTATGATCGGCCTTGCACAAACTGTTCTGTTGATTTTTCTGACCGGCATAGCCGGCGCCTGGTTGGCAAAAACTCAGGGTCTTGCAACGCTGCAAAGAATTCAAGACGAAACCATGCGTGGTCAAATGCCGGCGGGGTCTCTTTTGGATGGAGCATTGATACTGGTGGGCGGGCTGCTGCTTCTTACACCTGGGTTTTGCACCGACCTTCTTGGATTCACATTTCTTGCTCCATTCAGTCGGCATTACTGGCAGGGGTTGCTCAGAGTATGGCTGCAAAAGAAGATTGACCTGGGTTCCATCCAAATCCGTAAACTCTAGAGGGGTTTCTCAACATAAACTTTGCCAGCGAGCCACATTCAACTATCATTGTGCCAGTTCCTATTAGTTTTCATTGATCATTTTCAAAAGGCTACCTCCCGTTCGGGAAGCGTAGTCCTTTTTTTGCTGGTCAAATTCCAGATTTCATAACAAAACAAGGTCATTGACCAGATTCACCAAAAGAATAATCTTATCTGTTTCGCCAGCCTCTTTAAATGCCAGATTTTTTAATGAATCGATTGCTGCCATCGATTAATAACATCTTATACAACGCAGAGTCAGTCCCCTCTCCGTTTAGCTTTCTTGTCATCGCTTGGAAACGCCATCTGTGTTCATCAATTAACAACATCACCGGGGCAAGGGTTTATTTTTAAAGGCTTCGTTTCAAAGGGCCTGGCTTCATCGCCAAATACAGTCTTGAATATCTCACAAAGCATCTCCTCGCGGTTTTTTTTGGTTAGCCTTTTCGATCAACTTTGCCACCGGTTTTTTCGGTCAGGTTTTCAGAACCATTCGCATCAATCCGTTCAAAACTCAGGTCCGGATTTTTCATTTCCAGAAACTGGAGGAAGTGATGTTGGTCGCCGCATCCAGTTTCAAGGCTTCTATGCCTTGACGCTGATAGAGATTTAGTTAAAACGCCCGGACGCTCTCGTTATTGGCGTATAAAAATTTTCTTTCATGTCTTCTTGAGGTGCGTTCCAGATATTCCGTCAAAGACGTCAATTTTAGTTGATCCGTTGTTCGGAACAGCACATGATGGTGATTAAGCTTGTCATGAAATTTATCGTCCCGCCGTATGCCAAACGTTATTAAACTGTGCACAGCTGCACAAACAAGGCTGAACTCTGACCGATCACGCTTGGCAAGATCGCGTATGTAGCCGGCAACTCAACTGGTAATCTTACGTTGAAGCAAGCGAGCTTGGGTTTCTTTCAGAAAAAAAACTTTGAAACACATTTCTCGGCAAACCTAGGACGCCTAGACAGCCTTGCAATGGCATCAGAAGATTTGGGATTAGTTCAGGTCTATAATTAGCGACGGACATCTTGCTTGCAAAACAGTTTGATGTGGCTTGTGGTGACATCAACTCAGTCGTGAGCTTCGGAAAAAGAGAGGGTCTTTTACGTCGAGTGGAAAATCAATATTGAGACGCATCCAAAACAGTGGTTCATCATTCAAAGGAGATCATTACCGACGGCATTTTTTGGTAGCTGAGTGGTCGAATCACAGCTTTTCGACACCATAAACGCCGAATAAAATCCTAGCCCACAATGACCTATAATTTGGTTTTTATGGTTAAGATCTTAGAACTTGTCATTAAATTCCCCCGCGGAGGAAAATGCAATTTGATTGATGTAGCGACGAATCTCATCAGCCGTCAAGCCGGTACCGTAATCTTTGATCGTCAGCGCTTTTGTATCTTTGTCAAGCAAGATATTGATATAACAGTCATCTTGAAGCTGCAATTCTCGTTCAAATTCACATGCTGCAGTTTGTAGACTACATCAACAGCAGTACCCACCAATTTCCGCATAAATATTTGTTTGTCACTGTAAAGTAATTTTTAATGATCGAAAAAAAATTCTGTATAAATAGAAATATTCCTTTCTTCAACAGAACCTTTGTCAGTCATCATACCCTCCCCCTACTAATGAGTTAATCGAGAGGCAAACCGTGATAGATCGCTGCAAACTCAAAAGTTGGATGTTTAAATGGTAGGTCGAATCACGCAGCCAGAAAAAAATCTTTCTCGTGAAGTATTGGTGGCAGGGGCATTATGGCAGGCATGTTTTCAGGGAGTTTTATTTCAAGCCGCATTTCAAAACGATTGGCAGACCGTGTTTCTAGATCGGTCAATTCATCAAATTGGCGAATACCCCAACCAAGACACACGACGCAAATTAGAAACGGTACCGCGACATTAGCAATAAAAAACAGAGAATACCCAACTCTACGGCCCCAAAGTCGCCGTAGATTGGCGAGCAATTCATCTTGATAACCAATCAAGACTTGGGCTAGTGATAATGTAGCCACGGCGAGAGCAAAAAGACCAACAATTATATAAGTATTCATGGTCACTTCCTCTTCATTCCATCGATGACCAGAAACGATTGTCTTGCTTGCAATTATAGTAATATCTGAATAAAATACAAGTCTCTTAAAACAACGTTTTACATGGTTATGCAGAACCAATTATTTTGACCAATACCCGTTTACGCCGGCGGCCATCAAATTCACCGTAGAAAATTTGTTCCCACGGACCAAAATCCAAACGTCCCTCAGTGATTGCCACTATAACTTCACGGCCCATAAGAGTTCGCTTCAGGTGAGCATCGCCATTATCCTCTCCGGTAAGGTTATGTTGGTACAGCGAAAGAGGTTCGTGTGGAGCAAGTTGCTCCAACCAACGTTCGAAGTCGTTATGGAGGCCGCTCTCATCATCATTGATGAAGACCGATGCTGTAATATGCATGGCATTGACCAGGCAAAGGCCTTCTTGAATCCCGCTCTCTCTGAGACATTCGCTGACTTGCTGTGTAATGTTTATAAATCCCCGTCGTCCGGGAACATCAAACCAAATTTCCTTACGGTAAGACTTCATCGGCTTAACCCCGTCAAATATTCTTTGGACATGTCTTTACTCTCAACGTGATTTTCATGGGGACATTCTGTTATAATTCTATACACAAATATATAATAACATACTTAAACAAGCTGAATTGATTGATGCTAAAAGCTTTTACAACATATCATTTAACTGTCGTTGTTAGTTTTGCGGGCATTCTGTTCTTGGCTACGGCGTGCCAATTTCAATCCGAAAAACATGACAATAGTCAGGTCGTTTCTACGGGGTCTCAAGCAGTCGTAGTTCATGAGGATTACCAGCCGATCGTAATAGATGACATCCGGCCTCAAACCCTGAACAACCTGCAACGCTTTTTCAAGGAGATGAATTATTCATGGAAGCATCTGGATGAAGGTGTGCCCCCTTTTATTCTCGGAGAGTTTCCACAAGACTTGAATGATTCAGTTCATGTGCCTTTAAAAAAGCAAAGTTTTTTCATGGGCATCCTGCCAATGGTCCTTCTTGCCAATGAAGAGGTCCAGCGGGAACGCAAAATTCTTCTCGAACTATTGGAGGCGCACGGGAGCTCGAAAGATTTAACCCAAACCGAGCAACAAGTCTTAAAAAACCTCGCGAAAAAGTACCGTCTGCGAGGCAACCCGTTAACCGACCATCGAACCCGAACCCGTCTCATCAGCCGCATTGACACGGTGCCACCGTCTTTGGCACTTGCCCAAGCAGCCAACGAGTCTGGCTGGGGCAGTTCTCGGTTTGCCCGGGAAGGGAACAACTTATTTGGTGAATGGACGTTTAAGCCGGGCACAGGTATCGTCCCAAATGATCGTCCTCCAGGAGAGATTTACGAAGTGAGGAAATTCTCCAGTCTTTACGACTCAGTCCGTAGCTATTTATTGAACATCAACACCAATCCGGCCTATTTTGATCTTCGAGAAACGCGCGCCCAACTGCGTCATCAAGGCTTAGCATTAACTGGGAAGGCATTGGCAGCTGGCTTGGTACGTTATTCAACACGCGGTGAGGCATACGTTGCAGAAATCAAACGCATGATTCGGCAGAACAGTTTGAGCCGAGCAAACGAAACGAAGTTGAGGGAGCCCTCAGCGATTATCCAGACAGCTCAGCAATCATCCGGAAACGGACTTTTTTCGTCTCGCCGTTTGGTGAGCTTGCAAAATTCAGAGGTCTGGCAAAACCCATAGTTTTGAAAACCAAAACCATTGCGCCCCCTGTTCATCGCTGGCCGTCAATGTATATTTACTGCGCCTTTCCTGCAATGGCTGCTGGGCTTGAATCTCGAAAACATTGTCTTGCCCAGATATATTTTTAACTGACGCCGGTTCTTGACCAGGAACATAACAGCGGATTGATCGGATATCTATGGATGAGGTGTCTATCCAAACGCGCAAACAAGGTGGGTTATCGTCACGAATAATGGTATCAGAAGAACCAAGGATTTTGACAGGCATATGTCGCATGAGGAGTTTTTTAAGAAATTCAGCCCCTTCGCCACTGCTCCCCCCCATAGGAAACCGTGGGAGAGTGTATGCCTCTTCGCCCCGCGCAACCACGCCTGAGTGCTGGGCAAAAGCCGCTTTAAAGCCGAACTGTTTAACAATCTCAATCAAATCATTGGAATATTCACCGTAGGGATAGGCAAAGAGCTCTGGGGCCTGACCCAAGTGCTGGGCCAAAAGTTTCTGTGCCCTTGCTACATCTTCAACAACCCTGTCCCGCCATTCTGTCTTCCCCTCGCCTGTCTTTCTGTTGACCAGGTGTGAATGGCTCGACGAATGGTTGCCAATTTCGATTCCCATCGCATGCAATGTCTGCAGTTCAGACCAATTGAGATAATCATTGCCGCCGACAGTGTCGGTACTGACAAAGAGCGTAGCCGGAAATCCGAATTCTCGCAAGAGCGGAACCGCTCCGGTAAGAAAGCTTCGGTAGGCATCATCAACTGTCAGCACAGCACAGCGCTCAGGAAGCACAGCACCATTAAGCAACCGATCGACAACATCCCCGAGCGTCAACACGGTAAAGTTTTCTTCACGCAAGATTTCCAAGTGTTCTTTAAAACGCGATAAGCTGACATTCGTAGACGGATAGCGCATGTCCCCAAAACGATGATAAACAAACACTTTGGCTTCATCAGCAGCGTGGAGACTTGCCGGGAAAGAAAAGAGCCAAATAGAGATCAAGCAATTTATGAAAAGACTAAGCGTCAGCAGTTTGGTCATTTTTGGATTGCTTAACCTTTGAACGGAGGTAGCGGCGAATACTATTGCGCGCGCGTGGAGTTATGGCCCATTCAAGCCATTTGGGAAGAACGGTCGGGTGGTCGAGCGTTTCTATGGCCACTTGATCGCCGTCCATTAATCGTGATTTCAACTGACGGGTTTTTCCATTGATCTTCGCACGCACGGCGTGCAGGCCAAGTTGTTCATGAATGTTAAACGCAAAATCAAGGACGCTGCTGCCTTCAGGCAAAGAACGCACCTCACCCAAGGGGGTGTAAACCTGGATTGATGCCGAGGCCAATCGGAGGCTTTCTGTATCGAATGCTGATTCGCCCTCGGCGAGAGACTGCATCAGCTCCTGAAAACCTTGCCAACGAAATTCAAAGCCAGGAGCCAGAACGCCGGACTCATTGAAGCGTGCCAGTTTTCGAGTGGTGATCTCAACACGAAGCCGAGTTTCTCCGGCCTGAACTGTCGTTTTTAGAGCTTGGTACCCAAACTGGGATGGCGTATTGAGGTGGTCACGCAGTTTACCGGGGATCGGTGGATAGAGCCGATGCAAAAGGCCTAAGGCCAGATAAGCATCCATGCTCCGATCTACGAGAATATCCAATGTATACGTTGAGGCCAGCCCCCGTGTGGTTTGACGGGCAGCAGCAATTGAAAAAGGCCGCCAGCGATCCTGAACCAATGCATCGACTTTGTAATGTTCCAACACGTTGTGTATCTCGGATCGAATTCGCCCAAGTGACGACTCATAATGTTTTCGCATCTGATCAATTGTGGCTGCATAATGTTGGGCGCGCGTTTGATAGAGTATGTTCAGCGAGAGCGAATCAAGTTCGGTCGCAACACGCCCCATGCCAAGGTGCCGCGCTAGAGGAACGTACACCGTACGGGTTTCTTCAGCGATTAATTTCTGTTTTTGGGAGTCGAGAGCGCCAATTGTCTGAAGGTTATCGATACGGTCCCAAAATTTCAGACAGAGGACACGGACATCCTTGACCGCCAAGAGAACCTGCTTTCGATAGGTGTGCTGCTTCAGGGCTTCTCGGCTGAGAAGATCGTCATCAACCTTGGTTAACCCATCAACCAGAAAGGCCACGTCACTATCAAAAGAGTCAGATATATCTTTCAGTGTCGTTGGTGTGTCCTCCACAACATCATGCAATAACGCGGCGATGACCGATTCAAAATCCATCCAATGCCTTGCTGCGAGGTGGGCCACTCTCAGTGGATGAAAAATATAAGGTTCTCCTGATTTACGGACCTGGGTTTGGTGGGCTTCTTGGGCGAGATGGATCGCCCGTTGCAATTTGTCGATGGCCTGGTCCAAGGCATTTTCTGACAGACTTCCGCCATAATGAGTGACCAACAACTCCATAATATCGTTGATCAAACGCTGTTGACGCCGCTCATCGTACTTATCTGGCGCGTCTACTATTGC
>JAFDBS010000219.1 GCA_019313185.1 Deltaproteobacteria bacterium | reverse complement strand
CAGGAGGCAATATCCACTGGTTCACCAATGGCATTGCCTTTGCCGGTGACTACCTTTCTGCGGCATCATTTCTCGGCATTTGTGGCATGATCGCAACAGCAGGTTTCGATGGATGGATGTACTCAATCGGCTATCTTGCCGGATGGATGGTGGCACTTTTCCTGGTTGCTGAACCCATGAAGCGGTTAGGAAAATACACGTTTACTGATGCTTTGGACTCCAAATTCAACTCCAAGTCAATCCAATTGATGGCAGCGATTTCAACCCTTGCCGTCTCAGTTTTTTATCTTATCCCCCAGATGGTTGGTGCTGGAGTCTTGGTTCAGCCATTACTGGGCATGCCACACTGGGTTGGGGTCTGCATTGTTGGCGTGGTTGTTACGATCATCGTTGCCACAGCCGGCATGGCATCGACCACTTATGTTCAGTTTTTCAAAGGAGCACTGTTGCTGATCTGCTCAACGATTGTTGTCGCCTGTGTTTTGTTTCGTGGCCTTGGCACAGACCCAAACCATAGTGGAAGCAAAGAATACCATGACTTTCAAACTCTCCATGGCACCGTCAAAAACGATGCCTTGGAGGTCGCCGGCTATGACGTGGTTGCCGGGCTCAATTCCGACTTCGGGAAACAAGGCTTCGTAAAGCTATCCAAGAATGGCCAAGAAACCGTTTGGCATTTAACAGAAACTGCAACAGGTTACGATTTGGCGGAGGCCCTTTACGTAACCAAACTTGCTGATGGGACAAAATTGTACAACGGCGCACCCAAAGAAGATGGTAAATTTTTTGCGGTCGGCCACATCAAGGAAATTACTATAGATGGCCGAGAGATTGCGCAGACTGGCGCCATTGGCCCGTTGGCCTATTTGAACCGCTTTAAAGACAGCACTGTGGTGTTGTGGGGCAAAAAATACGTTCATGCCGGTGAGACCACAACGACAATTTACTACCAAAAGCCCACTCCGGGCAGCCGTATTTTGCGTCCGGGTCTTAAATTCAAAGTTGACAATGCAACAGGGTTACAAAAATTCAATTTTATTTCACTAATGATCGCATTGTTCTGCGGGACGGCAGCCTTACCGCACATTCTCATTCGTTATTATACGGTGCCAAGCCAGGCTGCTGCGCGCAAGTCGACAATTGTTGGTATCGCAGCAATCGGCTTCTTTTATATCCTGACACTGTATCTGGGGCTGGGGGCGATGACCAATGGCGTTATCAATATCACCGACAACAACATGTCAGCGCCGCTCCTGGCTCTCTCATTTGGCGTTATTCTGTTTGCAGTCATCTCTTCCCTAGCCTTTGCCACGGTCCTTGGGACTGTCTCGGGGTTGATCGTCGCGTCAGCAGGTGCGGTGGCCCATGACTTGATGGATAATTTCCTTGGCATGAACATGACAGAAAAAGGCAAAGTTCTTGCCGGGAAAATCTCTGCCATGGTCATCGGAGGAATTGCCATCTATCTCGGCATCATATTCGAAGGGATGAATGTTTCATTCCTCGTCGGCTGGGCGTTTGCCGTGGCCGCATCGGCCAACTTGCCTGCTATTCTCATGATCTTGTTCTGGAAGAAAACCACGGCACAGGGTGTGGCGGCTTCGATTTTGGTTGGCTTGACTTCCGCCTTGGGCCTGATTTTAATCTCCCCGGACATGTGGGTTAGATATGGATTGCTCCCGCAGGACGCACCGATTGCATTCAACAGTCCTGCGGCAATTTCGATCCCAGCAAGTTTTGCGGCACTCATCTTGGTGTCTCTGTTAACACAGAAAAAGGCGATTATGGTTGAAGAGGGTGCAGAAGCCTGACACTTGTCAGAAAGCTTTATTACTGATAAATAATAAGGGGGGCTGTCCCAACAGCCTCCCTTTATTTGTAAACTTCACGAACACGGGATCTGACGACCACATGAAACGGTTTCGTTTTACTCTTCTTGCCGTATGTCTTGTTTTACTCTTTCTCGGTGGCAACGATCTTCTGATTTCATGGCAAAACCCCTCTCCTGTTCATGTCACGATTGCCGAACTTGAAACCGCCCCCCCTCCTCGTGAATGGGTGTATATAACCGACGGTCATCAAGATCTCGATCGGGCCATTTCAACATCAGGAACGATTGAATTGGACGCCCTTCTCGTTCCGCTTTTGAAAAACCCCGAGCAGCAGCGCATTCATGTTCTTGTGGAAACACATCGAACGGAACTTCTGGATATTTTTCGCGAGTATCATTTCTTTGCAGACACATTGCCTGCCAAAAAAGCATTGCGCGAAAAACACCAGAACGATTTCAAAGGATCTCGGAATGTCACTGGCATGTTGGCTTCTGGCTTGGTGGCCAAGGGCAACCGTGAAAAACTGTTAAAACTGGCTCAGCAGACTGGCATGGATCTCGACAACAATATTATTTTAGTGAGTGAAAACAAAACCCCAAACACCTGGCGAGGGATGTTTTTTTTCTTCATCGGCATTCTAGGCTTATCAAAATTTTTTTTAAAGGCATCTCATGATAACACAGTTGAAAAAATTTCACGCCGCTCAGCATCTTGATTCTCACGACCCTAGCTGCACAAAGTGAGCCTGTCTATCTGTGGGCCTAATTCTTGCTTGATATATTTTAAAACCTCAATTAACCTCAGCCTATATGGGCTGTTCAAATACCGGTACCGGCAATATGGGTGGAGCATCAGTTATGAAACTAAACCAAGCAGGTTTTACATTACTAGAGCTTCTCTTAACTGTAACAGTCTTAGGAGTTCTTTTAGCAATCACTATACCAGCTTACTATAGCTACCTTGACAGAGCTGACAGGGCTGCAATCGTTTCTGATGCGCGCTCTGTCTACCGTGGCTTCATGGTGTATTTTATTGAGGATCCCGATAACTCAGGGGGATTCCCTTTTCAAACATCAGCCCCTGCTTTTAACAAAACAACCTTCTATCCACTTATGGCGAGAACCATCCCACCAGCTGACGACGGTGGCAATTTTATTGATATACTCAGCGTCGAAAGTCTCAAAAGGAGGATCATTAACGGGAGTGCTGACAGTTATGACTCACCAGATATCGTGCCAAATGACAATGCGACTTTCTATATAACATTCAGGATGTTGAAGGATCCGCAAGTTCGCTATATTGTTGCTCAAACAGCAGCGGACATTTTGGACGAGAATGGCAACCCAATCGTTACTGGAAAATATCTTGACGGTATTTTCGTTTATATTAACGGTGAATTGCAGTACCTCTAGTATCTGGCATTCGCAGGTGTCCTGGGGAATGGGATCACGTCCCGGATATTCTCCATCCCGGTGATATACATTAAAAATCGCTCAAAGCCCATCCCAAAACCGGCATGGGGACAGCTCCCCCAGCGCCGCGTATCCAAATACCAGTCGAGACTTGAT
>JAFDBS010000218.1 GCA_019313185.1 Deltaproteobacteria bacterium | reverse complement strand
CCTGGTCCAAGGCATTTTCTGACAGACTTCCGCCATAATGAGTGACCAACAACTCCATAATATCGTTGATCAAACGCTGTTGACGCCGCTCATCGTACTTATCTGGCGCGTCTACTATTGCAATTGGCTCTTTGACTACCTTATTCATCCCGCCCACACAAACGTTTTTTACAAGTCATGGTAAATCAGTTTTTGATGTCAGGCAACAAGAGGCAATCTTATTGTTCTGGACAACATTTAACAGATTGCTTTCTTTGGAATCACTACCCTGGAGGCCACGTCAAATCACGTCCGCCGAGGAGGTGAAAATGTAAATGCCAAACTGTCTGGCCTGCACCTTCGTTGCAATTATTGACAATGCGAAATCCATCCTCTGCAAACCCAACATCGTGAGCAATTTTACCCGCCACTTGGAAAATGTGACCGATTAAATGATTGTCTGCTGTTGTAAGATCTAACGTTGTCCGGATATGTTTGCGCGGCACAATAAGAATATGGTGCGGCGCCTGAGGGTTAATGTCCTCGATAGCAACAAGATGCTCGTCCTCATAAACCATTTTCCCAGGAATATCACCTGCGATGATTTTACAAAAAATGCAACTCTCAGCCATAATTTTCTCCCTCGTTCAGTGTTGTCTCGGCATAAAATCACCAGATTATCGTCTGTCCATCAATTCTGGAGCTGGCTTTGTGAGCCTTGGATATTGATTAGTTAGTTGAAGCCTTTAATAAGAAACTAGCACAGGATTTTCAACTGTCAGCACTCCCCGGAAAAAATTCTGGGTAATAACAAACATTTGGGTTGCATACAGATCCAAAACGCTTTCGATAAGCTCTCAGCGCCTTGTTCTGATAGCGGTTAAAATTGCTTTCTGCCTGAGCCAACGCAATGAATTCTTGGGTCATTTTAACGTTGGCGATCTTGGCATCGCTCGGCGCACCACGACCGACCAGTTTCAGGCCGGATATTTTACTATGAAGCAAAGCAGGGATGGCACATAGACCACAGGCATGACGACGATTGGTCTTCGACCAACTCGCCTGTCTTGCCATGGCTTTCTTCAAAGTTTTCGAACCATCACCCTCTAACGCTTTAATTTTATATGGTATTTCACATGGCCATATTCGCTCAGGATTGGCGTGATGGAAGGTACACAAGCCTTCCGTATTGGGACATTTGCCAACCAGCATAAACACATCGCAGGGCACTGAAGGCACTGCGTCGGCAATGGCTTTGATCTCTGCGACAGAAAGGTGTCTCGGCAAAACCGCGCGGGTTATCCCTTGGTTGGCGTAAAAACGAACTGATCCCGCATTGGTCAAGTGCGCTAAGGTGCTGGCATGATACTCTAAATCAGGATGGTGGCTACGTAAAGTCAGCAATAAAACCAGGTCCGCAAGGATCAAACCGTCTATTCCTAAAGCAACCATTCTGTCCACGTAATCAAGTAAAAACGGCATTTGATCATCGGTGTAATACGGCGCATTGAGGGTCAGTGCGAACGTCCGTCCCCGTGCATGAACCGCTTCAATGATAGTTTTCAATTCATTTTCTGAACTGATTTGCGCCGTTGCAAACGTCCGTTGGTTCAAAGATGCCAATGGGCCATAACGTTCTTGCCACAGATCGGGGATAAAGCCACCGTAAAGTTCGTCAGCACCTGCAGCAAGGAGCGCTTCAACTTCAGATATATTATCTATTGGCGAAATAATCTTTAAACCATCAGCCATTTTGATCAACTTTCCAAATATGGTCCCTTCGATAATTCCACCAACTACCGTCTGTTATCGCAGCGAGGCTCTCACCGACCAAAACCAGTGTCAGTGCGGGCCGTTTCCCTGGTCCATTCAAACTAAAGTAGTCCCTTTGATGCGCTTTATTGACAATATCGTCGAGTGAACCAATCAGAATTTCTTCGTCTGGCAAACCGATCCGATGAGCGAGTGCAATTGGGACGTTTTGTTGATACCCTTGGCGCAGTTGAGTAACCAGTTCGTCGAGAGGCATGTTGTTCATGTAGATGATTAAAGACACCCCAGGGGCTGCCAAATCCTGCATGGTTGGTGCGCCAGGGCCCTCACCAAGTGTACGAGGAGATGCCAATATTGTCCTGTTGCATACTCCAGGCAAATCAAGAGTTTTCTTGAGTAAAGCCGACGCGGCATTGACTGCTCCGACGCCGGGGACAACTACAGCCTGATCGCCGAATTGATCAACCAAGGGCTGGAATGGCGAAAAAAATGCCAGGTCTCCGGGAACTAAAAACGCCACGGGAACTTGTCGGGCTTGGCCAGCGACTTTTTGCACCAACTCTTCGAAATAGAAGTCGAAAGGAACCAGAGTTTCTTTATTTTTCAACAGCTCAGCAAAGGTAATATCGAAAAGGGGTGGGACATAAACCACAGGGCACGTTTTTAAAATTTTGTCGGCCCGTTTCGTCAATAATTCGGGGTCACCAGGCCCGGCTCCGATAAAGTAGACTGGATGCCCCATCAGCTTTGCCCCTTTCTTAAATGGATCAGAAATTCACGGTTACCTTTGGGTCCCAAAACTGGACTTTCGACAATCCCGCACACTTCACAGCTGAGTTCCTCGGCAAAGTCTGAAATACGTTGTGTCACGTTTTCATGCATTACAGGGTCACGGACGACCCCACCTTTTCCGACCTGGCCTCTTCCGACTTCAAACTGCGGTTTGATCAAGCCCAGGATGTCGGCACGGTCAGCCAAAAGGATCAGGACAGACGGCAACACTTTTTCCAGCGAAATAAATGAGACATCGACCACAGCCAAATTCGGTTTTTCTGACAACTGATCGGGCTTTAAATCCTTGATATTGGTCCGTTCCAGACTGACGACACGCGGGTCTTCACGAAGCGTCCAAGCCAATTGTCCGTACCCGACATCGATCGCAAAAACCCGGGCGGCTCCATGTTGAAGCAAGCAGTCCGTAAAGCCACCGGTTGAAGCACCAACATCAATTGCAATACGATGTTTGACGTCAACATCAAAGACCGACAAGGCTTTCGCCAACTTAAGCCCTCCCCTGGAAACATAAGGGAGGTCGGTGCCTTTGAGACGGACGTCAGCATCGCAAGCGACCAAAGTGCCGGCCTTGTCAACGGTGTGATCATTTACAACAACCGTTCCAGACATAATCAAGGCTCTGGCTCGTTCTCGCGAGCCGGCAAGTCCGCGGGTCACGAGCAGTTTATCAAGGCGCTGTTTGGTCACTGGCTGCATTCCTAATTACCCATTTTAAAGTATGATCCTTAATTGCAGCATTCAAAAGCAAGCCATTTGTCGACCGGTGGGTTTGGCTGCAGGAGATAAGGCCAAAGATTTTTGGATAAATCGTTCAAAAATACCCTCAATCTGAGCCAGCTCTTCAACAAGCCGATGACTGGCAGGAAGAATGTGCAAAGTAGCACGATGCGTCCTGGCAAACGACAACACCGACTCTTCTGGAACGATTTGATCATCCCATCCAAGCACGATCTCGATATTCTCGACTTCCGTATTTGGCATCTTTCGCTTGTAGCCAGGCATGCCAAAGGCCGGCGCCATGAGAAACAGTCCTGCCGCACCAACTTGAGATGACGCCACAGTGGCAACATACCCCCCCATACTCGAACCAACCAAAAGTATCTGACCTGTCTCCTCTGACGCGGACTTAATCAGTCGCAAAATTCGTGTTTCGGGATCCAAGGTATCCCGGTCATCACAACTGATCACACGAAGTCCGCAGTGTTCGGCGATTCTGGCCAACACCCTGATTTTAGGCCCCCACGGACCACTGTCCCGACCATGCGCAAAGATGACGGTTGCCATACGGACCCTTTGTTAGAAAATTATGTTTACTATAACATGATGGAGTCGAGAAACACATATGCAGCATGAGCAAAGGAGAACGGGTGGTCAGGACATCTCTCATCATTTTGTACATTCTTCTATGACAACATCAGTTCATCCTGATTGGCCGACGGCATGATGTCAGTTCAAATTCCTGGTTTCTGTTATAGTTAAAAAGTGTCATTGAAGGAATCTTTCTCAATGGTACTGAAAAGACATTCAGAAAACAGCTCGACCAACAGTATAGACAAATAAACGGAGATGGACACGTCTCATCCAGTCCTTCATTTCCCTAGAGCTACTATTGCCAAAATCCGGTTAGTGCTAACCATACATAGAGGTGCCGAAATGACATTACATCAAAAAATTGAATCATTTAAACAACAATTCCTGGAAAACGTTCCAGAAGAAAAAGTCGCTTTGATGAATAAGGCCACACAGGAACTCAGTCAATCCGGAATCCTCAACAACATCCGAGGCGAGGGAGAGATTGCACCAAATTTTTCCCTTGAAGATGGAACCGGCACCACGGTCCATCTCGCCGATTTGACGAAACAGGGACGTG
>JAFDBS010000217.1 GCA_019313185.1 Deltaproteobacteria bacterium | reverse complement strand
TTGAGTTTTGGGGTGGAAAGGCCTTCAGTAGGGTTTTTCTTCAGAATCCCCTCTCGAACTAAATAGAGGAAAAAAGTACGGAGGGTGGAAAGCTTACGGGCAATTGATGTCCTCAGGTTGCGTTTGTGGAGTTCAGCCAAAAAACGCCTCAGCAAAAAGCTGTCTAAATGTTCAAGTTTCTTGGCATCCTCTATCCCGTGACGTGTCAAAAATCTATAAAACTCTCGGAGGTCGCGCATATAGGCTTTGCAGCTATTGGGAGAGAGATTTCTTTCGACCAGCAAATGTTGATGGAAAGATTTTAGTAAGTTTTGCATTATTTTACCTCGCAGATGTCAACAACTTTAGCATAGACAGTTAAACTCTAAAACCCTATGACTGGTTGACCTCCGGCTAAGCTGTGAGATAATTTCAAGGTATGATAACAATACTGTCCTTTTTAATCATCCTAATCAAATTGGTAGTGGCCCTGACGGCTTTAACGGTGCTCTTGAGTTTTACGGTGGCATGGTATGAACGGGCGAACACTAAGCCGGATTTAATTGAACGCCGGTTTACACTGCGTGGGGTAGGCATTTCAATTTGGTTATTAATTCTTGAGACTGTCTGTCTTTTAGTGACAATCATCCTCCGTCCTTTCGGTTGGATCAATCCGAAAATTTCACCAAAATTCAATGGAAAGAAAACCCCTATCATTCTCCTGCACGGTCTTTTTCAGAACCGGGCCTGTCTGTTCATTCTTGAGCATTATCTGCGCGGGGCCGGTTTCAATAATGTCTACAGTATTAACACACCTCCTTGGCGAGACATTGAAACATTGACCGAAAGTCTAGTTAAGAAAGTCGACGAATTACGATTAGCCTTTAAAGTTGATAAAGTCATCCTTGTAGGGCATTCAATGGGCGGGATGATAGGGCGCAACTATGTTCAAAACCGAGGGGGGTCGTCTCGTGTTGAACATCTGATAACATTAGGCACTCCACACTACGGTTCAAAATTAGCCCCTTTTGCCATATCATCCATGGGTCGCAGCCTACTCCCTGGTTCTGACTTTCTCAAAACATTTAACTCCGTCAACTGGCCTAGGGAAACTGCTCTCACCTGCATTTACACGCGGTACGACAACATTGTATTACCGGCAAAGAATGCCCGATTGGATGGCGCCGAAAACATTGAATTGGACGGAATGGGACACACGGCATTACTATTTCATCCTCAATCCCTAAGCAGGATAGTTGACGCACTCAATCGGAACAAATCATGATCAGCTTTACGATTAGCACCCATTATTCTACGGAAATGATCGACATTACCCAAAAGGTATTAGATGTCATCAGAAAAGGTGACATCCAAAATGGTTTGGCACTAGTGTTTACGCCTCACACTACAGCAGCTATTACCATCAATGAAAATGCTGATCCAAGTGTCACCAGTGATATGCTCATGGAAATCAACAAAATCGTCCCTGACGATGACTCCTATCAACATTTAGAAGGCAACAGCGCTGCTCATATTAAAAGTAGTCTGTTTGGTCCCGGTGAGGTCTTGATCATATCTAAGGGTCATGCCGTACTAGGCGTCTGGCAGGGGGTCTACTTCTGCGAATTCGACGGGCCTCGGCTGCGTCAGGTCCAAATTCAGCTCATCGGCAAATGACTTTACCCGTCGCACTCAATAAACTTTCCTCTTACGAGCCTGAACATGTCGAAAATGCCTTACGACAATTGCTTGAACCCCTCGGAGGCATGAAAGCCTTTGTCAAACCTGGACAAAAAGTATTGATCAAGCCAAATCTGTTGATGGGTAAGCCTCCTGAAAAAGCCGTTACAACTCACCCTGAAATTGTACGTCAGACGATTTTGCTGGCACAGGAAGCAGGAGGTATCATCTATGTTGGCGACTCACCTGGCCTAGGCAAGTCAGAAGCCGTTGCACGTAAATGTGGAGTTTATGACGTCATAAAGTCCACTGGGGCGACGTTTGCCCCCTTTGAGGTTTCTCGCCCAATCACCATTAAAGATAATTCTGGGACTTTCCACCACCTCGAAGTGGCCGCCGACGTGATGGATGCAGACGTGATCATCAACTTACCCAAGCTGAAAACACACCAAATGATGGGATTAACCGGTGCAGTCAAAAACCTTTTTGGCTTGATAGTCGGTATGCGTAAAGTTCGGATGCACCTGCAGGCTGGAACCAATAAAAGCTTTTTTGCGCTGATGCTCCTGGAACTCGCCGAACGTTTTGAACCAGCCTTGACGATTATGGACGCAGTTCTCGGCATGGAAGGCAATGGGCCTGGAAGCGGTGAACCCGTTCTTTTGAAAACCGTCCTTGCATCTAAGCACACCCTGGCCCTGGATGCTGTTGCGATAGCTTTAGTTGGTCTCTCAACGGACAAGGTCTGGACGCAGAAAGTTGCCTATGAAACAGGTCGACTTGGCTCCACGCTCGACCAAGTCAAACTTTTAGGCACACCTCTTGAGGAATTGAAGGTCAGTGGATTCAGACCCGCCAAAACATCAGACATAAATTTTGGATTGCCCGCTCCGTTCAAAAACCTCTTGAAAAATTCGGTGACTTCCCAACCATCAATTTCGGCAGACTGTCAACTGTGCGGACAATGCATTTCTCATTGTCCACCGAGTGCAATGAAAATCAGAAGAGGTCAGGTGACGATTGATTACGGCCTTTGTATCCGTTGCTTTTGCTGCCAAGAGCTTTGCCCCCACGGTGCCATCAAAACAGAGCAAGGCCTTCTTTTGCGCCTCTATGAATTCATCAATCAAAGGCGCTAGGCCGAAGCCTTGTCGGTGTTGTTTACATCGCCCGGCAACTCGATTGAGTTATTGAGAGTCGCACGTTTGCCAACTCTGCTCATCTGTAAAGACTAAACAGGTGGCAACCGCTCTGAGTCAGGATGGATGTTCGGATGTCTTTGATCGTCTAGAAAAAACAATTCAACCTTTTTGCCTGGATCAGTTTTTTACAAGTATTTCTCTAACCTTCTGTACAATCCCTTGGGCGTCTAGACCGTAGCGAGCCCGCAACTCCTTTTGACTGCCTTGTTCAACAAAACAATCTGGCAGCCCGATCGTCATAACTTGAGGCGTTAGACGGTCTGAGGCAAGAGATTCAAGAACGGCAGAGCCAAACCCGCCCTGCAAGACATTTTCTTCAACCGTTATAACAAAACCTGTATTTTCAGCTTCTGATTTTAACAATGCTCTATCCAGTGGTTTAATATAGACCGGGTCGATAACTGCGAGTTCAAAGCCTTCCTTAGCTAGAATTTCTGCAGCAAGCAATGCTTCCTTAACAGTCACTCCGACGGCAAAAATTGAACCATCACCACCCTCCCGCAATTTCTCTGCCTGACCAATAGGAATCGGCCTCATAGGACTGATATTGACACCACACGCACTGCCGCGGGGGTATCGAAAAGCAAATGGGCCCTCATGATTTTGAGCGGTCTTCATGGCCAAACGCAATTGATTTTCATCGCGAGGAACCATGAAAACCAAATTAGGGATGTGTCGAAGGTATGAATGATCAAACACACCATGATGAGTCGGGCCGTCGGCACCAACTAATCCACCGCGATCCAAAGCAAAAGTAACTGGCAAATCTTGCAGGCAAACGTCATGCAAAATATTGTCATAGGCACGCTGAAGGAAGGTTGAATAGATTGCACAAACCGGCTTTAGCCCGCGAGTTGCCATTCCTGCAGCAAATGTAACCGCGTGCTGTTCTGCGATTCCGACATCAAAAAAGCGGTCAGGGAATCTTTCTGCAAAGCGTTTTAATCCAGTTCCATCAGGCATGGCCGCAGAAACCGCCACGATACGTGGGTCTGTCTCGGCAAGGTCAACCAAGGTGTCACCAAAGATTTTGGTATAACTTGGTGCATCAGTTTTTGTCTTCTTGACTTCTCCAGTCACGAGATCAAAAGGCCCGACGCCATGATAAACAGGAGGGTTTGCTTCTGCTGGCATGTACCCCTTTCCCTTTTTCGTGACAACATGAACGAGTATCGGTCCGTCCATTCGTTTCACATTTTCCAACATTTCGATCAGTTCATCGATTTTGTGCCCTTTAAGCGGGCCGACGTAATCGAATCCAAAGGCTTCAAACAACATTCCCGGTGTAAGGAAACCCTTGACGGCCTCTTCAGCTTTTTTTGCAAATCGCCGTAAATCGCGGCCGATTTTTGGAACATGATCCAGAAAATTCTCTGTTTCACGCTTCATCCGAACAAAAAAATCAGAAGTCAACTGGCGACTGAAAAATGCGGAGAGAGCCCCAACGTTTGGTGAAATTGACATTTCATTGTCATTCAGTATGACGATCATGTCTTTTTTGAGATGACCGGCTTGGTTGAGCGCCTCGAAAGCCAAGCCTGCTGTTAGGGATCCGTCGCCAATAATGGCCACTATCTTTTCATCCGTCCTGTTAGCATCACGCGCAGCAGCCATCCCTAGTGCAGCAGAAATCGAAGTGCTCGAATGCCCGACATCGAAACAGTCGTGTTTGCTTTCCTTGCGTTTTGGGAAGCCACTGATTCCATCAAGTTGTCTCAAGGTATGGAACTTGGAGTAACGCCCTGTTAAAAGCTTGTGCGCATAAGCCTGATGCCCAACGTCCCAAACAATTTTATCCTCTGGGGAGTTGAACACCCTGTGGAGAGCGATTGTCAGCTCAACAACGCCGAGAGAACTTGCGAGGTGCCCACCATTTAGGGACACAGTTTCAATAATTATTTTGCGTATGGCGTCTGCGACATTCGGAAGTTCATCCACGGGAAGAGCCTTCAACGCTTCCAATGGATCAGAGTTTTCAAAAAAATTTGACATGGTCCAGATCCTGTGTATTAGTTGCTACGATCAATAATATAGCGTGCGATTAATCTTAGTGGGTCAGCGCCCTCTCCCATTTCAACCAGGGAATCGATTGCCAATGTGCAAAGCTCATTAGCACGGTTCCTGGCTTCTCTAAGCCCCATGAATGCAGGATAAGTCGCTTTGCCTCGCGCTTGGTCACTTCCGACACCTTTACCAAGTTCGGTTTGGTCGCCAGTAACATCTAGAATATCATCAGCAATTTGGAAGGCCAGCCCAACCGCTTCTCCATAACGAGTCAAACAGGCCAGCTGTCCCTTCTCTGCGCCTCCCAACAAACCGCCAATCTGAACCGAAGCAAGAATAAGTGCACCTGTCTTGTGCGTATGAATATATTCTAAAGTTGGAAAATCTATCTGACTTCCTTCCGATTCCATATCGACGGCCTGGCCTCCGACCATGCCCTGAGAACCGGCGCTGCGAGCAGCAATTTCTATAACCTGCAGGACTGTCTGGGGGTCGGCTTGAGTATATCGTGGGTCGGCAAGAAGACGAAATGCTTCTGTAAGTAAAGCATCACCAGCCAGAATGGCATTGGCCTCACCGAACACTTTGTGGTTCGTGGGACGCCCTCTGCGGAAATCATCATCATCCATAGCAGGCAGGTCGTCGTGGATCAATGAATATGTATGAATCATTTCCAGTGCGCAGGCTGCTGGGAGAACGTGGTCGGGGTTACCGGAAACAGCCTCGCATGAAGCAATCGCCAAAATTGGTCGGAGCCGCTTACCCCCAGCAAAAATTGAATATCGCATGGCTTTATGCAGAGATTGAGGCAAAACCGATTCTTCCGGCAGATACTGTTGTAATGCTTGATCGATCCGGTCAATGTTTGATTGCAGATATGATTTCAAATCCATGATTCAGTCTTCGCCTTGTTGATCTGATGGCGAGAATGGTTCTGTCATAAATTTGCCATCAGACTGCTTGATCAGCGTCTCGACCTTTGTCTGTACATTGCTTAGCATAGAACGACAAATATTAGCGTTGTTAATCCCACTTTCAAAACATTCAAGCGCTTCATCGAGAGAAAGCATGCCGGACTCAAGCTTGGACACGGCATTTTCTAGATTTTTCATGGCGGTTTCGAAGGACTGTTTGGACATA
>JAFDBS010000216.1 GCA_019313185.1 Deltaproteobacteria bacterium | reverse complement strand
CTCTCCAACTTGAGGGGGTTGTTGTGTATGCAACTCGGCTTGTTCCCGGAGAAAAATATCTTCCTCAGCCTCAGACAACACTGCAAGAGGGCCTCGATATCCCAGGCGCTTGTCATGCGCCTGCAGGTTCGATTGCACCGCCTCTTGTGCGGCCCGTTGCATGGCGAGATTGACGCTGGTATGGACTTCCAGGCCATCTGTGTAAAGCCACTCTTTTCCATAAGTCTCTTCTAGATACCGCCGGACCTGTTCCGTAAAGTAGGCCGCATCGGCTATATGCTGGTTAACCCTTGGCCGTATTTCCAGCTCTTCTGAAAAGGCCAGATCGGCTTCTTCCTGAGAGATGAAGCCTTCGGCGACCATCCGGCTCAACACATACTTCTGGCGCTCCTTCGCCTCTGGAAAATACCGGTAAGGCGAGTATCGACTGGGTGCTTTCGGCAAGCCGGCAAGCATACTGCATTCTGCGAGGCTGAGTTCTTCAACATTTTTGTCAAAATAATTTTCCGCCGCGGCCTGCACTCCATGAGCCCCATGCCCGAGAAAAATCTGATTGAGATACAGGTATAAGATCTCCTGTTTGGACAGGCGATTTTCCATGCGATAGGCCAAAATGGCTTCTTTGAACTTCCGTTCGAATTTTTTCTCGGGTGTCAGCAATAAGCTTTTTGCAACCTGCTGCGTAATCGTACTGCCCCCCTGGACAATGCCGCCAGCCTTGATATTCTTCGCCGCGGCCCGGAGTATAGAGACAAGATCGATCCCTTGGTGCTTAAAGAAATTCGAGTCCTCTGCGGCCACAAAGGCTTGTATCAACTGTCGGGGCATCCGCGATACCGGCACGACAATCCTTCGCTCCTTGAACAATTCGGCAATGATCGTGCCGTCGTCACTGAGGACACGGGTAATCACTGGCGGGCGGTAGTCCGCCAATGTGTCAACTTGGGGCAGAGACTTTGAGACATAAAAGTAGGCAGTGATGGGCCCACCCACCATAAGGATCAAACCAATGGCCACTAAGATCAGGACTATTCGGAAAAACTTGCTGAAACGGGATGTTTGCGTCATGGTTATGCTCTCGTTTTCGAAGCAACTGTCATACCACAGCAAATTGCTTGCCGGCAACTTTTTTGGTCATTTCAAGCCGAAAGTCGGTGTGATATAGTTTAGTATGACGTGGATTTGTCATTGGAGCTAACCTTGTCTGCCTCAGATTTTCATCGTACAAAAATTGTTGCGACCGTTGGACCGGCCTGCAGCTCGCGAGAGAACTTACTGCGCTTGATGGAAACAGGTGCTGATGTGTTTCGTTTAAATTTCTCGCATGGCAACCATCAGGAACTGGCGGAGGTCGTTGGTCATATTCGTGACCTTTCTCTTCACCGTCGGCGGGCGGTGGCAATCCTTGGTGATTTACAAGGGCCGAAGATACGAACCGGACTGATGCGCAACGGCGCCATGCCACTGCTCTCAGGGGCCCAAGCGATCATTACAACCGACGATGTTCTCGGCGAGAATGGTTTGATTCCAACTACCTACGGCTCTTTGCCCGACGACGTTCGTCCAGATGACCGAATCTTGCTTGATGATGGGCTGATCGAACTTCAAGTCGAATCCGTAATCGATCGGAATGTTAACTGCCGGGTAATTGTCGGGGGAACCCTGAAAGACCGCAAGGGGATGAATTTGCCCGGAGTCCCTGTTTCTGCCCCAGCCATGACGGATAAGGACCATGCAGATTTGGCGTTTTGCCTGGACCAGGAGCTTGATTATGTTGCGCTCTCTTTTGTTCGTTCGGCATCTGACGTTGAGGAGTTGAAAGCATTGCTTTACCAGCATGGCGCGAAATTGAGGCTGATCGCTAAAATCGAAAAGCCGGAAGCTGTGACCAATTTCGACTCCATCTTGGCTGCAGCAGATGGAATTATGGTGGCCCGTGGAGACCTGGGCGTTGAATTACAACCGGAGAAGGTCCCTTTGATACAGAAGCACATTATTCGTAAATGCAACCAAGCCGGCAAGCCTGTGATTACGGCGACCCAAATGCTCGAAAGCATGATCACTCACCCGCGTCCAACCCGGGCGGAGACCTCGGATGTTGCGAATGCCATTTTGGACGGAACCGATGCTGTTATGCTCTCTGGCGAAACAGCGACCGGCGCTTACCCGATAGAAGCTGTGGCGATGATGGGTCGGGTGGCTCGTGACGTGGAAACCGATCCTCAGCTTCGCGAACAGGTTTTTCACCCTATTTCCGAAGCCTTGGGGTACCGCCAATTGCCGGAAGCCATCGGCCAGGCTGCCTGCCGGGTTGCGGAAAGCGTTGGCGCTGTCGCGATCCTTGCTTTTACCCAAACCGGCAGTACCGCTGCGCTGGTTGCCAAGTACCGGCCACCTGTGCCGGTTTTTGCGGTGACGCCTTCCCAGGCCGTCCGGAGGCGTATGGCTTTGTATGCAGGCATCCGCTCGATACGGGTGGACATAAAAGGTGACACGGAAGCGCAAATCCGCTCTGTGGAAGCAGCCGTAATTGACGTCGGCGTGCTCTCCCGGGGCGATGTTGTTGTGATAACCATGGGGAGCCCGGTTTCCGACCCTGGAACCACGAATTTGTTAAAGATTCACCGTCTTGGTACAGGGCCATTTTTTGAGGTCCATTAAGTGTTTGTCAAGGAGGAAACCTTGCCCAAAAAAGCCGTTGTGCTCTACAGTGGTGGCCTCGACTCAACCACCTGCTTGGCAATCGCCAAAGCAGAAGGTTACCTGCCTTACGCCCTGAGCTTTTCGTACGGTCAGCGCCATCAAGTCGAATTGGAGAAAGCGCGTCTATATGCCCCTCGGGTCGGAGCCGTTGCCCATCAGGTCGTGCAGATCGATCTGCGGCAATTCGGAGGAAGTGCGCTCACAGCCAACCTGGCAGTCCCTAAAACGGGAATCAAGGAACATGAGATACCCATCACCTACGTTCCAGCCCGGAATACCATTTTTCTAAGCTTTGCCCTTGGCTGGGCTGAGGTTTTGGGCGCTTTTGATATTTTTATTGGGGTCAATGCACTCGATTATTCAGGATACCCTGACTGCCGCCCTGCATTCATTGACGCATTTACTCGCATGGCAAACCTTGCGACCAAGGCAGGCGTCGAAAGCCAGCATGGCTATCGGATTCACACACCGCTAATAGATCTAAGCAAAGCACAAATCATCCAAGCTGGCTTAAAACTCAATGTTGACTATCGCTTGACTCATTCCTGCTACGACCCAACGCCAACCGGACTGGCCTGTGGGTCCTGCGATTCATGCCGTCTGCGCCGCAAAGGCTTCGCTGAACTCGGGATCAATGACCCCATTGCCTATCAGGAATGAAATAACCCCTTGATGGAGCATGTGCACCACTTGCGGCTTGGTGTTCAGCTCCCTACGGAATGATGAATTCATGAACGATTCTTCGCACAGAACCTCTCAGGATCTCGGCCAATCAGGCTCTCACCTCAGCGAGTCCTCAACAAAGCCGAACATGCCCGACATGCAAAAGCGTCACGACCCGCGCATGATCCCCATTGATAAGGTCGGCGTCAAAGACATCCGTTACCCTATCGTTTTGCTTGACAAACACAGAGAACGCCAACAAACCATTGCAAGAATCAACATGTATGTCGACCTGCCTCACCAGTTCAAAGGTACCCACATGAGCCGTTTTGTGGAAATTCTCAATCAGTACCACGGCGAAATCAGCATAGATCGAATGGATAAAATTCTGCGCGATATGCAACAGCACCTCGAGGCGAGTTGCGCTCATATTGAGCTTGATTTTCCTTATTTCATTGAAAAACACGCCCCCGTTTCGCAAGCCCGTAGCCTGATGGAATATCAATGCCATGTGACGGCAGGCCTTGGCGATCAATACGATTTCGTTCTCGGAGTAACTGTCCCCGTCACTTCACTCTGCCCCTGCTCAAAAGAAATCAGCGCGCGTGGTGCTCATAATCAGCGCAGCGCTGTTAAAGTCGAGATCCGGTACCGCAAGCATATCTGGCTGGAAGATTTGATCGAATGGGTTGAGGGCTGCGCCAGCGCACCGGTTTATGCCCTTCTAAAGCGTGAGGATGAAAAAGCGTTGACTGAGCAAGCTTATGACAATCCGATGTTCGTCGAAGACGTTGTACGGGCAGTCACCGAACGCCTCTCCAGGGAGCGTGAGATAACATGGTTCCGCGTTGCCTGTGAGAATTTTGAGTCGATTCACAACCATTCCGCCTATGCCTTGGTCGAACGGCAGAACGCTGATTTTTGTGGACAACCCTGTGGATAAGGTGGATAACTCCCCTGATAGGCACACCTTATGCTTATCAGGCCGAACAATTGCCGTCTTTGCCAAGCAACCCATTGCCGGTCGAGTTAAAACCCGATTTTGCCCGCCGTTAAGCGCCACCGAGGCCTGTCAGCTCTATGACACGGCTCTCCGCGAAACCGTAGTCCGGCTGTTGCAAATTCAGGCTCAGGTTGTTCTCTGTTATGCTGGTCGCTATGAATGGTTTGCCAAGGTCTTCCCGGGGCTGTTCCTTCTGCCCCAGGCTGGTGCAGACCTCGGTCAACGATTGTCCAATGCCAGCCGATCCTTGTTTGCAGCAGGAGCCAACCCCTTGGTCATCATCGGCTCTGATTGCCCTGATTTACCGGTCCAATTCATCAACCAAGCCATTGTGGCGTTGGAAGACAATTGCGATGTCGTCACGGTGCCCTGTCGGGACGGCGGGTATGCATTGATCGGCCAGAGAAGGCACCGGCCGGAGATTTTTGTTGACATTCCATGGAGCAGTTCTGACGTCTTGACCATCACTCGCATGCGAGCAGCCAAAGCCAAGTTGAGATATGTCGAACTCTCTGTTTGGGAGGATCTTGACGACGTCAAGGCTTTGTCTCGCTTGCTTGAACGATCACCAAACTCCCGAACGGCAGAATTTGTCCGCCATAAATTATCGGGCTATTTGAAGACTGGTTGACTTGCTCGGTTGAGTATCTGATAATCGAGCATTGTCATCGTGTGTTTCGGAACTCTCATCTGAGATCGTCTTATCACTACAAATTAAGGAGAACCGTCTTGGAACTGGTAATGAATGCAGGGCCGGTGGTCAAGCTGGTCTTGCTGATTTTAGTCTATTTTTCAGTCGTGTCATGGGCCATCATTTTGTACAAACAATTTGTGGTTCAGCGCGCCATCCGTGACTCAGACAAGTTTCTTGATTTTTTCTGGTCGAAAAAACGTTTCGACACCATTGGTCAAGGCCTTGGCAACTATCGCCACTCCCCGTTGACTGTGCTGTTCCGCGAGGTCTATCATGAATTGGCCCAAAGACGCGGCACAGAAGGCCAGGCCAAAGAACAAATGATGGCCGACCTTGGTGAACAGGAGCGGGTGGCGCGCGTCTTGCGCCGAGCAACCACGTCAGAAACCCATCGGCTGGAAAAGTACTTGTCCTTTCTTGCCACCACAGGCTCAGCCGCTCCTTTTATTGGTCTGTTTGGTACAGTTTGGGGAATCATGGACGCATTTCACGGCATTGGCCAGTCCGGAAACGCCTCTTTGGCTGTCGTTGCGCCAGGTATATCCGAAGCCCTGGTCGCCACAGCCATTGGCTTGGTCGCGGCAATCCCTGCGGTCATCGGTTACAATCATTTTGTCAACAAGGTCAATATCCTGACTGGCGAAATGGATAATTTCAGCCAAGAGATGTTGAACATTGTCCAACGGATGGGTCGGGGCCACTAAAGATGGAAGTTGGACAACGAGAAAACCGCCGGCGTACTGTACTGGCACATATCAACGTCACTCCGTTCGTTGACGTCATGCTGGTGTTGCTGATCATTTTTATGGTGACCGCGCCAATGATGGAACGCGGCGTCGACGTCGCTTTGCCCGAAGTGGAAAATGCTCCGAATCTTTCTGTAGCGAAAGATCCGGTTATTGTTACGCTGACTCAAAAAGGGGCCATCATGATTGGCAACAGTAAAGTTGACCAACCGGCCAAACTGACTCCAATTATTGAGCAAATCCTGCTTGAGAAAGACGACAAAACCGTCTATCTCGAAGCGGACAAGGCTGTGCCATATGGGCGAGTGGTTCAAGTGATGGCGGCAATTAAACGCGCAGGCGTTGCCAAGCTTGGCATGGTCGCGCAGGAGCCTCAGGACTGATCGGATTGAGGGTTATGTCTGCCACCCGCTTGTCATTTAACCATTCCAATCACGATCATCCAAAGCTTGGCCGCTTCCTGGTCGCCTCGCTCATCGCCCACACCGTGCTGGTGATTTTGCTGGCTGGAGGCCTTTTTGATAGCGCCCGGCGAGTGAAGCCACCCGTTTACTATGTCGATTTGGTCCACAAGCCGGTTCTTAACCCCCAGGCCGGGCGACCCGAAGCCAGGGCCAAACCGGCGCCAAAGGCCCCGGCGGCCAAAAAGGCTGTTGCCCCGCAACCCAAAGCCAAGCCGAAACCGACTGCGGACAAATTGCCGACGGCCAAAACCAAGCCAACGCCAGCACCCAAGCCTGAAGCTGTCAAGTCCGCAGAGCAGAGGCGGCTCGCCGCCATCGAAGAATTGCGACAAAAGCAAGCCCGACAATCAGACATAGACGATATCAAGCAGCGGTTGGCGAAACTGCAGTCTGCTGGAGCAAGCGTCCCCCAAGACGTCCCAATCGGCATGCCTGATGGATCCGGCACCGAGGCCGGTGTCAGCGTCGTCAGCCATGTGCAGGCCTTCATCCAGTCGAACTGGGCTCTCTCTCCTTACCTTTTAGACCAATCCCGGATGGGCACCATTCAAGCAAAGGTTTTTTTGGTCTATTCGGACTCAGGCGAGTTAATCCGCTATCGCATTCTTGAGCCGTCGGGCGACAGCCAATTTGATGATTCGATTAAACGCGCAATAATCAAATCCAAACAATTGGATCATAAACTGCCCAAAACAATGGAGCTGACTGTCCTCTTCAACCTTAAGGAGATGGCCGCGGTAAGGAGATGAATTTATGCGTATTTTCTGGTTGATTGTCATTTTCATGACAGTCCTGTTGCCCCAGACCACCCAGGCTGCAACAGAAATAGAAATCTCTGCTCCCGGTGAACAGACGATCCCGCTCGCCCTCGTCCCTTTTTTGCCAATCGATGGTCCTGAATCACCCAAAGCAATCGGTGGCTTTCTGGACGCCTTGAATGCGGACCTCGAACTGTCCGGTCTGTTTCGTTTTGTCAACCCAGACGCTTTTCTGGATGATGCCGCCCAACTGGGGCTGTTCAGCACGCAAGTCAATTTTGGACAATGGCGGCTTCTCGGTGCCGAAACGCTGGTAAAAGGCGCTTACACCCTCGAGGGGGACAGCCTGGTTGTTGAAGCCCGGCTTTTTGATGTTGTCAACCGGCGTCTGCTCACAGGCCGACGCTATGTTGGAAGGACAAAAGACGTCAGGCGGATGGCCCACGCCTTTGCTGACCAAATCTTGAAAGCCCTGACCGGCGAGTTGGGGCCGTTCAGTGCTCGCTTGGCGTACATCTCGAACCAAACGGGAGACAAAGAGCTCTGGTTGATGGATGTGGACGGTCACAATTCCGTTCGATTGACCAATCATCGCTCTATCGTACTCAACCCTGACTTTTCGCCTCAAGGCAAAGAGCTGCTGTTCACATCTTACCGGGCCAACAACCCTAACCTCTATCGAAAAGAGATTTACACGGGACAGGAAGCTAAGGTTTCGTTTAAAAAAGGTCTGAACGTGGGTGGACGGTTTTCTCCGGACGGAGATGAGATTGCCCTGACCCTCTCTAAAGACGGCAACCCTGAGATATACTTGATTGACCGGAACGGTGCGATTCGCAAGCGCCTGACTAACAGCTGGGGTATCGACACCGACCCAAGCTGGAGCGCCGATGGACGCCAGGTTGCCTTTGTGTCCAACCGCTTGGGAAATCCTCACATTTTCACTGTTGACACTTACACGCAAGAGGCAAAGCGCCTCACTACCCAGGGCAAATATAACGCCACGCCCGCTTGGAATCCCAAGGATGACATAATCGCCTTCACCCGGCAGGAAAATGGCCGTTTCGATATCTATACCATTCGGTCTGATGGAACCGATGAACGCCGTTTGACGTTTGGTCCAGGGAACTCAGAACATCCACGCTGGAGTCCGGACGGGCGGTTTTTGGTTTATTCGTCAGACAAAGACGGGAATCGGGCAATTTATGTAATGCGCGCGGACGGCACAGGCTCTCGTCGTTTGACAACGTTGGAGAGCGATTGCCGGCATCCCGCCTGGTCAGGCCGTTGGTAGGGCGAAAACCTTCTGTTGTTTTTTATGGGGCCGACAGCTATAATGACAAACTTTAATGCAATGCCATTTACAGAAATCGATATGCACTGCATGTGAGACCAACCCTACAATTGAAGCCCATTTAAACAAAGGAGTTTTATGCAATGAACAGATTAAAAGGACTCGCGTTTCTCTTGTTTCTTATTGCCCTTGCTGTCTGGTTAAACGGTTGCAGCACAACCCCGTCGACCCCACCAGTTGACGAACAAGCGCAAGTCGGCTCAACCGACATCGGTCAACAGCCAGACATTGCTGGAATTGGCGACCAGGAAATCCGTGAGGAGGGTGTTCCTAGCCATGAAGACGTGGCTGGCTTGCAGCGCATTCACTTCGATTTCGACCAGTTTACCCTCAGTGACGATGCACGGGACACCTTGACTCAAAATGCCAATTATCTTAAGGCCAATAGCAGCATTCAGGTGGTGATCGAAGGACATTGTGACGAGCGCGGATCAGATGAATACAACCTCGCGCTTGGAGAAAGCCGGGCCCTGGCGGCAAAACAATATCTGATTTCGCTCGGAATTAGCCCACAGCGCTTGTCTGTAATCTCTTATGGTGAAGAAAAACCGCTGGACCCCCGCACGACAGAAGAGGCATGGGCGTTGAACCGCCGCGCCGAGTTTAAAGCCATCCAGTAACAACACAGGGCCGGGTTGAGCGGCCCTTCTGAAATTGGAGGACGACGGCATGCATCGACCCTTGATGAGCCTACTGATCAGCCTGTTGATACTCGCCGGCTGCGTTACCACAGAACAGGACCTGCAGACACAAAGAGAATTGATGGAGCTCAAACGCCGCCTCGCTGAGGCTGAACGCTCTTTAAAAGTGTTGCAGGATGACCAAACGGGAGGCGTCCGGGCACGCGTAGAAACCTTGGCGCAAAATCAGGCTGATGCCCAGGCCGGGCTGGACAGCTTGCGTGTTGACATGCAATCCATTCAAGGCCGTTTTGATGACCAAGCCCGGGGCGCAGACGAACTGCGTCAGGAGATTACTTTGCTGCGCGACGAACTCGGTCTGCAGATTGCTGACCTCGAGCAGCGTCTCAACCTGCTTTCCGGGCGGGAAGCAGTCCCACAGCAAAGTTCGGTTCCCGAACCGGTGAGTTCGCCCCCGACACCTGTGGCCGCACCTTCCTCGGCCACTTTATCAACGGCCCCGAGTCCGACTCCGAAACAAGAAACCGCTGTGGCACTTTATGAGCGGGCCTTGGTCATGATCCGTGAAGTCAAGGATTTTTCCGGCGGACGAGAATTAATGGAAACCTTCTTGAAACGTTATCCACAGGATCCGCTGGCTGTCAATGCGGCCTACTGGGTTGGAGAAACCTATTACGCCGAAAAAAATTATGAACAGGCTATTCTCAAGTTTGAAGACGTCATCCAGAACTTTAGCGATCACCCAAAGGTTGCCTCTGCCCTTCTCAAGCAAGGGCTCGCCTTTGATGCTCTGGGAGATCGAACCAACGCCAAGCTTCTGTTACAGCGTGTCGTCAAAAACTTCCCGCTGGCCGAAGAAGCACGCCTTGCCGAAGAAAAACTCAAAGAATGGGGCAGCTAACAGATTCACGTCACTCTAAGCATGATTTACAAAAGGGCGCAACTTCGGGGCGCCCTTTTGTTTTTTCAGCAGCTTAGCCTGCGGAATGCCCAAGCCGCCGGAAAGCGGCTAGCACGTCATTTTGGCTTAAAATACCAACCAGCTTTTGTTGGTCATCAGCTTCGACAACCGCAAAAAAGCTCATATCCTGATGCTGCTGTATGATTTGCAGGGCTTCTCGTAACGGCTGATCCGGGAACAGGGTATTCTGCTCAGTGGCTGCGAGGTCGCCAGCAACCACAAGCGGAACGAGTGCCGGCTCAAAAAGCAGATCGCGAATCTCAGTGTAATTGATCATGCCGACAAAATGCCCTTGATCATCAACCACCGGAAAGCGGTCATAGCGACTGTGGGCAATATGTTTGAGAAGGTCATAATAGGGCGTATCGTGACGAACCGTTTCAACGTTCTGTCGCATGATGTGGCGCACCAAGATATCTCCGGGGTCGTTTAAGTTGTGACCCACAGGGATATGCAGCGACGTTCGGAACTGCTGCACGACATTGTGCATTCCTTCCAAGGCACCGACCGGAGCTCTTTTCTGCAACATTGCGAGAATTGGGACCTCTCCTGAACGAACCAAGCCGTGCCGAACGGCCAAAGGCCCTATCAGTTCAAACACCACGACCGCTCCCAATACAACGGTTTCCAAAAGTTTGCCACCGAGCGGCCAATTCTGTGCCAGCTGCCCGGCCAGACCGATTGCCACACCGGCCTGGGCCATCAAGGTCAAGCCGACATAGGCCATTTCTCGTGTCCCAAAAGCTCCCAGGCGGGCGCCCATCTTCGCACCCAGCCATTTACCGAGCGTCCGGGCCAAGACATAGGCGACCCCCAAGAGTCCAATATGACCGAGCGTCTCGATATGCAAGTTGGCCCCTGCCAAAACAAAAAACGCCACATAAAGCAAATAATCGACTTGCCGCAAGTGCTCTTGCAATCGCGGCCAACGTGGGCAGCTGTTGGCCAGCGTCATTCCAAGGACCAAGCTGGCTAACAAGTAGTCGATCTCCAAGCTCCGGCAGATCGCTGTGGTTGCGGCCACCCCGCCGATCATCAGGATCTTGTTTTCGCTAGGCAACTCAAGGCGCTGTGCCCAAACCGCGAGGGCAAACCCAACCCCCGCGCCAATCACCATGGGCCCGATCATACGCCAGAACAAGATCGTAAGGCTTTCTCCGGGGGCAATAAATATGTGCGCCAACACAGCAAAGCCGAGGACTGAGGCAAGGTTGTTAAAGCCAACCAGGGTCAAGACCAAACTGGTGATTGGCCCTTCTGCTTCGTACTCGCGGATCACCATTAACGTCGCTGCCGGAGCAGTCGCCACAGCGATAATTCCCAAGAAGAGTCCGAAGGCAAGCGACGTCTCCCTCAGGGACATCCCGGGCAGCACCTGATGAAGGACAAACTGGTTGACGACGAATGTTGCGAGACTGACGAACAAAAACGTGAAAACGATTTCGCTTCCGGAGAACAGCAGGATTCGATTACGCCATCGATCCAGGTTGCCAAATTCGAACAAACCGCCGATATGCATCAGGATCAGCGCCAATGCAATGTCAGAAACAATCCGGAATTCCTGTAGAACAATGGGAGGCAACAGAACGGGCAAACCGGTTAAATGAGCAAACGACGGCCCGATCAGAAGACCGGTGATCAGATAACCGGTTACGCGTGGGATTCGACAAATCGAGGCCAGCCGTCCTCCAATCAAGGCTCCGAGAAGAATGGCGGCCAAAGAAGCCAAAAGAGGAATGAGGGACGGCGTCATGTTTCAAAAATAACACAACTCCATACGTTCACCAATTGAGAGTTTTTCAAAAGCCGCTTCACCTCGCCAAGCAATCTCCTTGTTCTGTTTGACCAAAAACGCAACCTCTGCTGTGCTCCATGAGATTGCTTGCCCTAGGCTGTCTACGATGATAAGATGCGGCAGATTGAAATTTGCTTGCATGGGCCCATAATGGGGCTTGGGAATCTTCAAGGGAGGTCAGGGCTGTGCTGATCCGTGTAATGTACAAAGACGGCAGGTTCGACATGGTTAAACCGGAACTGCTCAATACACTCTTGGCAACAAAAAGCGTAACCAGTTTTAAACGCTCGGAAAGCTGGGCGATAGTAGGGCGAGACGCCATTCGTAATGGCAGCATGAGTAATTATCAGGGCCCTGAGCGACGGAGAAGGTAAGGCCGCTCATATTCATGTCTTCCGGCAATCGACCCATGATGCTTTGCCCGCAAGTCCGGACTTGATCGGACCGACTTTTCTTTTTGCCCAAACCACTGGCAAAACCGTGATCAGTCAAAATCATCCAAATGCTTTTCCGCAACAATCGCCGCCACGGCGCCGTCGCCAACGGCGGTGGCAATTTGCTTGAGAATTTTTTTGCGAACATCCCCGGCGGCAAACACCCCTGGCATCGACGTGCGACACTCGCTGTCCGTCAGGATATACCCTTCCGGGTCGAGCTGAAGGATATCTGCGAGAAAATGCGCTTTAGGCGAAACGCCAATTGCGACAAAAAGGCCAGCAAGATCGAGCAGGCGGTTGTCTCCTGTCAACACATTTTCCAAGGTCACAGCGGTCACGCCTGAAGAGCCACCGTGGATTTCTGTCACAACACTCTCCCAGATCGGCTCAATCAATTCATTGGCGAAAATCCGTTCCTGTAACAGCTTGGTCGCGCGCAATTCATTGCGCCGGTGGATGATATAAACCTTGCTGGCGAACTTGGCCAAAAACAGCGCCTCCTCGGCGGCCGTGTCGCCACCACCGACGATTGCCACCGGCACGTCACGAAAAAACGCCCCATCACAGGTTGCACAGTAGGAAACGCCTCGGCCGGTAAACTCTGCCTCCCTTGGGATGTTCAGTTTTTTCGGTTCAGCGCCAGTCGTGATGATTACGGCGCGACTTCTGATGTTTTGATTGTCGACAATGACGTTTTTTTCGGCACCGTGATCCCTCAGGCCTGTAACTTCGCCAGTCATTGTTTCAAGGCCAAACTCTTGGCAATGCTCTTGGAAACGCATCATCAGCTCTGGGCCGTCGATTCCACCCGGAAAACCCGGATAGTTCTCTACCTTGGTGGTGGTCATGACTTGGCCACCCATGATCATCCGTTCCACCAGAAGAGTTTTCAGCTTGGCCCGCGAAGTGTATAGCCCCGCTGTCAAGCCTGCTGGCCCTCCACCAATTATTACGACGTCATAAAGTGTGTCAGTCATTTTTTCCTCCACGAAAAGTGGCGCACAAGATAACACAATTCTTGCCAAAAAGGAATGCCTCGGCGTTGACTTGCGCTTGATTTTCCTCGCCGCAGGAGCCTAATATGTCTGTGTCAAGCAGGGCGTCATGGCAGACACAGCGCTCTGCGAAATGAAATAAAATGATTTGCGGGGACCGAGACATAACATCCCTGTTCGCTAAGGACCCCTGGCATGAGCCGGGCATTCTCCGGTGGGTGTTTACGAAGCGAACGGTTACCCATGCAAAAACGCCAAAACAATCAATCGCAGGAAGCGAAACCCAGCGACAAACCAGGGCGGCGAGACCATGAGGATTAGATGTTCAAACTATTGAAATGGCTGATTTTGGTCAGTCTGCTGTTAATCTCCATTCTAATGATCGATCAATTTCTTCTCAGCCTTCCCGAGACCCGCCCGGTCCAAGGCGCGATCAGCAGATTTTACAAGGACTTCCGGAATCGACTGCTGACGCTCACCATCGGGCAGCCAGAACAGAGCGAGCCCAACAAACCGATGCTCCCGTCGATTGAGGGCATCATTGAGCAAAGCCGCCCAGCTGACCAAAAGGCATCGACAAAGGAGTCGCCGCGCTATATTTACGCAGACCGTCATGGCGAACTTCACTTTGCCGAGTCTTTAGAGGCGATCCCTCCCCAACACCGTTCCGAGGCACAGGTCTTGGCAGAGTAGTTTGAGTTTAGACCTCATGGGAAGAGCCTCTCCATCAGTGGTGTTTTTGGTTTGGGTCTGGTGCATCAATCTAACAATGTCCCATAAATTTCAGGCCTTCGGTCATGGTAGCATCGGATTTGCTCCCGATAATCCTTCATCTCCCTCGAATCAAAGGTCGCTATCAATTCTGTGGCAGCCTCCTCGCCCTCAGCCAAGAGGTCGCCACGAGACGATATCAACAAGCTCATGCCGAAAAAATCGAGTTTCCCCTGGGGTCCGCAACAATTTGCCGCGGCAATAAACAATTGATTTTCGATTGCCCTCGCTCGCAACAAAGTCCGCCAATGTTCTTGACGCGGTTTAGGCCACTCGGCAGGAAGACAGATGATTTCCGCACCATCAATAGCCATTTTGCGAAACAGCTCCGGAAACCTCAGGTCATAGCAAATAGCAACCCCGATGCGACCCAGCGAGGTGTCGGCAACCAGAACTTGGTCTCCGGGCATAAGAAACCGGTCTTCGCCCATGGTCGAAAACATGTGCAGCTTACGGTAGCGCCCCCGTTCTGAGCCCGAGTCAAACAGGGTCGCTGTGTTATATATCGCATCACCCTGCTTTTCTGGAAGGCTGCCGACAATGACCAAGCCGAGTTCCTCAGAGAGCGTCTTGATCCGGCTTTCTACAAAAGGCGTCTGGTCGGCATGCTGCCTCAGTCGCTTGTAATCATAACCAGCGCTCCACATCTCTGGTAAAACAACCAATTGCGCCCCCTTGGCACTGCATCGAGCCAATCCCGCTTCGACCTTGGCGAGATTGGCTTCGATATCGCCCAGGGCAATATTGAATTGAACCACAGCAGCGTTCACGGTTGGCTCCATAGGACCTCCTGGTAAAACAAGGTTATAAAAATTGTCCCCTGTTTGTTCTGCTTTTGCTAACCGGCTGATTATAAAGCAGACCTTGGATTCAAACAACAAACAAGATCACGCCAGATTCTCTTGACCAGACAGTAAGAAGCATGCTAGAAATTGTGGCATTTTTGCGTCGGGTCATCGCCGCGGTTTGTCTCTGGTTCCACGCTGCATTCCAATTTGTTGCGATCCTTGATTAGCGATCTAACTAAAGGGTCATGGGTTTTGAAAACAAAATTTGCCACCTTTCTCATCATGTTGTTTTTTTGGGTTGTTCTCTCCGGGATGTTTGACGCCTTCCACCTTACCCTTGGTGTTTTTTCATGCCTGCTGGTTGCCCACTTCAGCCATTCGCTTTTGATTTATGGCGAGAAAAACAATTGGCTAAAAGGGCTGTTCGGAGTGATTTGCTATCTGCCTTGGTTGTTCTACCAGATCCTTCTGGCTAACATCGAGGTTGCATGGGTAGTATTGCATCCGCGCATGCTGGAGAAAATAGACCCTCACTTGATCCGCTTTAAAACCTCTCTGAAGCGCCCTATTTCGAAGGTGACTTTTGCTCAATCGATCACCCTTACGCCGGGAACAATTACGGTAAATATTGATGATGATGAATTCACTGTATATGCCTTGACGCGTAGTGCAGGTGAGGCACTCCCCGGAGAAATGGAAGCGCGGATTGGGCGTGCCCTGGAGACGGACTGATGGAAGCCTTTTTCCTTATATCTGCATGCATACTCGTATTGCTGATGATGCTGAGCCTGATCCGGGTGATTGGGGGGCCCACCATTCTTGATCGGATTTTAGGTGGCAACGTCATCGGCACCAAGACTTCGGTTTTGCTGCTATTGATCGGCTTGATCTACGAGGATCTTGGCATGTTTGTAGATATCGCCCTCGCCTATGCCCTGCTTAACTTCATCGCAACTCTCGGTGCGACCAAGTTCTTTTTACGTCGTCGAGAGATCATTCTTGATGAGATTGAGCCTTAGGAGTGTATATGTCCATAATTGCCGCCATCCTGATTGTCCTCGGCCTGTTTTTTTTCTCGGCAGGCACGCTCGGCATTTTGCGCCTGCCGGACTTTTATACACGCCTGCACGCTGCAGGAAAATGTGATTCGCTGGCGGCTGTTCTTTTCGTTCTAGGGATTGCCCTGTACACCCTGCAGGACCTGAGCTTTGGCAGCATTCTCTTGGCCATCAAGCTCCTGCTGGTAGCCGTGTTTGTGTTTATCGCCAGCCCGACGGCAACACATGCCATCACTGAAGCCGCACTGATTCTCGGCGTTAAGCCCTGGGAGCGGACAAAAAAGAGGAAAGCATGATCTGGCAAATCGATTTAATGATTCTGACCTTGGTCGTCATTTGCGCCCTGGCAACGATTACCATCAAAGACCTTCTTGGCGCCGCGGTTGTGTTTGGTGTCTACAGCTTCTTAATGTGTCTGCTTTGGGCGGAGATGGGCGCGGTCGACGTTGCCTTCACCGAAGCAACGGTGGGTGCAGGCATCAGCACCATTCTTTACATTGGGGCAATCCTCAGAACAACACGAAGGAGTAAGGATTGAAAACTCTTGCCTTGCTGGCTACGCTCTGTACAGGTGCGCTGCTCCTTTATGGCACCAAGGACTTTCCCGCCTGGGGTGACCCTCAGTCACCTGCCAACAGCTATTTGTCCCCCAAGTATATAGAGCATGCGGTTCAAGAGACCCATGTCCCAAACTTGGTGACCGCCGTCCTTGGCGATTACCGGGGGTATGACACCATGTTTGAAACTGTTGTCATTTACTGCGCAGGAATGGCTGTTGTCAGCGTCTTGCGGAGGAATCGCAGCCAATGAAACAGCTCCAAGAGAAGGCCAAGCAACGCCAACTTGGTGACAGCTTGATTATCAAAACCGCAGTTCGCCTGATGGTGCCTTTCATTCAACTGTTTGGACTCTATGTGATTGTCCATGGCCATTACAGTCCTGGTGGTGGCTTTCAGGGCGGTGTGATTTTGGGTGCGTCGTTCATTCTTCTCGCTTTGGCTTTTGATATGAAAACCTCCTTCAAGCACATGTCAGAAAAGGTCAATGCCATATTGGGAAATCTGGGAGCGGCGATTTTCATAGGCGTTGGCCTGATATGCGCGCTGGTCGGTGGCTTGTTCCTCGATTACAGCGCTTTAAACATAATCATTCCTTTGGGACCGGTTGAGTGGCGCTCGTTCGGAATTTTTTTAGTCGAAGTCGGCGTCGGACTTGCCGTGATGAGCATCATGGTGTTGCTTTACTGGAATATTTCTTCGAGTGGCAAGATGGACGAAGGATTGTAAGCGATGGAGCAAATCGTACAGGAAATCGTCGCTAAGTACAATTACTGGGTTTACGTCATACTGATGATGATCGGTTTTTATGCCATGATCGGCAAGCGAAACCTAGTCAAGAAATTGCTTGGCATGAACATTTTTCAAACGGCCATTATTCTATTTTTTGTTTCGACAGGTGTCAAAAAAGGGGGGCGGATCCCGATCGTGGACAAATACTCCGGCTTGGCCGGTACCATCGATCCAAACACCATTGACAACCCCTTGCCTCACGTTCTGATGCTAACCGCAATTGTTGTTGGCGTCAGCGTCACCGGCGTCGCACTTGCCGTCCTCCAAAGAATCTACCGCGAGTACGGGACCCTCGAAGAAAACGAAATCTTGGAGAAAGTGCGGCGATGACGTCTTCCAACCTCCACATGTACGTGATGGCCTCGCCTCTTGTGGCCGCGCTGATTGTTAACCTTTTGGGACGTTTCAGCCGGCGATCCATTCCGTGGTTGGTGATCGGATCTCTGGTTGTTGCCCTCGGCGGGGCCCTGGCTGTGCTCGCTGCGGTTATCGATCACGGGCCGTTGCGTTACACGGTAGGGAACTGGACGCCGCCGTACGGTATTGAACTGGTCGTCGACCATCTGAGCGGCATGATGCTGGTCTTGATTACGCTGGTCGCTTTGATCGCGTCGTTTTCGTCGCTGAAAAGCGTCGAACAAGAGCTTCCAGGAGAAGAGCACTTCTTTTTTACCCTGTATCTTATCCTTATCGCCGGTCTTTGCGGCCTGGTTATGACCGGAGACGCTTTCAACCTTTACGTCCTTCTTGAAATCACATCCATCACCTCATATGGGCTTATTGCCATGGGGCGGGGCCGGGCCCCCCTCTCCAGTTTTAACTATATCATCATGGGTTCGATCGGAGCGTGCTTCTATTTGCTGGGTGTGGGCTACATGTACATTTTGACCGGCACCTTAAACATGGCCGATATCGCACGCATTCTCCCCAACTTGAACGCCCCGGTGGCCACTGCCACAGCACTCGGGTTTCTGATGGTCGGCCTCTGGATCAAGATGGCTTTTTTCCCGCTCCATGGCTGGTTGCCGAATGCCTACAGCCATGCACCAACGGGCGCTGGTACAATGGCTGCACCTTTGATGACCAAAGTGACCGTATACTTGATGGTGCGGATCATCCTGTCCATGTACACCCCCGAACATATCTACGCCTCAGCCGCTGTGAAAAGCGGGATCGTCTGGGCAGCGGCTGTCGCCATAATCTGCGGCTCAATATTGGCTTTTGGTCAAAAAGATCTTCGCCGCATGCTGACCTACATCATTGTTGCGGAAGTCGGCTACATGGTCGGCGGGATTTTTCTTGGCAATGCCAATGGACTTACCGGGGCTATCCTGCACATTATTAACGATGCATTGATGACTCTCTGTCTGTTTCTGGTCGTCGCTGCGATTATTTATCGCCAAGGAACGGTGGCCCTGGTGTCACTTCAGGGGCTGTTTTACCGCATGCCCTTGACCATGGCAGCCTTTACCATAGGCGCATTCGCCATGATTGGTGTCCCGCCCACCTGTGGTTTTTTTAGCAAATGGTACCTCATATTAGGCGGTGTAGAAGCAGGACATTGGGAGTTCGTGATTGCTCTTGTGGTCAGCAGCTTGATCAATGCCGTTCTTTTTTTTCGCATTATCGAGCTGGCTTACTTTGGAGCGCTTGTCGATGGTGAGCACCATGAACATGCTGCATCTGAACGTCATGAAGCTTCCTTTTGGTTGCTCAAACCTTTGATGGTGACCGCCGTTCTGCTTATCGTGGTCGGTTTGGGCACAGGTGTTTTAATAGACAACTTGATCAGCCTTGTCATACCGGCTGGTTTCTAGTTCTACTGATCAATGAATTCCTAGTTGGCCCGAGAAAGACATGACACCAAGTATTTCCATCTGGCCGTTACTGGCCATACTGATCTCATTGTGTGGTGCGATACCGATCCTGCTGTCCAATCGTCAGCCGAATTTGCGGGAGAGCTGGACCATCCTTATCGCCTTGCTCAAACTGATGATCGTCGCCTCGCTCCTCCCTGGAGTCCTCTACGGTGAGGGATACATCTTTACCATCGCTGAGGTGCTTCCTGGCGTGCCGATCGAGTTGCGGGTCGATGCCCTCGGCATACTGTTTGCGCTGGTCGCATCTTTCCTCTGGCTCTTCACATCGATCTACTCGATCGGTTACATGCGGGCCCTCAACGAACACGCTCAAACCCGTTACTTCGCCTCGTTCGCGGTTGCGATATCGTCGACTCTCGGCATTGCCTTTGCCGGCAACCTGCTGACCATGTACCTCTTCTATGAGATGCTCTCGCTCTCGACCTACCCTCTGGTCACCCACGAACAGAACGCCGAAGCGAGGGCCTCCGGGCGCAAGTACCTGACCTATATCCTCGGCACTTCGATTGGCCTGGCTTTACCGGCCATGCTGATCACCTATGCCACGGCCGGGACACTCGACTTCACCGCTGGAGGCATCCTCACTGGCAAAGCCTCTCCCGAGCTGCTCGCCCTGCTTCTGGTTCTGTTCCTCTTCGGCTTCGCCAAGGCCGGTTTGATACCTTTTCATGGCTGGCTGCCAGCCGCGATGGTCGCACCGACCCCAGTGAGCTCTTTCCTGCACGGTGTAGCTGTCGTCAAGGCGGGGGTCTTTTCGATTTTTCGAGTCGTTTTCCATATTCTTGGCCCGGAGACTTTGCAATCGGCCAATCTGAACGTAGTGATTACGACTGTAGCTTCTATCACCCTGCTGGTTGCCTCGCTCATTGCTCTGACTCAGGACAGCATGAAACGCCGCCTGGCCTATTCGACAGTCGGCCAGCTCTCATACATGGTGCTGGGCGCCGGCATGATATCTGCCGTCGGCCGCCTCGGGGGTGTCATGCATTTGGCGATGCATGCTTTCGGCAAGATCACTCTGTTTTTCTGCGCCGGCGCAATCTATGTCGCCAGCAAGAAAAAATACATCAGTCAAATGGACGGTCTCGGCCGCCGCATGCCGATAACCTTCCTGGCGTTTTTCCTCGGCTCATTGAGCATTATCGGCATGCCGCCGCTGGGGGGCTTCATCAGCAAATGGAATCTTGTCATCGGCACGGTTGATGGTGGTCAGTACGTGCTGCTCATTGTCTTGCTGGTCAGCTCCCTTCTCAATGCCGCCTATTTCCTGCCGATTGTTTACCGAGCCTTTTTTGCTGACGCGCCTGCGGGCGAAGAAACCGGCTGGAAAGAAGCCCCTCTGTTCTGCCTGGTGCCGCTTTGCCTGACGGCTCTCGGCTCAATGTTGCTTTTCTTCTTCCATGATACACTTCTAAATTTGGCCCAAATGGCCGTGGGGATTGCACCGTGAAACAGAAGAAAGAACTCGATTGGTTCGACCATCCGCAGAACGTCAAGCGCCTCAAGATCGGGTTTTACATTGTCCTGGCTGTGCTGGTCTTGCCCGATTTCTTTTTGCACAAACACACCCTGTTCTCCTCCATTGAGGCATGGCCTGGCTTCTACGCTTTGTTTGGTTTTGTCGCATGCGTGATCATCATCTTGGTTTCCAAGCTTTTCGGCTTCGTACTGAAAGTCAGAGAGGATTACTATGACCGTGAGTAGCTTGCACCCGACATTGGTCTTCTTCGCCGGGGCTGTTCTGCTTTGGGTGTTGCCGCTAATCGGTCGACGGGCATTGATTCTCTTAGTGCCGGCAACGGCCTTCTTTCTCATCAGCCAGCTTGAGCCCGGCACCTACTGCAGTTATCAACTGTTCGGGTACGAGCTCAACTTGCTCCGGGTCGACAAGCTCAGCAAGGCATTCGGTTACGTGTTTACCCTCAATGCGTTTGGCTGCTTCCTGTTTGCCCAGCACCTAAAAGAACGCTACGAGCATGCAGCTGCCCTGACGTATATCGGTGCAGCGCTCGGTGCCGTCTTTGCTGCCGACCTGATCTCACTCTACCTGTTCTGGGAGGTCATGGCGATCACCTCGACCTTTCTGGTTTTGGCCCGCAAAACCGAGCGAGCCTACGGCGCAGCCTTCCGATATGTGATGGCACACATCTTCGGCGGTCTCTGTCTGCTGGCCGGCATCTTGCTGCAAGTGCATAACACCGGCTCAGTTGCCTTTAATGGCTTTGAGCTGCAAGGCCTGCCAACCTACCTGATCCTGATCGGCTTTCTGGTCAACGCTGCAGCACCCCCAATGAATGCCTGGCTCTCCGATGCTTACCCTGAGGCAACCGTCACCGGTGGCATTATCATGACGGCCTATACGACCAAAACCGCTGTCTACACGCTGATTCGTGGCTTTGCCGGATGGGACATTCTGATGGTCGTCGGCTGCACCATGGCCATCTACGGGATCATCTGGGCGATCCTCGAAAACGACATGCGCCGCATCTTGGCCTACTCCATCATGAATCAGGTGGGCTTCATGATCTGCGGCATTGGCATTGGCACTGCCATGGCCCTCAACGGTGCGGTCGCTCATGCCTTTGCTCACATTATCTACAAAGCCCTGCTCTGGATGAGTGCCGGCGCGGTGTTGTACATGACCGGCAAGAGCAAATGTACCGATCTGGGTGGTCTCTACAAAACAATGCCGCTGACGATGATCTTCGGCACCATCGGCGCGCTGGCAATCTCAAGTTTCCCCCTCCTTTCGGGTTACACCACCAAACCGATGATCATTGAGGCCGGAGTCCACGAGCATCTCTTTTGGGTGTGGTTGGTCCTCGAAATTGCGTCCGCAGGGGTCTTCCTGCATGCCGGAATCAAATTCCCCTACTTTGTCTTTTTCGCCAAAGACAACGGCCTGAGGCCGGGCGAGCCGCCCAAGCACATGCTCGCGGCAATGGCTTTGCTGGCCTTCATCTGCATTTTCCTTGGCGTTTATCCTCAGCCGCTTTACAACATCTTGCCGTTTGGTGCAGTCGAGTTCCACGCCTACACCCTCGAGCACACTCTCAACCAGTTACAGCTGCTGATGTTCTCGGCGTTGGCCTTTTTCATGCTGCTGCCGCTGCTGAAGCGCACCGAGACCATCTCCATCGACACCGATTGGGTCTACCGAAAAGGAGGTCGGCTTTTTTATCGTTTTTGCCAGCGGACGTTCGACGGCATCAACGACTGGGCAAATCGGGTTTTTGCCCAGGAAATGCCCCGCCTTCTCGCTCGTTTCTTCGATGAACCCGGTGGTAATGTTCAAAAGTATGGATATCGGCTTTGGGTGGATGCCAGCGGCATCAACGATGGCCAAACCGCCGTCGAGGAACAAATCGATCGCCGGAGTCGAAGCGGCGCTTACCCTGTCGGAGGAGGGGTGTTGCTGGCCGTCATGTTTTTGAGCCTGATGGCGTTCCTTTTGTTCCTCTAAACCCAAGCTTTGTCCTTTTATGGACGGACTCTACATACACATTCCATTTTGTACTCGTAAGTGCAATTATTGCGATTTTTTTTCTGTTCCGGCAAGATCCGACGCCCTTTTGGCATACGTTGCATTGCTCAAGAAGCACCTCTCATGGGCTGTTGAACAAGGCTGGCAGGGTCCGGTCAATACCATTTACTTTGGTGGTGGCACCCCATCGCTTCTTCCCCCTCAATGTATCGATACCCTCCTCTGCGCCATTGATCGGCAACTGGGGATCGTCCCTGAGGCAGAAATTACTCTCGAAGCCAATCCCGAGACTGTCACCAAGGCGAGTTTGTGCGGCTATCAGAAATCAGGAGTCAACCGCATCTCGATCGGCTTGCAAACCCTGAACAGCGAACAGCTTGCTTGCTTGGGACGACCTCACACCGTACAAGATGGCCTGAATGCAGTGGCCTGGGCCCGTCGGGCCGGGTTTTCTAACCTCTCTGTTGACTTGATGTTTGCCCTCCCCGGGCAAACCTTGCCTGCACTCGATAGAGATCTGGAACAATATCTTCAGCTGGCGCCAGAGCATCTTTCTTGTTATGGTCTCACCGCTGAAGTCGGAACGTCCCTTGGCAAGAAAGTCGACAAGGGCCAGGTAATACTGCCGAGCGACGAATGCTATGCCGAATATTACATGTCAATCCACGACCTGCTTACGGCTCACGGCTACCAACATTATGAAATCGCCAACTACGCCCGCAAAAGCCATGTTTGTCGCCATAATATGGGGTATTGGCAGAGACGAAGTTACCTCGGCTTGGGTGCCGGAGCCCACTCGTTTGAGAACCGTCTGGGCGGCTGTCGCTGGGCCGTCCCGAACAATTTAGACCACTATCGCATGGCCCTGGAAACCGGTCAGGAGCCGGCGGTTTGCCTGGAGTCGTTCACTCTTCGAGAGGCTTTAGTTGAGACCATCTATCTAGGCTTGAGAACCGCCGAGGGCCTTTCTGACCGCGAGCTTGACATGAAGTTTGGCACTGATTTGGCCTCGGCTTTCCCTGTGGCCGTGCAAAGCTTGCTGCCTTGGTTAACAAAAGAAGGAGACCGGTGGTACTTGACCCCACGTGGCTGGCTTCTGTATGACCGTTTAATTCAAGCCTTTTTTTAAGCTTTTCAGGTGTCTTGAAAATCGTCTGGCGTCCTCTTGACAAAGGGGGATGCCGTTGTTATTTTGACGGTGTGGTTAGCACTCGAAAGGCAAGAGTGCTAAGTTGCTCACAGGCCGGATCTTCCGGCTTGACGTTTTTTGCACGGAGTTTTTTATGGGGCCGCTTCTAAGCGATCGAAGTCGTGATATTCTTGAGGCGATTATTGAAGAACATATTGCAACGGCAGAGCCCGTTGGCTCAAAGGCGATTACCCAGCGTCCTTCAATAGGCCTGTCATCTGCATCAGTTCGCAACGTGATGTCGGAGCTTGAGGACAGCGGGTTTTTAACATCACCTCATACATCTGCCGGACGCATACCCACCGACAAAGGCTACCGATATTATGTCGACTCCGTCCTCAAAGTAAACCGCTTGAACCGTCAGCAAAAAACCCAGATTGAGGCGCATTATCGTAATCGCGGCCTGCAAATGGGCGACCTTTTGCGCGAAACAAGCCGAACGTTATCAGCCATGGCCCATTATACCGGACTGGTCATGATCCCTCGAATCAAATCGACGGTCTTTCGTCACATTGAATTCGTCAAATTGTCCTCACGCAAGATCCTGGCCGTTTTTGTCACCCAGTCAGGATTAGTTCAAAATCGACTGATTGAACATGATGAAGATTTATCTCATCATGATTTGGAGCAGATTACGAATTATTTAAATCAGACCATGGCTGGCTTGAGCATTCGCGAGGCCCAGGCCCTCATATTGTCTCAAATGGCTAAAGAGAAGGCTCTTTACGACCATCTGTTGCAGCGCGCCTTCAGACTTTCTCAGGTGGCGTTGGATGATGCGACCGGTGGAGATGTGATTATTGAAGGGACTAGCCATTTGTTCGAACAACCTGAATTTAACGACCTGGAACGGATGAAGCGGATTTTCCAGACATTCGAGCAAAAGCGAGCATTGATCAATTTGCTAGATCTAGGTTTGCAGGCCAAAGGCGTTCGTGTTTTGATTGGCAGCGAAACGGAACACAGCGAGATTTCCGGTTGCAGCCTGATCACCTCAGCCTACTATGGTAAGGCTGGCACGTTGGGGACACTTGGCATCCTCGGCCCAAGTCGGATGCCGTATTCATCCATCATTCCAATTGTTGATTATACGGCGAGCCTGATCAGTCGAATGTTAGAAGACGATTCTGAATAGGAGTAAATACGTTGGGCAAGAAACACAAACCGGAACCGGAAGAGACCATCGAAGAGCCTTCAGAAGCCAGCGGCGAAACACCTTCTCCGCCAGCGGAAAAACAGGCGCAACAACCAAAAGAGTCAGAGGAAGAGCAGCTTGAGCGCGAACTCGAATCGACCCGCGCAGAAGCTGCCAAAAATTGGGATCTGTATCTGCGGGAACGTGCAGAATTGGAAAACTTTCGAAAGCGTACTCAGCGAGACAAAGAGGATGCGATCCGCTTCGCAAACGACCGGCTTCTCAAGGAAATGATCCCCGTTCTGGACAACCTTGAACGCGCTCTCGACCACGCCGGCGAAAATCGTTCAACTCAGCAGGGGCTTCTCGAAGGGGTCGATATGACCATCACCATGTTCCGTAAAGTTCTTGAAGATTTCGGCGTTCAACCGGTCTCGGCAGCAGGGGAAGCGTTTGATCCGAATCTTCATCAAGCCATGAGCCAGGTTGAGACCTCTGAACATCCACCCAATACGGTCGTCACTGAGTTTCAAAAAGGCTATAAGCTCAATGAGCGGTTGCTGCGGCCGGCTCTCGTCGTTGTGGCGAAAGCCCCTGCGGAAACATCCGCTCCGAATCAAGATTCCACGTCGGCAGAGTCCGATAAGGATTCTCGGTAATAAGGGATGACATTCAACGAGAGTATTTCCTGATTACTCATAACTCTTAAAGAAACCAGAAGTTAACGTTAAGGAGGTTTATTTATCATGGGCAAAGTAATAGGTATCGACCTTGGAACCACTAATTCCTGTGTTGCCGTCATGGAAGGTGGAGAACCGGTCGTCATTGCGAACGCGGAAGGTTCTCGAACCACACCGTCTATGGTCGCCTTTTCCGAAAGCGGCGAACGTCTTGTGGGCCAACAGGCCAAGCGTCAGGCCGTAACCAATCCAGAGAACACTTTGTTTGCAATCAAACGCTTGATCGGCCGTAAGTTCGATTCAGACGCCGTAAAAAAAGACATCGAAATCAGCCCGTTTAAAATCATCAAGGCAGATAACGGCGACGCATGGGTTGAAGCCCGCGGCAAGAAATACAGCCCACCAGAAATTTCTGCCATGGTTTTACAGAAAATGAAACAAACCGCTGAAGACTACCTGGGAGAAGAAGTGACCGATGCGGTGGTCACAGTGCCGGCTTATTTCAACGATTCCCAGCGCCAAGCGACCAAAGATGCTGGAAAGATTTCGGGATTAAATGTCTTGCGCATTATTAATGAACCGACTGCAGCAGCCTTGGCATATGGCCTCGACAAAAAGAACGAAGAGAAAGTTGCGGTGTTTGACCTCGGCGGTGGAACGTTTGATATATCAATTTTAGAGCTTGGCGACGGCGTGTTTGAAGTGAAGTCGACCAATGGTGACACGTTTCTCGGCGGTGAGGATTTTGATCAGAGAATCATCGATTATGTCGCCGACGAGTTCAAAAAAGAGCAAGGAATCGATTTGCGAATCGATAAAATGGCTTTGCAGCGTCTGAAGGAAGGGGCTGAAAAAGCCAAGTGCGAATTGTCAAGTTCGATGGAAACCGATATCAATTTGCCTTTTATCACCGCAGACGCTAATGGCCCAAAACATCTGAACATCAAACTAACCCGGTCGAAATTGGAAAGCATCTGTGAAGATCTGCTTAAAAAACTTGTCGAGCCATGTAAAACTGCCCTCAAAGACGCCGGACTTTCGGCCACGGAAATCGACGAAGTCATCTTGGTTGGCGGCATGACCCGCATGCCGGCTGTTCAAGCCAAAGTCCAGGATATTTTCGGTAAAACGCCAAGTAAAGGGGTCAACCCTGATGAGGTTGTCGCCATCGGTGCGGCAATCCAGGGTGGCGTATTGAAGGGCGAAGTGAAAGATGTCCTGCTTCTCGACGTTACCCCGCTCTCTCTCGGGATTGAGACTCTAGGGGGCGTGATGACGAAACTGATTGAAAAAAACACCACGATCCCATGCAAGAAAAGCCAGGTTTTTTCAACAGCGGCCGACAACCAGCCAGCTGTCTCTGTGCACGTGCTGCAAGGTGAGCGGGAAATGGCGACTGACAACAAAACCATCGGGCGTTTTGAGTTGGTCGGGATTCCTCCGGCTCCTCGTGGCGTCCCACAGATTGAAGTTACTTTCGACATCGACGCTAACGGTATTCTGAACGTAAGTGCAAAGGACCT
>JAFDBS010000215.1 GCA_019313185.1 Deltaproteobacteria bacterium | reverse complement strand
GAAGCCAAACTTGGAAGCCAGTTGAAGAGTTCCGAACCACTTTTTAAATTAAGTGGAATAGAGGATAGCCCGTGTTGAACTGGGAATTGATTGCAACTGACTCTCAACCCCTTCCTTTTTTCGTGTTATAAAGATAGCAAGCGCTTAAAATCAACTGTCACAAGCCGCCCTCCTAACTCATATTGACCAGCTTTTCGAATGTTGATCAAGAGCTTTTCCATTATTAAATGGCTTTTTAAGCTTTTTGAGCGCTGATTTGAACGTTTATTCATGAAGTGCATCCCTATTTGAGACACTGAGCAACCAGGGTATCATTCTTTATGAGTTTAGATTGTGATTCATGTGTAAACCGTTCAAAGTAGGCAAAACCCTCCAAGAGGAAAGAAACCTCAAACTAGACAGATTACAATGATCTAAAGCTTGACACATTAGGTTAAGTTGAGTGAATCCGATTAATCGTCTATTTTTAGCTTTGACAACTGGTCAATGGAGATAAACAATGCCTCGGTATTATGACTTTCCCGATGATAAAAAGTCTGCTAAAAAGCTAAACAGAGAAGTATACGATCAACTGATTAGGAGCCGGGTCCATGCCATTTGAATGCCGATTAGTGCTATTGTTCGCCATGATAAATCTGATGTTCTGCGGTTCAGTTGACGCTTTCTTGGGCTTTGGTGAAAGCAAGGAGCTAGATGAAAAGGAACGACAAGAAACCATTGAGCGAATTGAAGATGTGCAGAACAAGTTGAAACTTCTCCAGGAGAAGCTCAAGGCATTAGAACGACGAAAAGCTGCAGAGCAAGCGGCCCAAAGAGCCGCGACTGCGGGAGAAACGATCCCCCAAACCCCTGTTCAGGTTAACTGGTTGCCAATTGAAGACACTGTCAATTACCCTGGAGATTTTGGAATTTATACTTATCTTCTCTTTGTCGGGAATAGCGAGGATGTGAGCGCGGTCACAGCCTTGGAGGAACTCATTCTCACCATTGAGACACTACCGACAAACAATAATCCCGAAAGCCTCTCAAACCGGTTCCTGATACCAGTCGAAAAACCTCAATCGATGGTTGATCTCGGACGACAACCTTATGATTATAAACTCAACAATGCATATCTCGATCGGCTTCAGCTTCGTGATAGTTTGCCGAAGGGCCCGATCCTGGTCTCACTCCAGAGCCCTCTTGACCCATATGCCGCGGGTGACTTGCCTGGATTTCTCGCTGTAAGCATAGGACAACAAAAACCTCAAAAGGCCCTTCAGCTGGCCAAAGTCTGGCACAATCAAGAAACGGGGCGTTTGCAAGCAGCAGAGGGGCACCCGATGGCCAGCCTTTTCTGGGATCTTTTAGCAGAAGCAGGGTCTGGCCAGGTCACCCGGTTTGACCAAAGGTTGTTGATGGAACTCACACCATGACCTCAAATGTGGATTCATTAAAAAAAATTCTTTCGGTCAATCCCTTTGAGAGCAACCAAGCCAAGGTAATGGGTCTTTGTAATCACACGAATTCTAACAAGGCCTAACCTCTGTCGAACCACGTTCCTCAAATTGGTCGAGGTCCTAAACGAGTTCTCGAAAAATGTCCGAATCGCACAAATGGTCTTAAATGGCACGGGCAGATCGAAAAGACTCTATTTGCATTGCCCAGCGTTGATGAAAAAACCTCTGGTTCAATGGATAATTTGATGCAGAGTAGTTTTTTAAAGAACAAGCCTCGCTTTGCCTGGTGTCTTTATGATTGGGCCAACTCGGCTTTCGCCACGGTCATCCTTGCAGCCGTCCTACCGGTCTACTTTGCCGGGCTGATTCCACCTGAAGGAGCAAAGGTTTTCTGGAGAACAGCCCCGATTCCAGCCACAGCTTTGTGGGGCTATATCGTGTCCATATCGATGTGCCTTGTGGCCTTGGTTGCTCCAGCACTTGGCAATTTAGCCGACCGGCGTAACTGGCGAAGGTATCTTCTGATGGTATTTTGTCTGATCGGCTCTTTATCAACCTCCGCCTTATTTTTCGCGGGTCCGGGCCAATACCTGCTTGCGTCCATTTTGTTTGTTTTGGCCAATGCTGGTTTTGCTCTTGGCAACGTGTTCTACAATGCTTTTTTGCCAAGATTGGCAACGGGTCATGATGCGGATCGGCTGTCAGCCCAAGGCTTTGCTTTCGGCTACCTTGGTGGTGGTTTGATGCTTGCCTTGGTATTTATTTTAATCGAGATGCATGCGAGTTTTGGCCTGCCAGACAAAGTCACTGCGACGCGTTTTGGCTTTTTGCTCACAGGTGCTTGGTGGCTGGGCTTCGCATTACCGGCTTTTGCATGGCTTCGCGAGGAGAACCCTCCTAAAAAACCGATTATGCCATTACGCAATCTGAGTGACTATCTAAACGCTATTGCTCACCTGCGACGTTATCCCGATCTTCTTCGCTTTTTAATTGCCTTTCTGCTTTACAACGACGGCATCCAAACCATCATTGCCGTCTCAGCTATTTTCGCACGTGAAGAACTTGGCCTCAGCACCGGAACAATTCTAGGTTGCTTCCTGATGATCCAGTTTATTGCCATGCCAGGGGCCATTCTTTTTGCAAAGGTTGCCAATCGATATGGAACGAAGTCCTCGATATTGGTAAGTCTATTCATCTTCCTGTGTATCACATTGTATGCCAGCAAAATGGAGAGCAGTGGAGAATTTTGGGGGCTGGGCGTTTGCGTCGCTTTGGTTCTCGGAGGCAGCCAGGCTATGAGTCGCTCTTTGTTTGCTAGCATGCTTCCTAAACACCGTAGTGCAGAATTTTTCAGTTTTTTTGCGATCAGCTCAAAATTTGCCTCAATTTTCGGACCTTTAATTTTCGCTCTGTTGATTGACCTCACCAATTCAAACCGTTTTGCGATTTTATCGTTGGCAATCTTTTTTCTGGCCGGGATCGGTCTTTTATTCCTGGTCGACGTTGAACGAGGGCGGCAAATCGCCCTCAGCCATGACTGAGAGAAATGAACACAACTACATGAGGGCATACGCTGCAATAAAGAGCTGTTACGGACCTAAGAATATCGGCTTTGGCTTATGCTTTTTGTCATACAACACTGTTGGACCAGTGGTGATCCCGTCTAGGCAGACCATGCTGATCAATCACAAGTGAATTTTCATCGTTTGGGTCTCTCCCAAGACAAGCTGCATGTCTGGTTTTAACCTACCAAAAGATAAAAAGCAGGAGCGCGGATAAAGTGGGAGCAAGCGCACTATTGCTCTGGTCAGGACGATTGAAACGGTCCAGAGAACATGGACTCACCGTCATTTGAATATTGGATAATGAATCTTCTGACACTGGCAATGTAGTGGTGTGCAAAAAGCAAGGCAAACAGGCCAGTGGCTAAAGCTACCGCGATAATACCATCTCTCTCAGAGGCCTTTGCTTATTTTGATTGACGCTGTGTTTCACAGTCAATCGAGTTGATCATCATGGTTAAGTTTAGAGATATTTTAAGACAAAGGTCATGGCTGATCGACTTCAGCCGGCATCTCAGGTGTTACGAGATCCCCAATAAAGAGACTTCCGTTATGCACAAAGAAGCATGTTGGCATGCCTGCGGCAAGTTCAGCCAAGCGTTCAGCATATTTTTCTTCAGCCCCCTGGTCTGGTGTCGCTAGGCCGAGCAGAACCACATCCGCAGCAGCACTTTCCCGATGCATGATATCTACGACACTCTCGCTTTCCGCCTTAACCATAACGTCGACTTCGGCATCAATTCTGATCTCGGGAATCAACTGTGCCAAAAAACGCTCGGTCTGTGTCTTCATGAGATCGTTGGAGGCAATGCTTAGAATTCGGATTCGAGCATAACGCCAGGCAGGATTGCGATTAAGCAAATAGGCGAGGAGAAGCATCAGATCGCCGTTGCGTTTCAACCCCCCCCACCAGACATGGATTTCATTTAGTTTTCCTTCTTCAAATCGTTGCAAAGGGTTCACTTTGCCAAGAATCAAGCTTTGCTCCAAACACTTGAGCCGCTTGATAACCCGCAAGAATGCAATCAACCTCCGTTCGTCATCAGGCCAGCCCACAAGCACCGTATTGCTGTCCATTCCGGCCATACCGTTTGCTTGGGCAACGGCTAGTATGCCACGTTCAATATCCTGAACAACATTGACTTCACCAAATGCTATAATGCCTTCACGTTTGAGGATCGAATTGATTTCGCGTTGGCGAAGGCGGGTATCGAGGTTCAAATCCAGAAGATCACCGTTAACTAGTTCACAGATCGTTACCACCCCACGACTTTCATTAAACCAGGCACCGAAACGCGCCAGGTCCAAACGCTTTTCAACATTACTGACAAATACCAGCATGTGGGGTCGCCAATTACGAGCAGTCATCGGCCGATCTGCAAGCCTGATCAATGACCAGCGAATCAATGCTTCGTAGAGGTCACGCCGCAAATCGCCCCAAGCTTCTTTACGAAACTGACGTTTTAAAATCAGCCAGATTAATATTTCTACCGAGATTGCAAATACCGTAGCGGGCCAATGAATCAGCAACATGGCACCAAATGACCCAAGTCCTCCGGCCAGGCAAAGATACCATGGAATGTGAAGCGTTGGACGCCAGTGAGGGTTCCCTGAGATCTGCTCAAGGGCAGCCACCATGTTGATGGTCCCATAGACGCTTAGGAAGAACATTGTGGCAACAGTGGCCACTGCGTTCAGGTCTCCGAGGAAAACGGCGCTGAGACTCAGGCCTACCGTTAACCCAAAGCCCCAACGTAAATCCATTCCTGCCTTGCCTAACCCCAACCGACGGACTGGAAGCAAACGGTCCATAGCAAGGGCTTGTAAGGTTCTTGGTGCACCGAGCATTGAACCCACTGCCGAAGAAAATATCGCGCCACACAGTCCGGGCAAGATTAGCCAAGGGCCAAACATTGCAATACGTGTCCAGATTAGTGGATCTGCCAGAAGACTTTTGGTATCAGCGGCATGGTAGAGGACGACCGGGATCAACAGGTAGATAACGAAACCAACCAATGTTGCGACAACCGAACCGCGAGGGATTGATTGACGGGGATTTTTTAAATCGCCAGACAGCCCCAACCCTGCCATAATTCCGGTCACCGCAGGGAAGAAAACCGCAAAAACCGACCAAAAGTCTGCCTTGGGAAAATCTTGCGGCATCTCGAGCTGTGAACTGACTGGTGGGCCTGAAAAAGCTCCGAAAATAAGCATCAGCAATGACAATCCAATTAAAACCATAACCGGGATTTGACTTTTTAACGCGAAAGCCGCTCCTCTCAATGATACGATGGCGACAAGCAGAACGATTATAAATGCTGCCAGTGATACAGGGATTTCAGGCCAGACAAACCTTAAGGATTCCGCTAAACCAAACGCATAGAGTGTTACGGAGAGAGCTTGAGAAAAAAACAGTGGGAACCCAATTGCCCCGCCAATCTCAAGGCCAAGGCTCCGGGATATCATATAATAGGCACCACCAACCCCAACGTGGGAATTGGTTGCAATCGCCGAAAGGCTTAAGGTTGTCAGCAAGGTAATGCTGTTAGCGATGATTACGATCAGGAATGTTTTCGCCAATCCGACCTGGCCAAGGACCCAGCCAAAGCGAAGGTACATGATGACACCGAGAATAGTCAGGATCGTCGGCGTGAAAACACCAAGGAACGCACCAAGCTTTTTATCTGAGAAGTGCCGTTGAGGTTTGTTTGTCCAAAGCGATTGAATATTCATTTTAACAAGCGACATGCACCCAAGGCACAAGCAAAGGGTAACGCAACACACCCATATGAAAGAACTTGCTCGAACTTTATAGGAAGAAGAAAACCGACTGATTGGCTCCCAATCAGACTTTCAAAAGCTTTAATTCAAGGTTCCGATTAATTTCCCGTTTTCCATCGCCACCACTTTTACAATCGCCGTAAGACCAGAAAGTTCCTCTGTCCCTGGAAAATAAATATCAAGGTAATTGCCTGCAATTCCTTTCAGCAAACCCAGGGAACGGCCTGATTCAACAACAACTTGCAATTGTCGGCCAATAAACTTTTGAGCGAACAAAGACCGTTTTTCAGCACCGAGGTTACGCAATGCTTCCGCCCTGGCTTTAATCAAAGTTTTTGGGACCTGCCCAGACATTTTTGCCGCTGGTGTCCCAGGTCGTCTACTGAAAGGAAACACATGCAGATAGCTGATTGGCAAAGCATGGATGAGTTCCATCGTTTTAGAAAATTCCGCATCAGTCTCTCCTGGAAAGCCGGCGATGACATCCAGTCCAATCCCCGCCGTCGGCATTCGATCAACAATTTTAGCAATTAAGTCATAGAAAAATTGGTCATCATAAGACCGTCCCATTCGCTTCAGCACATTGCTGTCGCCGGACTGGAGAGGGATATGCCAGTGCGGGCAGATATCCTTTGTGTTAGCAATTAGATCAATCAGTTCATCAGAGATTTCATTCGGTTCAATTGAACCGAGACGGAGCCTGCAACCATCAGTGACAACCAAAGTCTGGTGTAACAGATGAGCAAGGTTGGTTTTCGGCTCGAGATCGATACCGTAACAGCCAATATGAATCCCGGTCAGGACAATTTCTGGATACCCCGCATCAACCAGCGCCTGCACCTGATGGGTCACTTCAGAGAGACTGACAGAACGGCTGGCACCACGGGCATAGGGAATGATGCAGTAGCTGCAAAAAGAATCACAGCCGTTTTGTATCTGAACAAAAGCGCGGCTGCGGCCACTAAACGATGTCAACGGTGGCAGACAAATTTTTTTCTGTCGACGGACATCGGCAACAACAACCTTTTCAATTGAACCTGTTGTGGCAAGAAGATTGGCCAGATTGTGCTTTTCGTCATTCCCTATCACAACACTGACCCCAGGAATTTGAGCCAGAGCATCAGGGTTCACCTGTGCATAGCAGCCCGTGACAATCACCCGGCATCTGTTGTTTAATCGTCGTGCCCGTCTAATTAAGTTGCGCGATTGCGAATCAGTTGCAGCAGTGACCGTACAGGTATTGACAATAACTAGATCGGCGCCCTCTTCGAAATGTACTGTTTCATACCCAGCCGCCTTCAGCTGCTCCTGCATGGCAACTGACTCAAACTGATTGGTCTTACAGCCTAAAGTGACGAAAGCAACGGTCGGCAGATCGCAAAGTGTATGTTGCATAAGATCTGAACCTAACAATCAACCAACTGTTTCACTGACAGAAGATTCAATCCATCCACCGCCTAGAACTTGTTCACCATCGTAGATGACCAAAGCTTGACCAGGCGTAACAGCTGTTTGCGGATTACGGAATTCAATTTTTGCTGCGTCGCCCTTCACAGGTTTAATCGTGGCTTCGATTTCTGTGTGCCGGTATCTTATTCGACATTTTGCCTCAAAAGAGATTTTGGGACAATCGATGATCCAGTTCACCTTTGAAAGATAACAAGACTTCACATAGAGGTATTGGCGTTCACCCACAATAACATGCTTTTTCTCTGCATCAACCGCAATCACGTAGAGTGGTTCCGGCCAAGCCAATCCCAGCCCTCGACGCTGTCCGATAGTGAAACGATAAGTTCCGCGGTGTTTTCCAAGAACTTGTCCCTTCACGTGAATAATGTCGCCGTCCATTGTCCCATGCCCACAACGTTCTTCGAGGAAACGCACGTAATTACCATCTGGGACAAAGCAAATGTCTTGACTTTCATCCTTTTCGGCAACAGGCATGTTCAGTCTCGCAGCATGTTCGCGGACCATCTTCT
>JAFDBS010000214.1 GCA_019313185.1 Deltaproteobacteria bacterium | reverse complement strand
CTCGCCGGTCCTCTTTGACCAGACACTTTTGCCACTGCTCGATATCGCTGTTCTTTAGCACCCAGCGCTTCAGACCTTCCAGCTCGACAGTTTTGGCAAACGCTTCATTAAATGCCGTATCTCCAGGGACATAAACAACCTGATGGGCCAACTCATGAAAAATAAGTGCGGCGATGCTGAGTTCATCTCCGTTCAGGAACGTATTCAACACCGGATCATCAAACCACTTGAGCGTCGAATAGGCCTGGACCCCGTAAACATCGACGTCAAACCCTTCTTCGGCCAGATGCAAAGCCAGGCGGTTGGCCCCTGACTGATCAAAGTAACCCCGATAGGATACACAGCCGGCAAAAGGAAAACACCATTGTTTGGCTTCAAGAGAGAACTCGGGCGCGGCCACCACATTCCAGACCACGTAAGGCCTCTGGATATCTGCATAGTTACGATAACTTTTGTTGTCCGGCAACGAGAGGGCTGATGAGGCAAAATTACGGATCTCTAAAACCTTTTCGAGCTGCCGCCGCTCATCAGCATTCACGCGGGGATCCGCCATGACCTCATCGATGGGACGTGCTTTGGACATCAGAGAAAGATGACCTGACGCACAATGGACATAGTAGTCAAGATCGCTGCAGGCGGCCAGGATAACAAGGCAAACCAAACCAAGACTTATATGGACCCATGAAAATTTCATTGTTAACAGTTTACCACACTCAGGGACAAGAAAGAGAGCTGCTTTGGTTAAGCGGAATATCCTGCAGAATCACCGGCGAAACGAGAGGCATGCCTGGACTCAAGTTCGATGAGATGCTGCTTGGTGACCGCACCAAATCCCCCGGAATAGTTGCCAAGCTGGCCATTGCCCCGAACAACCCGATGACAGGGAACAACAACTGGGAAAGGGTTTTTTGCCATGATTGTCCCCACTGCTCGGGCAGCGCCGGGGGATCCAGCCAGCCGGGCCAGCGCACCGTAAGTTATGACCTGACCGTAGGGGACGTTGGCCAGGGCACTGTAGACACGTCTGGCAAACCAACTGAACGATTCTGTCGATAAAGGGAGAGTAAAGACCGATCTCTGAGCGGAGAAAAATTCGTTCAACTGTGCGACCGACTGATTGGTCAAATCATTTTGATGCAGATTTTGCCAACCGGGACAATCATGAACAAGGCTGCGCTTGAGATCAGCAGAACTTTGCACAAAATAAATCCGCCTGACAACATATGGGTCGGCCATAACGCCGATCATGCCCATCGGCGTTTCGACTTCGGCATAGGCAATTTCAAGCATTGGTCCCCCGTGAAGGTGGCACGACCTTTTGCAGCAACATTCGCCAGGCCTGTCTCACTTCATGAACACCGCAGAGCAAACTGAGAAGACCATAGCTGCCGCCGCCTAGTCCAATGGCCGCGGTCAGCAATCCCAGGCGAGGCCAAAAATCTCCTGGTTCCATCCAATTCACGAAGCCGAGCAAAAATTTGACCACCAAAACCATGCAGAACAATCCGGGGGTTAAGCGTAACAGAGCATGGCCAATCGACGCAAAATCAAACTGGTTTAACCGAAGCCCAAGCAACCAGATCAATACCACCGCGTTAAACACCGTCGCCAGGGTGAGCGCTAAAGCCAGGCCGGCATGGCCCATCACCTGCATCAGCAACAACCCGGCCGCGACGTTGATGAGCAACGTCCAAAAAGAGATCTTTACCGGCGTGCGCGTATCTTTCAGCGCGTAAAACGCCGGAGCGGTTACCCGGCTGATGCCAACGAAAAGCAGGCCCGGTGCATACCAGATCAAGGCGGCAGCACTTTGGCTGACATCGAACGCTGTGAACGCGCCGCGCATGAAAAATAGACTGTACACGGCATCGCTGCACAATATCAGCCCGATCGAGGCGGGCAATGTGATGATCGCAATCAGCACCAAGGCAAAGCGGAGCGATTCCTGAAATCCTTGCAGGTCATCGACTGCCTGTTGCCGGCTCATCGTCGGTAAAACAGCCTGGGCCAGGGACACTACGAAAATGCCCTGGGGAAATTCAAAAAGACGCTGCCCGTAATACAGCCAAGACACACTGCCTTCCGGAAGAAAGCTGGCGAGCAGTCGTGTGACCACGACATTGATTTGGTAGATGGCCACGCCAGCCAAGCCAGGAAGCATCAACCGGGCCACCCTGGTCACCGCCGGATGCCGGAAATAAAAGTCAAAACGAAGGTCGAATCCGCAACGGTAAATCGCCGGCATCTGCATGACAAGTTGCACCACGCCACCCACAACCACCCCGACGGCCAAGGCCAGGATGGGCTGGTCGAGTTGAGGCGCCAGGACCAGAGCGCAGGCGATCATCGCCAGGTTAAGCAAAAGGGGTGACAAGGCCGGCATTAAAAAGTGCCCGCAGACATTCAGAATCCCGGCAAAAAGGGCTAACAGGCTGACGAAGAAAATATAGGGGAACATGATACGGTTTAGCAGGTCTGTCAGGGCCAGCTTTCCAGCGGTGTCAGCAAAACCGTATCCAATGAGCTGAACAATCCAAGGGGAGGCCAGCACGCCCAAGACGGTCACACAGACCATAACGCACAGAAGAAGCGTCCAACAGATTCGTGCCATTTTGCGGGCCGCATCAACTCCGTCATGTTGATAGACATCGGTAAATGTGGGCACAAAAGCGGCCGTCAAGGACCCTTCGGCAAAAAAACGCCGCAACAGGTTGGGGATCGTGAACGCAACAAAGAAGGCGTCGGTGGCGAACCCAGCGCCGAAAACCGTACCCACCACGATATCGCGAACCAACCCGGCAAAACGGCTCAACAATGTTGCGATCGCCATAATCCCGGTCGCACGGGCGATCCGCGATTTTTCCCTGTACCCTGTGGGTTGTTCTGTTTGGCGAGCATGCATGTGATTATTTTTTATTAATCCTTAGTAAATTAATCGTAACTATTTATAATTACATATTTATTTTAATAATATTGGAATTTTTTTATCTTGACATGCCGTATTGTCAGTGTTATATGTAGGTCGCTCAAACGCAAGACGAATCATTGATATCCTATGGAGGACCTCAACGTGGCAAACCATAAATCGGCTGAAAAGCGACAACGTCAAAACAAAATCCGCAATGCCCGTAATACCCATATTCGCTCAACCATGCGCACATATGTCAAGAAGGTCCGAATGGCTGCAGCCGAGGGAGATGCGGAGACGGCGAAAACCATGCTTGACAAGGCAGTGCCATTTATTGACAAAGCCGCAACAAAAGGGGTGATTCACAAGGCAACGGCAAGTCGCAAGATCAGCCGTTTGACCAAGCTGGTCAATGACATCGGCCAATAACCATCCACCCATCCAAAACGTTTGAACTCAAGGAGCCGGTTTGCGGCTCCTTTTTTTGTCGGCTTACTTGCCCCGATTTGTCCCGAGCGCAGCCAAGTTCAGAACCAGCATATCCAAATGCAGGTGAGGAGCAGCTCCGCTTGACTTAATGGCCATATCCGTTGCTAAAAACAGTTCAAACGCAGCGCGAAAATCGTGGTCATCGTAGCGTCGTGCCTGGGCCACCAAGCCCTTGATGAAATACGGGCTGATTCCTACCTGGCGCACCATCTCTTTTTGCGGGACGCCTTGTTTGTCGAGAGAGGCCGTTTTCCAGAGTTGACGAAAATGCCGGCAAATCATCGCCAAAACCATCAAAGGCGCCTGCCCTTCTGCGAGGAGCCGATCAAGAAGGCGCATCGCCGCGTCAGTCTCTCCTTGACCCAAGGCGTCAGTCAGTTGGAAAACGCTTTCCACCCGGGTATCGGACACGACCGCCAAGACATCCTCTTCTTCGATCAGGTCTCGCTCGCCCAGAAAGCATAGCAACTTCGTCAACTCGCCCTGAACTTCCATCAGGCTCGAACCGACCCGCTTGCAGAACAGCTTGAGGGCGCCACTGGCAAAGCTCACGCCTTTGTCGCTGGCCATGTCACGGACGACCGCAGGCAGCTGGTTGTCATAAATTTTCTTGAACTCGAAAACCCGTCCGGATTGTTTGAGGACCTG
>JAFDBS010000213.1 GCA_019313185.1 Deltaproteobacteria bacterium | reverse complement strand
TTCAGTCACGGAATATGTCCTGAATGCTTAAAAGAGCATTTTGGGGAAGAAATGTATAATAAGGTTTTTACAAGGCCTGGCTGAGTACATTTCGTCTATCGTTGCGGCATCTGAAATCACGGTTTACGATAGCAAAATCGACCTATTATAGATAGACACTTTTAGGAAGGACTTTAATCCCTATGAAGATGGCCACCTGACCCATATCAGGTGGCCTTTATTCCAGGGAAAAGTTGCTGTGCTGTTTTCAGCATATAATGATTCCACATTCGAGATTATCAAAACGAGAAAAATCATGAACCGTCCGATTGCGATACTGTTTATAATCCTAATAATAGTTGGCTTGCTGTTCAGCACATTCGCTCTTTTCCAGGGAAAATTCGTTGAAGCCCTTTTCGTCTATCCTCTGCTGATCGTTGCTTATGTTTTTTCGCGACATGGTAAAAGATAGTGACGATCGAAAATTTAAAGGCTATAGGAAATTCACAATCAGGGCAAAATAGGTGACCCGAAAAAATCTAAAAGTAAAAATTGTATACTTATACTGATTTTCAAGATGCTTTTGAGGAGTAATGAACTGCAACGAAATCACTTAAAGGAGAATAAAATGAAATTTTTGCATACAATGGTTCGAGTCAAGGATCTCGATGAGTCTCTGGACTTTTACGTCAATAAACTGGGCTTGAAGCTGATCAGAAAAGATGACTATCCACAGTGGAAATGCACACTGGTTTACCTGGCGACTGAAGAAGGGGAGCCGGAAGTTGAACTGACTTATAACTGGGAACCCGAAGACTACACAGGTGGGCGTAACTTCGGTCATCTTGCATTCGCAGTGAAAGATATCTACGCTACCTGCAAACGGTTGATGGAAGGAGGAGTCACGATTTCCAGACCTCCAAGAGACGGAAAGATGGCCTTTGTGAGATCTCCTGATCAGATTTCTATTGAACTATTGCAGGAAGGTGATGCCCTGGAAGTGAAAGAGCCCTGGAGTTCGATGGAAAACCATGGTGATTGGTAAACTTTAGCAACCTCTCAGTTTCCGTGAACCTTGGTTCTCCTGATAAAGAGGAGCGGGGGGTTTTAGTACCTCGAATATAACGACTGGCATAAAAGACAAAAAGCTGGTCGATTTATTCTTTAATTGCAGCGGTTGTAAGAGAGAGGGAGCCTGCCTGTTATTGATCAAGATATTTAAGAAGTTAACAATTGATGGCCATCTCTCGATAGAGGATGTTAAGCTACCAGAATGAAGCCCAATCCTCAGGAAAAAATAATCGACCACCAAGAAAATGGGGTCGATGTTCCTTACGATCAGATTGACCCTGAAACGTTGCGGAATATGATCCAGGAATTTGTGACCAGAGATGGTGCGGATTGGGGAGAACCCGGTTGCGCTTTGGAAGATAAGATTGCTCAGGTCATGAAGCAACTTAAAAACAAGCAAGTTAAAGTTGTCTTTGATCTGAACTCGAAGACGGCGAACATTGTCCCCTGTCTATAGCTACTCTGCTTCATAGGAATATGACTACCAATATGCGTTATATACAATGGTAGCTTCTTAAATGTCACGAGTGGTGAGAGGAAAATAGACTTGCTTCACACTTGGCTTCGTTGGTTCAGATCAAATGAAGGAATATAAATGAGTTTGAGGAATCTGATTGTTATTTACGGAGACCAACTGAATCAGGATTCGCCGGTTTTTAAAGGCTTTGATAAAAGTCAAGACCGTGTCTGGATGGCCGAGTCGGTTGGTGAAGCTTCGCATGTTCATTCGACAAAATCGAGAATCGCGATTTTTTTTGCCGCCATGCGGCATTTTCGTGAGGAGTTAAGGGAGAAGGGATACTCGATTGAATACCATGAAGTAAACGTCAAGAGCAAATCTGCAAGCCTAAAATCAATACTCAGGGGAGATCTCAAGCGAATCAAGCCAGTAACCGTGCGTTGCGTCCAGCCGGGTGAATGGCGAACTGAAAAGTGCCTGAAGGATGTCTGCAGAGAATTGCACATAGAACTGGAATTGCTTGATGACACTCATTTTCTTTCCAAAAGGGATTTTTTCCAGAACTGGGCAAGCGGACGAAAAGAACTACGGCTCGAATATTTTTATCGGGAGTTGCGTAAGCGTCACAATATTTTGATAGATGGCGATGGAAAACCAATTGGCGGGAATTGGAACTACGATGCTGATAACCGGATGAGTTTTGGAAAGAGAGGCCCGCACGACTTGCCGGCACCGCTCCGATTTGAACCGGACTCAACCACCCGTGAGGTCATCGATCTCGTCAACAAAAAATTTGATCAACATCCCGGGACTCTCGACCATTTCGTTTGGCCGACATGTCGTAAGGATGCAATCAAGGCACTCAAGGGTTTCATTCGCGACCGTTTGCCTTATTTTGGTATCTATCAAGATGCAATGTGGACTGAAGAACCGTTTCTTTATCACAGCCTGCTCTCTAGTTCCCTCAACCTAAAGTTACTCAATCCCCTCGAAGTCATTGAAACCGCTATTGAAGCCTACGAAAAAGGAAATGCCCCAATCAATGCGGTCGAAGGATTTGTCCGGCAAATCCTGGGGTGGCGAGAATTCATTCGCCATATTTATTGGTCCAGAATGCCCGGATATGACAAAGAAAATGCGCTTGCTGCCGATCAGCCTCTACCCGACTTCTACTGGACCGCAGAAACACCTTTGACTTGCCTTCGGCAAACGATCAGTCAGACCCTGAACTATGGATATGCGCATCATATCCAACGGCTGATGGTCACGGGACTTTACAGTTTGTTGCTGGGGATTGAGCCAAAAGCAATTAGCAACTGGTATCTTGCCGTTTACATTGATGCCGTTGAATGGGTTGAATTACCGAATGTTATTGGGATGTCTCAGTACGCCGATGGCGGGTATATGTCCTCGAAACCATATTCGGCAACTGGAAAGTATATCCATAAGATGAGCAACTATTGTCAGCATTGTCCTATGGATCCGAACGATTCGTTGGGAGAGAAGGCCTGTCCCTTCACGACCCTATATTGGGACTTTCTTGTTCGGAATCGGGAACGGTTGGATGGCAACAACCGCATGAACTTGCAACTTCGTAATGTGGATCGATTAAGTCGTGAGCGGCTAAAGGCAATTAAAAGCCGTGCAGACGAAGTCAAAAAGGATCCTTCATGTAGACAGATAGTCAATAGGTCTAAATGATTTCAGTGGCTTAATTGGTACTTATGAAAATTAAACCTGAAAGCTACGAGCATTTTTGCTCGGTCAATTTTTAAAAATGCTTGTCAATAATAATGCGGTGATGGTGTTTTAACCTGTCACCTAAAACTTGAAATGAGAAACTTTCTTGGCTGCGGTCAACGTTAAACCTCAGAACTTATAACAGATAGACTGTTTTTGAGACACCTGAATTGCAGATATAGTAAATACATAGTCTGAAAAACGAGATAATAGACTATGGATTTCCCAAAAGCACTTGACAAACCTGCTTCTATGTTTGCAGATCCAGCCGAGTTTTACAATCTGCTTGGCGAAAAAGAGAGAAAAAAATCAATATTTTCTGCAGTGTGATACGATGCTTGAGAACGTGAGGTTGTTGCAGTGGAGAACATGGCCGGAGGTCCACCGCATGGGTTGGATGGTGGGTTAAAGGTCTTACGTTCGCTTGGTTCTGGAGTTGGTATAGAACATGCCCCCGCCAACTAAACGGGGTGGATTTTGACTTGGTTTTTATTTTCCAGAAGGTCAAAATACATCGTTTACATTGTATTTGACGTTTAGACAATGCCAAATATAATCAAAAAAAGTTGCATAAATGTTTAGGAGAACCTCGATGAAATTCATACTAAAAGTATTATTGGTCGGATTATTTATAACTTTATTTTGCTCGAGTGCGTTTGCTGACA
>JAFDBS010000212.1 GCA_019313185.1 Deltaproteobacteria bacterium | reverse complement strand
GCCGCGACAATCCAAACGGTGAATATCACGATTTCAATTCGCTGGCGATCGTGACTATTCATCATTTTGCAGAGACCCAAACCCGGGACGACTACCTGAAATTTCGTCAACTGATCAGTGAGCGCGGTCAACGATTTGTCCGAGATTTTTTCACTTGGAACAGCCCGCATTCCCCTGTTTCCATCGATGAGGTCGAACCTATTTCCGAGATTACCCGACGCTTTGATTCGGCGGCTATGTCCCTGGGTTCGATCTCTCCTGAAGCTCACAAAGCCCTTGCCGAAGCCATGCACATTCTTGGTGGTTGTTCGAACAGTGGGGAAGGCGGTGAGGCCCCCGAACGACTGAAAACAATCTGCAACAGTAAAATTAAGCAAATTGCTTCTGGCCGCTTCGGTGTCACACCGGCATATCTGCGTAGCGCTGAAGAAATTCAGATCAAGGTGGCTCAAGGTGCTAAGCCTGGCGAAGGCGGTCAGTTGCCAGGAGAAAAGGTCACCCCCTTGATCGCCTCGCTGCGGTATACCATACCCGGGGTCACCCTGATATCGCCGCCGCCCCATCACGATATTTATTCAATCGAAGACTTGGCGCAATTGATTTTCGATCTCAAGCAAGTCAACCCTGATGCGCGTGTCTCGGTCAAACTGGTATCAAGCAGAGGCGTCGGCACCATTGCAGCCGGCGTCGCCAAAGCCTATGCTGACCGAATAATCGTTTCAGGCGCCGAAGGCGGGACCGGTGCCGCCTCGCAAACGTCAATCAGGTTTGCTGGAAACCCTTGGGAGATCGGCCTGTCAGAAGTCCGTCAAAGCTTGAAAGGCAACCACTTGCGCGAGTTGGTGCAATTGCAAACAGACGGGGGATTAAAAATTGGACGTGACGTGGTCAAAGCAGCGATGTTGGGCGCCGAGTACTACGGTTTTGGTACAGCGTTGTTGGTCATGCTCGGCTGCAAATTACTCCGTGTCTGTCACCTCAACCGCTGCACTGTAGGTGTCGCAACTCAAGATGAACAGCTTCGCAACCACTACGTCGGAACGGTCGACAAAGTGGTTGCCTACCTGCGCAATGTCGCTGAAGATGTCCGTGAGATTCTGGCCGAACTCGGTTTTCGCAGCCTCGATGAAATCATCGGGCGGACTGAACTTCTCAAGGTCATTGATACACCACAGGCTCAGCAATTCGATTTCAGCGAAGTCCTTGCACAAATCGCTGGACCTAACACACATCAGAAAGCGAACATTCCTTTCGACAAAAACAGCTTCGAGAAAACCATTCTCGAAGAGATTCGCCCCGCTCTGGAATCTCCCGGTGAGACAATCGTCATCGATAGAGAAATCAGCAACTTAAACCGCTCAGTGGGTGCTTTGATCAGCGGCGAGATCGCGGCTCGCTACGGTGATTCTGGCTTGCCCAAAGAGGCAATCACCCTTCGGTTTAAAGGTGTAGCAGGCCAATCTCTGGGTGCGTTTTTGGCTCATGGAGTCAGCATCTTTCTTAACGGCGTTGCCAACGACTATGTCGGCAAGGGAATGAACGCTGGGCGCATCATCATCACACCACGTATCTACCAGGAAGGAACGGCCGTCGTCGGCAACACATGTCTTTATGGAGCAACAGGTGGCAAGCTGTTTGCCGCAGGGGTCGCAGGAGAACGCTTTGCCGTGCGTAACTCAGGCGCTTTGGCCTGCGTCGAGGGAACCGGTGACCATGCTTGTGAATATATGACCGGCGGCACGGTGGTCATTCTTGGTGAAACCGGAATTAATTTTGGGGCCGGCATGACTGGTGGAGCGGCGTTCATTTACGACCGCAACAAAACGTTCATTGACAAGCTCAATCCCGAGTTGGTCAATGCCCGCCGGATTGATGTCGATGATGATAATGAGGGGAAATTGTATCTCAAGACTATCCTTAATAGCTTTTTCGACCGCACGGAGAGCCCAAAAGCCCGATACATCTTGGACAATTACCGCGAGGAGTTGGCCTATTTCTGGATGATCACGCCGAAGGATATGCGTGCCCCACTCAACCCCAAAGAAGGAGATTAACCTATGGTTGAGACCAAGCCTAGTGATTCGCCACAAGGGATTTTGCGGATGTTCCCAACGCTTGAACGACACGATCGTATCTCGCTGATTGACCTGTTTGAAAAGAGTGCTAAATGGAATATAGATTTCATCGTCATGATGGGTCTGGCAACCGCTTTGGCAGCTCTGGGGCTGATGCAGGATTCCACACCGGTGGTGATTGGTGCCATGCTTGTCGCCCCGTTGATGTCGCCTCTGATCGGCGCCGGCTTCGCGTTGGTTCAGGGCAATGTCACGCTGTTCAGGGACTCCATGCAGGCCATGGCTTATGGGGTATCAGGCGGGTTGCTGATCTCACTGTTTCTCGGCTTTCTGACCCCGGAATATGAACCAACTTTGGAAATTATGGCAAGAGGTAACGTCAACCTGCTCGATCTTGCAGTTGCCGTCCTGTCAGGCATGGCAGCGGCATACTCAATGGGCCGGCCCGACCTGTTTGCCACCGTAGCGGGCGTCGCCATCGCAGCAGCCTTGGTTCCACCCTTAGCAGTTGTGGGTATCGCTACGGCGGCCGGTGTTTTCTGGCTGGCCGGGGCAGCAGCCGTACTGCTGATTACCAACCTGATAGCGATTATTCTCGGGGCCGCGATTATCTTTCGTATGCTTGGAGTTCATGGCTCGCTAACAGGAAGCCAACAGCCGCTCTGGGCCAGACGAATGTTTTTAGCTTTGATCCTTTCCGTCGGCATGCTGGTCTTCCCCCTCGGCGACCGTGCCCTGAAACAAGCCCGGATTGGTCAAGCCCGTCCCAGTTCCTACCCGGCCTCGCTGAAAGTTCGCAACGCGGTTCATGAACGGGTAGCGAAAGAAGTCGATGTGGAGATATTGATGATTGCCAGAGTCGGCGTTGAACCGGATATGGGTGTGCATATTCTCCTGGTCAGTCCAAACGAAATTTCGGCAGAGTTATCCGACGACCTTAACCAGGTCGTTGATCGTACCATAGGGACCGATATTGACGTTCGGGTGGCACGGTTGAAGGGAAAAATCAACGACTACTTGGTTGATCCCGTCAGGACCAGCACCAAAAAGCCTAAAAGCCTCTGAGGAAGGTGATGTCTGTCATGCAAACGTTTATTGAGACCCATCGTGAAGAATTGGAAAAAGAAGACGTCAGTCGGCGCGTGAAAACCTTTGAAGAAATCTATCGTTTTTTCAATGACCGCAAAGTCGCCAAGCAAGCAGAGCGCTGCGTCCAGTGCGGCGACCCTTTCTGTACCACAATTGGCTGTCCGTTAAAGAATTTTATCCCACAATGGCTTGAAGCCATCGCCGAGAAAGATTTGGAAACAGCCTTCCTGCTGTCTAACGAGTCATCGCCATTTCCTGAGATTCTGGGGCGAATCTGCCCACACAACTATCTCTGTGAGGGGGCTTGCACACTGGATGACGGCTACGGCGCCATCACTATCGGCCCAATCGAGGCCTCCATCACGGACTTGGCCTTTGAGGCCGGTTATCGCTTGCCTTTTCCAGGAATTACAACCGACAAACGAGTTGCCGTGGTCGGGTCTGGCCCGGCGGGCATGAGCTGTGCCCACT
>JAFDBS010000211.1 GCA_019313185.1 Deltaproteobacteria bacterium | reverse complement strand
GATGCCGAATGCCTGGACGAGTTTTTAGTCGGGCCAACGGCAATCGCTTTTGCCAAAGAGGATCCCGTTGCACCTGCCAAGGCTCTGGTTGAATTTGCCAAAAGTCATGAGGCCTTTGAGCTGAAGGCCGGTGTCCTGGATGGTAAGCTGCTCAGCCCGGCGGATATCAAGGCGTTATCAGACTTGCCGAGCCGTGAGGAACTGCTTGCCAAGATGTTGGGTTCCATGAGTGCTCCAGCAAGCAACTTTGTTGGCGTTTTGGCTGCCATCCCGCGCTCCATGGTCCAAGTACTCAGTGCGATCAAAGACCAAAAGGAAGCCGCATAACCCTTTACCAATGCATAACAACCGAATACAGTAATTTTACGGAGGATAAAATCCATGGCTGATGTAACAAAAGAGCAAGTTATTGAGTTTATTGAGAAAATGAGCGTTCTCGAACTCGCAGAGCTGGTCAAGGAGTTGGAAGACAAATTTGGTGTGTCCGCGGCTGCTCCTGTAGCAATTGCCGCCGCTCCGGCCGCAGGTGGCGAAGCCGCTGCCGTTGAAGAAAAGGACGAGTTTGATGTTGTTTTGACTGCTGCAGGCGAAAAGAAGATCAACGTTATCAAGGTGGTAAGAGCTGTTACCGGCTTGGGCCTGAAAGAAGCCAAAGACCTGGTCGATGGCGCACCCAATCCGGTCAAAGAAGCCGTATCCAAGGACGAGGCTGAAGATCTCAAGAAGCAGCTGGAAGAAGCTGGCGCCTCTGTGGAGTTGAAATAGGTCTCGAGCAGGATAGTTAAACCCTAGCCAAGGCCGCGTTTTTGTGGTCTTGGCTATTCTACTTTCGTCAAGCATAAGGAGACACCATGGCTTATTCGATTGCGAATAACCAGCTGCTGAGAAAGCATTTTCAGGAAATCAAACGGATTATCGACATTCCGAATTTGATAGACATCCAGAAGAACTCCTATCAACGTTTTCTCCAAGCAGACTTGCCTGCCTCAGCTCGCCAAACCATTGGCCTTGAAGCAGTTTTTCGATCAGTTTTTCCGATCAAGGATTTTAGCGAAACCTGCTCACTCGAATATGTCGAGTACTCATTGGGAACCCCCAAATATGATGTTGAAGAGTGCCATCAACGCGGCATGACTTTTGCCGCGCCGATGAAAGTTAAGGTCCGGCTTGTCGCTTGGGACGTTGACAAAGAATCCGAAGTTCAGTCAATCCGCGATATCAAGGAGCAAGAAGTCTATTTCGGTGAAATTCCTTTGATGACCGATAATGGGACCTTCATCATTAACGGTACTGAGCGGGTTATAGTCAGCCAGCTGCATCGCTCACCAGGCGTTTTCTTCGACCACGACAAAGGCAAGACTCATTCCAGCGGCAAAGTTCTCTACAGTGCACGAGTCATCCCCTACAGAGGCTCTTGGCTGGACTTCGATTTTGACCACAAAGACATCCTTTTTGTCCGAATCGATCGTCGTCGCAAATTGCCCGCTACGGTCCTGCTCAAAGCGCTTGGATTTACGACGGAAGAGTTGCTGAATTATTATTATGATACGGAGGAAATCTCAATTGCGGGCGATGTTTGCCGCAAAAAGGTCAACCTTAAACTGTTACTTGGCCAAAGAACCAGCATTGATGTCGTTGACACCGATGGTGAGGTGATCGTCAAGGCGAATCGTAAATTCACCAAGGCTGCAATTCGCAAAATCGAGGAAAAACAACTCGAATACGTTGAGATTCCGACCGAAGAAGTACTGGGCAAGATCTCGTCCACGGATGTCGTTGATGAAGCCACTGGCGAAGTTGTTTTGGAGTGTAATGAAGAAATAACTGTCGCTAAATTTGAGGAACTCAAAGAACGTGGCATTTTTCAGCTAAAAGTTCTTTTTATCGATAACCACTATGTCGGGTCCTATTTGCGTGAGACACTTCTTCAGGACAAGGTTGCATCGACAGAAGAAGCGAAAATAGAAATATACCGTCGTCTTCGTCCGGGTGACCCACCGACTGTAAAAAGCGCCGAAGCTTTGTTCGAGAGCCTGTTCTTCAACGAAGAGCGTTATGACCTCTCGACAGTTGGCCGTCTCAAGCTGAATCACAAGCTTGGTTTGCACACCCCACTTGAGGTGTCCATCCTCAACAAGGAGGACATTCTTGAGGTTGTTCGCTACTTGATCGACCTGAGGAACGGAGTCAATGACTGGGAGGTTCTCAACAGCAAGGGGCAGACCCGGAAAATTCCGGTCAAAATCGATGACATCGACCACCTGGGCAACCGGCGTGTGCGGGCGGTTGGCGAGCTTCTAGAGAATCAATATCGCGTCGGGCTGGTTCGCATGGAGAGAGCCATCAAGGAACGCATGAGCTTACAAGAAGTCGACAGCCTGATGCCTCATGACCTGATTAATTCCAAGCCGGTTTCGGCCGTTGTGAAGGAATTTTTCGGCTCAAGTCAGCTCTCCCAGTTCATGGACCAAACAAACCCGCTTTCAGAGATTACCCATAAACGGCGCCTGTCGGCGCTCGGGCCCGGGGGGCTGACCCGCGAGCGCGCCGGATTTGAAGTGCGTGACGTACACCCGACCCATTACGGCCGCGTCTGCCCGATCGAGACGCCGGAGGGCCCGAATATTGGCCTTATCGCTTCGTTGTCTACGTACGCGCGAATCAATATTCACGGGTTTGTGGAAACGCCTTATCGTATCGTGACAGGTGGCAAGGTCACCAACGAAATCCAGTACTTTTCTGCACTCGAAGAAGAAGGGCATGCCATTGCCCAGGCCAATGCGCCTCTCGATGAGAAAGGCTGCTTCGTTAACGAGCTGGTTAACGCTCGTAAAAACGGCGAATTCATGTTGGTTAATCGTGAAGAGATCGAACTCATGGATGTGTCGCCCAAGCAGTTGGTTTCGGTTGCGGCATCATTGATTCCATTTCTTGAAAACGACGACGCCAATCGAGCGCTGATGGGTTCAAACATGCAGCGTCAGGCCGTGCCGTTGTTGAGAGCAGATGCACCACTGGTTGGCACCGGCATGGAGCGGATTGTTGCCCATGACTCTGGCTCGGCCGTTGTTGCACGTCATGACGGAATAGTCGAAAGCGTTGATGCAGGACGGATAGTCGTAAAAATTGATGAGCATGAAGTTGACGAAACCGGTACCGGTGTTGATATCTACAATTTAATCAAGTTTATCCGTTCAAATCAGAACACGTGCCTGAATCAAAAGCCGATTGTCAAAGTTGGAGATCAGGTTAAACGCGGTGAGATCATTGCCGACGGACCTTCCACCCAATGGGGAGAACTGGCCCTTGGTCAGAATGTTCTGGTCGCTTTCATGCCATGGGGAGGGTACAATTTTGAGGACTCCATCCTGATCTCTGAGAAGCTTGTCAAAGAGGATCGGTACACATCTGTTCATGTCGAAGAGTTTGAATGTGTGGCACGTGATACCAAACTCGGTAAAGAGGAGATTACGGACGACATCCCAAATCTCGGTGAGGACGCCTTGCGTGACCTCGATGAGAGCGGCATTATCCGAATCGGTGCTGAGGTCAAACCCGGCGATATCCTGGTTGGCAAGATCACGCCGAAAGGTGAGACACAGCTTTCCCCCGAAGAAAAGTTGCTGAGAGCCATTTTCGGAGAGAAGGCCGGCGATGTCAGAGATACATCGTTACGAGTGCCGCCCGGGGTTGAAGGGGTTGTCATCGGTGCCCGGATTTTCTCACGAAAAGGGGCGGACAAAGATGTCCGTACGGAATTGATCGAGAAAGCTGAGATTGACAAGCTTTTGAAAGACCAGAACGACGAGATTCGAATCATTCGTGAATCCGCGCAACGCAAGTTAGAGGGGCTGTTGAACGATCAAACCGTATCCGCGCCGGTTAAAGACAGAGACGGGAAAACCCTATTGCCCAAGGGGCGCAAAATTACCCACAAAGCACTTGAAAGCATTCCTTTCAGTCTTTGGGCAGGGATCGCCTTGGCCGATGCAGAAATTGAAGCAAAAGTTAGCGAAGCGGCGCGGCGACTTGCGGAGAGAGAAGAAATTATTAAAACGGTCTTCTCAGATAAAATCGAAAAGCTTAAACGCGGCGACGACTTGCCTCCTGGCGTCATCAAGATGGTCAAGGTTTATATTGCCATCAAGCGCAAGCTCTCGGTCGGCGACAAAATGGCGGGACGTCACGGCAACAAGGGTGTTCTGTCTCGTATCCTGCCTGAAGAGGATATGCCGTATCTCTCTGATGGGACACCCGTCGAAATTGTACTCAACCCTCTTGGCGTGCCGTCACGGATGAATGTCGGCCAGATACTGGAGACCCACCTGGGCTTGGCCTCAAATGGGCTGGGACAGCAGATTCAGTCGGCAATCGACAAAATGACCGACCCTGAGGAACTCCGCAAGAAAATCAAAGGCGTTTATGGAAACAAGCAGCTCAACAGCTTTATTGATAAGCTGTCTGATGATGAGACCATAGAGCTTGCTCGCCAGTTAAGCCAAGGGGTTCCCATGGCCTCTCCGGTTTTTGAAGGGGTCAATGAAGACCAGATCAAGGAAGAACTGGCCAAGGCTGAAATGCCACTTGATGGTCAGATGACTCTCTACGACGGCAAAACCGGTGAAGCATTCAAGGAGAAAGTCACAGTAGGGATCATGTACATGCTGAAACTTCACCATTTGGTGGATGACAAAATCCATGCACGCAGCATCGGCCCCTACAGCCTTGTAACCCAGCAACCTTTGGGCGGGAAAGCACAGTTTGGGGGTCAGCGACTCGGCGAAATGGAGGTTTGGGCGATGGAAGCATATGGCGCAGCACATGCATTACAGGAGTTTCTGACTGTTAAGTCAGATGATGTCGCTGGCCGTACCCGGATGTATGAAGCCATTGTCAAAGGGAAACATACACTCGAAGCCGGGCTCCCCGAGTCGTTTAATGTGCTTATAAAAGAACTTCAGGCTCTCTGCCTCGATGTTGAGTTGCTCGAAGAAGAGGACTAACCTTTTTTTAACCCCTTATTTTAAGGAGGATGTGTCTTGGAAGACATTTTCAGCCTGTTTGAGCGGCCGAAAGACCCTCTCAATTTCAATGCCATTCGTTTATCGATTACTTCTCCAGAAAAAGTCCGTGAACGGTCTTTTGGCGAAGTCAAAAAGCCTGAAACGATCAACTACCGGACATTCAAGCCGGAACGTGACGGGCTGTTTTGCGCCAAAATTTTTGGTCCGACCAAGGACTATGAATGCAATTGCGGCAAATACAAGCGAATGAAGCACCGTGGCATCGTTTGCGAAAAATGTGGAGTTGAGGTAATTCCCAGCAAAGTTCGTCGTGAACGTTTAGGCCACATAGACCTGGCGTGCCCAGTGGCTCACATTTGGTTCCTTAAGTCTCTCCCCAGCCGAATCGGGACCCTGCTCGACCTGACCCTGAAAGAACTCGAGAGAATACTTTACTTCGAGGCATACATCGTTCTTGACAAAGGCGATTCCGACCTCGAGGACGGTCAGATCTTATCCGAGGATAAGTATCGTCAGGCCATGGACGAGTTTGCCGGTCAATTTACCGCCGGAATGGGAGCCGAGGCCGTACGGGAAATGCTTTCCTCAATCGATCTTGACGAATTGGCCGGTTACTTGCGCACCGAAATGATTGATGCAACGAGCGAGGCCAAGAGAAAGCGTGTCGCCAAGAGACTCAAAGTTGCAGAGGCTTTCTTGCAGAGCGGCAACCGCCCGGAATGGATGATTCTCGAAACAATTCCGGTTCTCCCGCCGGAGTTGAGACCCTTGGTCCCTCTGGATGGAGGACGTTTTGCGACGTCAGACTTAAACGACTTGTACCGACGGGTGATCAACCGCAACAATCGTCTCAAGCGATTGATGGAATTGCGGGCTCCCGAGGTGATCATTCGCAACGAAAAGCGGATGTTGCAAGAATCCGTCGATGCGCTGTTTGATAACGGTCGACGTGGCCGCGCAATTACAGGTCCCAACAAGCGACCGCTTAAATCGCTCTCCGACATGCTCAAAGGCAAAGGGGGGCGCTTCCGCCAGAATTTGCTTGGCAAGCGGGTTGACTATTCCGGGCGCTCCGTAATCGTTGTCGGGCCTGAACTTCGCTTGCATCAATGCGGTTTGCCAAAGAAAATGGCTCTTGAACTGTTTAAACCGTTTATCTACAACAAATTAGAAGAGCGGGGTTTCTGTACAACCATTAAAAGCGCCAAAAAGCTCGTTGAGCGCGAGCGTCCTGAGGTCTGGGATGTTCTTGAAGAGGTTATCAAGGAGCACCCCGTTATGCTCAATCGTGCGCCTACTTTGCACCGCCTTGGCATCCAGGCTTTCGAACCGGTTTTGATCGAAGGCAAGGCCATCCAATTGCATCCGTTGGTCTGCACAGCGTTCAATGCCGACTTTGACGGTGACCAAATGGCCGTTCACTTGCCGCTTTCGGTTGAAAGTCAAATCGAAACGCGCGTTCTGATGATGTCTACCAACAACATCCTCTCGCCTGCACACGGCAAGCCAATTATTGTTCCCTCGCAAGACATGGTTTTGGGCCTCTACTACATGACGCGCGAGCGGGCTTTTGTCAAAGGCGAAAACATGGTGTTCGCCAGCCCTGATGAAGTTCGCATGGCCTATGATGCTGGCGAAGCCGATCTTCAGGCAAAAATAAAAGTTCGTATGACCAAAGAGGAAGACGATGGCTTTGAGTTGGTCGATACAACTGTTGGGCGTATCCTGCTTCGCGAAGTGGTGCCTGATTCGATTCCTTTCCGCTATTTTAATCGCGTTATGAATAAAAAGCAGGTCGGCGAACTCATCGATGTCTGCTTCCGTCTCTCAGGAAATAAGGACACAGTTATCCTCGCGGACAAACTCAAGGAAACGGGTTTCCGGTTTTCAACAATTGCTGGGATTTCGATCTGCTTGGACGACATGGAGATCCCTGAAAGCAAAGAGGAGCGTATCAACGTTGCTGTAGATGAGGTCAAGGAGATCCAAAGCCAGTACACTGAGGGCCTGATCACTGACGGTGAGCGGTATAACAAAGTCATCGATATTTGGGCTAAATGCACTGAGGATATTGCTCAGGTCATGTTGTCACGGTTGGGAAAAGAAACAGCAACCTCACCGGAAGGGGAGACTGTCCAGGTTGATTCATTCAACCCAATCCATATGATGGCTGATTCCGGGGCTCGAGGTAGCCAACAACAGATCCGGCAGCTCGCTGGCATGCGTGGCCTGATGGCCAAGCCTGATGGATCGATCATTGAGACACCGATCACCGCTAACTTCCGTGAAGGGCTGACGGTGTTGCAATACTTTATTTCCACACATGGCGCCCGAAAAGGTTTGGCAGATACGGCCTTAAAGACTGCCAACTCAGGGTATTTGACCAGGCGTTTAGTGGATGTCGCCCAGGACGCAATTATTACGGAAGAAGATTGCGG
>JAFDBS010000210.1 GCA_019313185.1 Deltaproteobacteria bacterium | reverse complement strand
GGTCTGAGGCGGCGATGTAGATGAATGAGCCCCCGGCAACGGCCAGTAGGTTGCCCAGAAACTCTGAAGACAGGTCATGCACCAGGCTGTAAGTTACGATGGCTGCACAAGGCGTCGCCAATGCCACAAACGAGGTTAGTAAAACTGCCCAGCGGCGTTGCCATCCGTAGTGAAGCAGAATAGCCAGCATAGCAATCCCCTCAGGCACTTCGTGGGCAATCACACCAACTGCCGCCAAGATCCCAAGGTCATGACCAACCTCAAATCCGGTACCAATAATCATGCCATCGATTGCTGAGTGGAGGGACATGCCGAAGAACGCGACCAGGCCGAGAGGGTGTGGTCTTTCGCAGCACTCTTGGTCACAATTGTCAATGTTGAGGTTCACATGATGTTGTTCCTCATGCCCGGCGTGTATTAATAGGTGGTGTTCGAGAAAATAGAACACAACAAAAGCAAGAATGACAAACAATGGTGCTTGGGCGGTCATTTCGAATGATTCCGGGAGAATATGAAGAAAGCCGACCGCCAAGAGGACTCCGGCGGCAAATGACACCAAATTCGCCGATTGACGCCGGCTCCAATCTTCACGAAGCAGGATGAGAACCATTCCGCAAAATGTTGCCGTACCAGCAATCCCGCCGGCAAAAAAGACATGCAACGCAGAGTTATCCATAACAACATCACCTTTCTGATGATGAAGTATAGGCATGATGATTGCCCTTGGCAAGGAATAGTCCTACTCCCTGGTGTTTTCTCTGTGTGCAGGCTTGCCATGGAATTTGGACATATTTCACTGGATAAGTTTATTTTTCTATGGATCTTCCTTGAGAAAAGACCTCCGGATGGCTAGAATTAAATTCTTAGTTTTCCGTTTATTAGATTTTGTGGACGGAACAACAGCTGATAATCGCCAGGAAATTTATGGATCAACTTGGGAGGGCCAATGAAAAGATTAATGGCATGCGTAATTTTGGTTGTCGTGTTGACATTCTTGGGGGCAACAGCAGCTTTTGGGGTAATCCGTCACTCCGAAGAAACACTGGCTTGTCTTGATTGCCACAGACAGAACCCTGGGCTCGTAAGTCAGTGGGAGGATAGCGCACATTGGAATGCTGGCGTAGGTTGTTTTGAATGTCATATGGCGGATAAAAGCGATTCGGATGCCATGAACCATTATGGTTTCACAGTGGCGATTATCGTGTCGCCAGGTGATTGCGGAGAGTGCCACCCGCGGGAGACTGCAGAACAGGAAGCCAGCCATCATGCCAAAGCTGGAGACATTCTGAACAGCAACGACGGTATTTTAGGCCAGACCATCGGTGGAGAACCCGCCGTCGCGGTAGGATGCAGACAGTGTCACGGCTCAATCGTTAAAGTCAATGATAATGGGACGTTGGATACGGATACTTGGCCAAATACCGGTATCGGGCGGGTGAATCCGGACGGCTCCAAAGGAACTTGCTCAGCCTGCCACACTCGACACCGTTTCAGTAAGGAACAAGCACGCAGACCAGAGACTTGCGGAAAATGTCACTTAGGCCCTGACCATCCTCAGAAAGAGGTGTATGAGGAATCCAAGCACGGTATCCTTTATCGGGCGTTTGAAAGTGAATTGAATATGGACCGGCCAAAGTGGGTTGCAGGGGAAGATTATTACGATGCTCCGACTTGCGCAACCTGCCATATGAGTGCTTCCCGAAAGCTGCCCACAACCCATGATGTCGGAACACGTCTTTCCTGGAACCTTAGAGCCCCGATTTCCGAACACATGGATCATTGGCAAAAGAAGCGACAAGATATGCAGGAAATCTGCTCAGCATGCCATGGACGGCCCTTTATAGAGGGTTTTTACAAGCAGTTGGACAGTTTTGTAGAACTTTATAACGAAAAATTCATACGCCCTGCTAAGGAAATCAGGGAGCGGCTGATAGAGGAGGGAGTAATTTCTAAGGACAATTTTGACGATAAAATTGACTGGATTTACTGGGAATTATGGCATCACGAAGGTCGCCGAGCGCGCCATGGTGCTGCGATGAGTGGACCGGACTACGCTTGGTGGCACGGAATTTATGAGATGGCAAAGCATTTTTATACAGAACTGCTTCCCGAAGCTGAGCGAGTCTGCGCAGATGCTGGAAAACCCCAAATCTATGAAGAGATTGTCAGCACTTACATTGATGGCCGCAAAGAACATGAGTGGTATACCAAAGGGTTCTCTCCTGAACGTCTTGAGGAAATTAAAAGATACTATAAAGATCGCTATCAGCAGGAGGTAAATTGACGGTCACATCCCTCTGGCCATCAACGGGGATTTTCATTACGACTCAGCATTAGCAAGAACGCCCTGATCTTGGGATGGTAAATGTCATTCAGGTAAATCCACAACTTTCTGTGGACAGCGCTGTGGAAACACCCCTTTAACTGGAAAAAAGTCGGGGAAGATACATCGGTTTTAGCAATCTGCACATTATTCAATCAGGCTTACCTGAAATTGCCTGTGTAACCGACATTGCCAATGAGAGTCGTCTTTATTTCAGTGTTTTGAGCCTTGTTAACGTATAGAGGTTTTGGCCTATTTCTTTCTATATTACAATTGTTTAAAGAGATTATTGGCTATTCGTGGTCAATTGCTGTGACTCTCGGATAGGTCCCCTCTTCATCGTGATACTTCTTCTGTCTGGAGTGAAATGCCATGCGTCTAACACCGACTCTCGAACTCGAATCCCGAATAGGTCGCCTGCAAGAAGAAATTGCACTTGCTAAGATGGACGCAGTGTTGATCTTGCAAAATGCTGATATGTTTTATTTTACCGGATCCATTCAGCAAGGAGCCCTCTTCATTCCTGTTTCAGGAAAAGCTCTTTACATGGTCAGAAAAGACTTTTCCAGAGCTCGAATGGAATCAGGGTTGCAAGATGTCCTGCCCATAAAAAGTCCGAAAGACATCCCTGTTTTGGTGGCTGACCATGGTTATCAAATGCCACAGTCTTTGGGGATGGAATTAGATGTCTTGCCGGTCAAAACCTATCAACGTTTCAAAAAAGCCATGGGCGATTGTCAGGTATGTGATGCATCGCATCTGATACGAAAAATCAGGGCCGTCAAATCGGACTACGAGATCGGTATCCTCAAGGATGCTGCATTGATCCTCGGGAAGATCCACCAAAGGGCAAAAGAGGTGATTCGCGAGGGCATGACAGATTTGGATTTGGCTGCAGAACTTGAATATGTGGCTCGAAAGGCCGGCCATCAAGGCCTGATACGAATGCGGGGTTTTAATAATGAACTCTTTTATGGACATATTTTTTCGGGTCCTGACAGTGCTGTCCCGACATACTCTGACACGCCTCTAGGTGGTGTCGGGTTGAATCCATCATTTGCTCAGGGTGCTAGCTATAAAAGAATTAAAGCCCATGAGCCGATTACAATTGATTTTGGTGGGGTTTTCGACGGTTACATTGTCGATCAGACAAGGATGTTTTGCGTCGGTGGGTTACCAGACCACCTGTTGTCAGCGTATCAAGATATGGTCGCTATCCAGGATCATGCGAAAGAGTTGAGTCGACCGGGAATCAGTTGGGGCGCTGTATACGACTCCTGTTTTGAGTTAGCAAATCGGATGGGTTATGCCGATCAATTCATGGGAGTCAAAGGTGCTCAAGTTGCATTTGTCGGACATGGTGTTGGCGTTGAGCTTGATGAGTATCCTTTTATCGCACGAGGTTTCCATTCTGAAGTCCTCGAAGAAAATATGGTTTTTGCGCTTGAGCCCAAAGTTGTCTTCGCTGGCCTTGGCGCAATCGGGATTGAGAATACCTTCTGGGTCACAGTCGATGGGCTCAAACATATTACCTTCGCAGATCAAAACTTGGTTGTGATCTGATGTCATATGAAACCCGGAGGCGGCCTTTACATGGATAGCAAGACGGGGCCAATTCTCTATGGTTAATCCGAAAGTTATGCCAAAGATGCCGATGCGTTTGGAACTCCAGTGAGGCCAAGGCCTTTTCCCAGTCTCTGAAGATCCTTGGCTTTGATGATCATCGCAGAATGCTCAACACCGTTTGTGTGGGTACAGGCGAATTGCTGCTCTTCGTATTGCAATGGCTTAAGTATTGACAATCGCTAACCGCAAAGTAGGCATATTTCAAATCGTATACGGCCCGCAGGGCCTCTTGGGAACCCTCGTTCTCGAAATTTATGAATTTTTCTGTGAGAGAGGAAAAGGAAGTCCTGAGAATGTCCCTGAACCAAGTGGTTATCTTGAGTTCCGAGAAGTGTCATGGCACTCTTTAATTTAGAATGTTTGCCGAAAAATTAGGGTTGCTCAGTTAACTGAAAAATCAATCGACTGGTCGGGTTAATATAACCGAACAGGGACTTTAGTCGATTATCATTCTTGTCACGCACCCGCTGGCAGGCCTTGAGGATGTTCGATATTTTCCTTGATACAGACCATCAATTTTCGACGCCCAGTAGAAGCCTCTGCCCATGTAGAAAGAAAAACTCCCACTATTGTTCGGCGGGTAATTTTAAAATCAAATGAGGACCGTCCGGAACGATGGCCCAGCGGGCATTTTCCCCGAACATATTGAGCAGTTTGATAATAGCTTGGTCGATATCTTTAACGGGATTGAAGTGAAAGCGCTTGAGTGTCTCCGGATCGATGCCATGAGTGTAGATCCAGATATCGTTCTTGAGCATGACTTGATAAGTTTCCTGAGCGCACCATTGGTCGGGAATAAAGAATTCTTTTTTTATCAATTTTTGAATAAATTCTGCCGGGGTCGTCACGTGCTCAAAAACCGCTCTGTATTCGTCACTGCCAAAACCCTCCAGACATTCACTGGCAACCAGAATTACACCACCTTCACGCGTTGCGCCAGCAACCCCTGAAATTCCCTTTGCGGTTTGATAAAGATTGCAGTCTAGAGGAGCACCAGCATTTGTGGTCACGACAAAATCGAGGGGCTGGTCGAGCGTGCGGACGCAATGGCGAGAAAGAGACGCCACACCCTGCAAATGTGCTTCGACAGGATGCCCAGCGAAAACCCCGGTCAATTGTTTGTTTGTGTTCAATGTGACGTTGACCAGAAAGTCTGCTCCTGCCTGTCTCATGATCGCCAGCCCGGCATCATGAAAGGGATTGCCTGTCAGAACGCCGTATCGAGTATTTGGATGGGCTACCATCTCTGGTCCGTGCATGTATTCCAGGGTTTTCAGGGATGAGATTCCAGGCAAAATCGATTTGCGTCCCCCTGAAAAACCCGCCCACATGTGTGGCTCAATAAAACCGGTTAAGATTTTCAAGTCAGCCTCATAATAATGTTTATTGATCAATGCTGGCACATTGTCACCGATGTGCCCTACCAAAACCATGTCTTCCTGCTTTTTTGACTTATGGTTGATGATTCGGCAAGATGATGCCATCTCTTTACCGACCAGTTGTTCTAATTCATGACCTTCGTTTGGTCGATGAATTCCTGTTGCCACCAAAATGGTGATTTTATCAGAAGGGATGCCGGCAGATTGCAAATGCTGGAAGATGGCAGGCAACAACAGTTTGTTCGGAACCGGTCGAGTGATATCGCTGATCACAATCACGGCATTACTTTTTCCAACGGACAATTCACGGAGAGGTCTGGACGCAATAGGGCTTGACAAAGCGTCATTTATCGACCTGATCGGATCAGGCAGAACCTCTGCCTCTTCAGGATAAAGAACTCCGAGAAAATTTGGCGTTTGAGGACAATTGATGTCCAGACCCTTTTCGCCATATTTCAATCGGATACGCATAAGACCCTCCATTTGGATTTTTCATAAGTATACATGAATTTATTCTTGACGACGTTCGAGCTTGGCGTTTCTCAATGAGGTTTTTTGACCCACAGAGCGCACAAGGTATCTGATATAAATATCAATGTAATGGCGATTTTAGAGGGTCGTAAGTTCGAGGCGAAGGCCTAGGCATTGTGCCGGTCGCGGTGAATTTGTCGAAAATAAGGACACCGGTCTTGTGCACATTCGTTATTTCGGGAAATGTCTTTGCACTGCTGGCTTGCGTTGGGGGGAGGGAACGCAATGCCGAGTTCATCTTTGAAGAAATCACGGCCGGCAGCAACTGTTCTCCTTAGTGCCCGTTTGCAGCAACGGGGTTGATCATCGCTGCAGCGGAGCAAGGCCAATGCAGAAGCTCGGTTGGCCATACCTCTGGCAAGACCGGTTAAAGGCGTGGCCTTGGTGACAATGCTCACAGCAATACCGAGTGAAACCGCTCCGCCGCATGTTCCCAAGTAGCCGCAAGCTCCGCCTGGTATTTGGATGCTGCGTCGCATGACCTCGTCAATATAATTATCAGGAAGGTCTACTCCGTTCCGTTCGCAGGCCAGCAGTAAGGCCAAGCCGGCCAGAGCGTGGTGTTCCGGGCCATGCATTGGCAACCCTGGTACTTGCATGAGAGTTTCAAGAATGTCTTCAGGAGAATACCCACGTGCTTTTTCTATCTGCTTTGGTAAATTCACCAAGCTGGAGTCACCATGGCAGGCGTTGCAGATGAAATGGCCCTCTGGGCAAACAATGGCACTGATCTCTTTTTTGCCACAGAGAAAGCAGACGCGATTTGCGACTTGATTAGAATATAACAAAGGCGTTGCGCAAACGATACAATGCTCGGTCTGCTGACTATTCATCAAACTCTCCTCTCTGGCCTACCAAACACAGCTTATCTAATCAAATTGGATTCGTCAAAAAGCATTAGTTGTATCCGGCAAGATTGTTGATAAAATTTAATGCAAGGGTTGCTTTTAAAAATCCATCGAGGGTTTGTCATGGCAAATTACGATTTACATAATAATCCATTGGCTGACATTTCCAATGCTCAAAGTTTTAGCGAAAGACTGGCAATTATTCACCGAGCCATGACTGAACGTTGCTATGGAGTGGGGCGAGTAAGTGTGGCTCTGTACGATTCCGGAACAAAACGGCTTAAAACCTTTGCTTCCAGCCCTGCCAAAGAAAGTCCATTGACGAATTATGAAGCTCTACTCGAAGATTCTGTGTCCTTGACTGAAATTGTCGTTACTGGCAGGGCGCGCATAATCGACGACATGCAAGCACATATTGTCAATCCCAAAGAACACACGAAAGCGATCTGTGGCCACGGTTTTGCGTCAAGCTATACTTGGCCAATGCTACAAAATGGAGTGCTTGTCGGATTTGTATTTTTCGATTCGGTTCATAAAGGCTATTTCCGTGATCGCATACTCGAACATGTCGATATCTTTGCCCAATTTGTGACAGAAGTTCTGCTCAACGATCAATTCGTAGTGCGGACGTTGACTGCAGCGTTGAGAACAGCAATCGGCTTGGTACATATCCGTGATCCTGAGACCGGGAACCATCTGGAGCGGATGGCTCATTATTCTAGAATGATTGCAAAAGAGCTGGTTCACAGGGGCTATTCCGATCTGGATGACGAGCAGATCGAACAGATCTTTAATTTTGCGCCACTTCACGATATCGGCAAGATTGGGATTCCCGATCACATTCTTCTAAAACCAGGAAAGCTCAACGATACAGAACGGGAAGTGATGAGCGCGCACACTCTGATCGGTCGATACTTTGTAGACGAATTTATAACCAATTTTCGCTTTGAAAGAATCCCCTATATCGATTTTTTGAGAAATATCGCAGAGCAACACCACGAATCCGTAAATGGCACAGGTTACCCGAATGCATTGAGGGGTCATCAAATTGCATTGGAAGCTAAAATCGTCGCCGTCAGTGATGTTTTTGACGCGCTGACCAGCGCGCGTCCTTATAAAATGCCTTGGTCAAATCAGCATGCGTTTACGATGATGAAGCTGATGGCAATTGACCGGCTCGACAACAATTGTGTGGCGGCATTGATCAGTTGTGAAAAGGATCTGGAGCAAATACAAAAGGATTTTTCTGAGCCTGGCCATTTGCAATAATTATTCTTGATGTTGAGGCGAAGAAAATAAAAACGCCGGCTAGAAAAGCCGGCGTTTAAGATTTTTTCTCAGTTGGATTAAAATGACGAAGCGGCTGGCTCAGGCGAACTGGCTTGTGCAGTGATACTTGGGGCTTCTTCTCTCAAAATGAAGTCATAACTGTCTTTCAATTTTTTTGTGAATAATGTTCCAAGCCATAATGGACTCCAAACAACGCCAGCGGCAAGCCAACGGTTCCGAGCTTCACTGTCTACCTCATCAGTCTCAACAACAAAGTGTACAGGTTCATAGCCATTCTTGACGACTGTGACTTCATGACTGGCGCCTGAACTGAGGTTATAGTCGAGATCACAAGGCGTTACACCGATCTGCTTGCCGTCAACTATCACCTGCGCACCTGGTGGCTCCGAAACAAACGCGCTGTGCTGAGCACAGGCGCTGGTTAAAAAAGCGAGAATGAGAATGGCCGTGAATTTTTGGATCATAGGCTAGGATGTCCTTTCACAAGTCGTCGTCATGATACCAATATTTAAAGCAAGCCGTGTGCCAATTTATGACAGAATGCCTCATAATTCAATAGACTTGCGATCAACCACATCAGGAGTCCCAAGAAAATCATAAATATCAGGAACTTGACAAATCAATGCCCAAACAAAAGATACATTAAAGTCTTGTTTGTAAAGCGTTTTTCATTGGTCTTCTGTTATTTTTCGGGCAGGCGTTGGTATTTTGCCACAGCACCTGTGGTCAGTTCACCACAGGTCGGTGACTAAACATGTCATCATGACGATTTCTTTGCTTATCAATCCTGACACAGTCGCGGGGAAAGGTCTGGAAGGTCATTGACAGTCATGGTAAGGTTATAAGCCATAACGACCTTTTTTATGCAGGGGGCTTTCATGTCTTGGTTCGGGAAAATTATGGGTGGAAGTGTTGGGTTCATGTTAGGTGGACCTATTGGAGCACTGGTTGGTGCGACGCTCGGCCATGCCCTCATGGACGATAAAGTGCGTCAGCAGTATGCTGAAAAGGGGAGAATGAGTGGCCTGGAACAACGGCAGGCTGTTTTTTTTACTGCCACATTCGCCATGTTAGGCAAAATGGCCAAAGCCGATGGCCGAGTTTGTGAAAACGAAATTGATGTGGTGAAATCATTTATGCGCGACCGCCTTCGGTTGAATCCTGCTGCACAACAGTTTGCGGTCAATGTTTTCAACCGGGCCAAGGATGACAATACACCTTTTGAGGATTATGCGCGACAATTTGGTGAAGTTTTCAGTGATGACCAGCGTCTGCGCCAAATGTTTTTTGAACTCTTATTCGCCGTCGCAATGGCTGACGATACATTGCATCCTGTCGAGGATAGGCTGCTCCGTTCGGCCCCAAGTTTGCTTGGTTTGTCTGACAATAGTTACCAGATGGTCAAAAGACAGTTTCTGAATGACCTCTCACACCATTATGCAATGCTTGGCCTTCCCAACCAGGCCGATATGTCTGAAGTCAAGAAAGCTTACCGGAAATTGGTGAGCGAATATCATCCAGACAAGGTGATTGCCAAGGGGTTGCCAGAGGATTTCGTGAAATTTGCCGAAACCAAGTTTCGGGAGATCAACGAAGCCTACGAGACGATTCAAAAAGCCAATTCAAACTCAACACCGCGCTGACAACCTGTGACGATATGCCAAAACTTGGCCTCAATGTTTATTGAGGCGTCACGCCAGTTTTTGGTTTCGCAATCCAGTCCCATTTGCCAAAGCAATCGGTAAATAGCCCCCTAGAGAACATGCACTTGATTTCATTTTCTTGCCGACCTTGAATTTCAAGAGGCCATGCATTGCTACGTTTGGGTCGAACTGACTTCATGGGGAGCAAACAAAATCCAGTTGCCAGATCAAGCAGTTGAATGTTGTCAAAACAAGTAAAAATCTCGGCGGCGCTGACAATCTGTGCTGACTGAAACACAATCTTTATCTTTTGTTCGTGAACAGGCAACCTATCTAGGCAAACGTTCTTTTCCATCAATTTTCTCACCTAAAAACTGCTTTTTTGACGCACATCAAGTCTTTCAATGGTTGTGGTCAGTATAGTTGTTGAGAATTTACTAATGGACGGCATTTTTTTAAACCTAAACTGTCTGTTGTCTCGAGCTTGGCAATTTCCCTAAATGTCCCAAGGGACTGTGAAAAGGAGGTTTTTCATGAAGAAGTTTTATCTGGTCGGAGCATTATCCGTGTCTGTTCTGCTGATCTTTGGTAGTGTATGTGCTGCTGCAGAATGTACATCCTGTCACGAAAAAAGCAATCCTGCGCTGTATTTGCAATGGAAGAATTCCGCACATGGCAAAAATGACATTGGCTGTCTTGATTGTCACGAAGCTGAAGCAAAAGACGTTGATGCTTTTGAACATAACGGGGCGACAGTTGCAACGCTTGTCACTCCAAAAGATTGCGCCAAATGCCATGCTGAAATTGAAGAACAAGTGTCGAATTCCTATCATGCTCATGCAGGAGAAATTCTCGAATCAAAAGATGCTTACCTCGCCCATGCCGCTGGTGGAGAGCCGATTGCCATTGTTGGTTGTGAATCATGTCACGGGGCAAAGGTCAAGATTGACCCAGATGCACCAAATAAACTCTCCCGTAAAACTTGGCCGAACAGCGGAATCGGTCGCATCAATCCAGACGGTTCGAAAGGCGCATGCAATGCCTGTCATTCTCGGCACTCGTTTTCAGCCGCACAGGCACGTCAGCCGGAAAACTGCGGTAAATGCCACCTGGGGCCCGATCATCCGCAAAAGGAAATTTATGAAGAATCAAAGCATGGCATTGCCTATTACAGCAATCGCGAGAAAATGGCCCTCGACAGTAAGTCATGGGTAGTTGGCAAAGACTACTATGAAGCTCCGACGTGTGCGACCTGCCACATGTCTGCGACGCGGAATCAACCCTTGCATCATGATGTTGGGCTGAGAATCTCCTGGACTCTTCGTCCCCCTGTTTCCAAGCACAAAGAGAACTGGGAAGCCAAGCGGCAAAGTATGCAGGATGTTTGCTCAAACTGCCATCAGCAGCGTTTCGTTGAAGGACATTATTATCAATATGACGCATTGGTTGAACTGTATAATGAAAAATTTGCCAAGCCTGCGACGGATATTATCAATTTGGTCAAGTCGGAGAATCTCCTTGAAAACCCTGCGGCATTCTCAAATTCGATTGAATGGGAATACTGGGAACTCTGGCATCATGAAGGTCGTCGTGCGAGAATGGGTGCAGCAATGATGGCACCGGATTACGCATGGTGGCACGGCATTTATGATGTCGCGCATAACTTTTACTTCAAGCTAATCCCTGAGGCTCGACATTACAACAATGAAAAGGTCAATGCCTATATTGACGACCTTCTCGGGAATGATCCGATGCATACTTGGCTTAGCGCAAACACTAGTGAAATAAAAAAAGCAATCAAATCAGGTGACTTTCAAAAAGTCTACAAGAACCTGTTTACGGAATAGAACAAGGCTGGATAGATGGGCCGAACCAATAAATGCCCCGCCTGCTTATTCAGCAGGCGGGGCTGCTTTTTGCTCACAGTAAAATTGTCTTATCCTACCATTTGTCAGCTTGTAAATGAGTAATCAAGGATTATACTTTTTTCAGTTTTTATTGGAGGTGCCTCATGCCAGTTTATGAATATCTTTGTGAAGATTGCGGCAATGAATTTGCCTTGAAAATGCCTTTCTCAGAACATGAAAAGGGTGGGATAACCTGCATAGCATGCAAGAGCAAAAACGTTCGGCAAAAGCTTTCAGCTTTTTACGCAAAGACAACCAAAAAAAGCTGACAACCTCGGCGAACAACAATTTTCAGGCCACTCTTTCAAAGATTGGTTGCCATAGCTGAGATGCGTCGCTCAAATGAAATCCAGCGATGATTTTGCCGGTGTGTGACAGGGCTTTTTGCGAATTTAATTTTGGCCTTGCCGGGGCAAACAGTCCTCCCTTTGTCTTGATAACAATTAGCAATCGCAACGGTCTTGGCCGCCCAAAATCAGTCCGACGAGCCAACGATAAAACAGGACAGCTGTTCGATCACTTGAGACAAATTTCTGAAATGCCATTGAAGAGTGAAAAAGCACTGCTTCCTCACAAAACAATCACCTGCCAAACCGCTGAAGTGACTTGTCTTTGGGCTGTTTGTGATGTCAAGAAAAACGGCAGCGGCGGCTTGACCTGCAAGGACCTCTGCAGCGTTGATGCCTCACATAGCATTACCGTCTGGCCAGGACATTCTCGATTTCTGTAAGCCCCTCAAGTGCGCCGCAAGGCAGAGGAATGTGTCCATTGCCAATATGGGCTTCACGCGGATTCACGCGAATAACCGTTGCATTAAAACGTTGACCGATCGTTTCGCTCATATGACGAATAGTCGGAATGGCCGTCCCGGCCCCCATTTCGATTACGACCAGTGCCTGCCCTTTATGCTGGTGGAGAAAATAATCAAAACGAATTTCCTGTCCGCGGGTACGGTTTGATAACCAAGAATAGTCGCCAAACATCAATATGTTTGGCCGCGCTGGCCGATTGCAATGGCGACATTGTGGCACATGCTCTGCTCGCATAGTCTTTGGATCCACTGGAATGTTTTCAAGATTATCCCAGATGTCATCTGCGCAAGGGGTCAAACATTGTAAATGGTGTATAGAACCGTGAACCTCGAGAATCTGGTCTTCAGCATATCCCGCTTTCTGGAACTGGCCATCAACGTTGGAGGTAATAACAAAGCACTCCATGTCATATCGTTTGACCCAATCCTTCAAAATCAGAAAGCCGCGATGCGGTTCCGTTGCGCGGTACAGATTTGTACGGTGTCCATAAAATCCCCAGCCGAACGCTGGGTCTCCTTCGAAGTTTGCAGGGTTGGCTGCACCAATGAAATTGATGCCGAGGCGTTCATACATGGGATAGGCATTCCAAAAGCCTTGGTCACCACGAAAATCAGGCAGTCCTGAATCGACCCCCATACCGGCGCCGGCTGTGATGATCAGGGCATTTGCATGGCGAATAGAGTCTGCGGCATGTTCAAAGCGATCGATCAAATTCATAGCTCTCTAGACCTCCAGAAACGCTTAGGCTAGAACGAAACCCAAGACTTGGATTCAGGGCGAGCCGTTTAGATTGCAGCTTCGACGAAGGTAACGTCAAGTAGGTCGATCACAACCTGTGGGTCAAGTCCAACCAAGAAACCGCGCTTTCCCCCGTTGAGATATATTTTCGGCAAATTTCGAATTGAGGACTCCATATAAACAGGTAATGATTTTCTCGTCCCAAAGGGCGATGTGCCCCCAACGAGATAGCCTGAGTGCTTCAGAGCGACCTCGGGGCTGCAAGGAACGACAAATTTAACGTTCAATGCACGGGCAAGCTGTTTGGTTGAGACTTCACGGTCACCATGCATCAATACGATCAGAGGTTTTTTTTGCTCGTCTTCCATGATCAAGGTTTTGATAACACGATGCTCGTCAACTCCCAGTTCTCGTGCAGAAACAGATGTCCCACCGTGATCTTCATAGGCATAGAAATGGACAGAATAGGAGATGTTTGCTTGGTTGAGGACGCGGGTTGCGGGAGTGTTCGGTACTTTCAATTTGGCCATGACATAAAATCTCGATCAAAATCTATGGGTTTTAATAAAATTATGAAATGAGCCAACCATCTCGCATATCAACCGGCAAATAGAGATTATACAGGCGTTTTTCGAGAACGCTAGGTTTTAGAAGACCCATGAGGCGACCACAATCAGCAGGCTTGCTGCCGTGGCGATAACACAAAAAACGCCCAGTGCGTTAAAAAAGGGACGCAGAACTTGTCGCCCGCGAACCCCGACTGGAAATACCCAGCCAAGGAGTGCGCCACCCATAGCCCCGCCGGCATGGCCGGCATTGTCAGCACCGACCAAAAGGCCAAAAACAAACGCAATGGCTGCCCAACGCAGCATGAAATTCCGATAATTGTGAGCAACCGGCCCGCCAACACGATGGTAATAGCTGATTGCGAAACCAATCAGTCCAAACAGTGACCCTGAAGCACCGACCACGGTAACCCACTGTTGATAATAATACACTTGCCAGAAAAAACCCAATGCAGTTGCAGTCAATGCCGTCAAGATGTAAAGCGTTATAAAACGCAGTGTACCGATTTCTTCTTCTATCATCGGCCCGATTTGATAGAGCACTACCATGTTGAAAGTAATGTGTATCAAACCACCGTGGACAAAGGCGTAAGTTATACAACGCCACCACTCACCGTTTGCAAGAACAAGTGGCCAGAACTGGGCGCCTGCATGGATTAACAGGTAGCCGCCGGGGTTCATGATCGAGCTGATGCCCACACCGGTGCTTATTGCCTGGGCGATCATCAAGAGAAACAAGATCACATTCAGTGAAATCAGGATTCTCGTTACCGACCAATTGGTTGTCGCAGAACCTCCTCGAAAGACCGCCTTGGCATCACGCTCCCACTTGATCATACGCCATTGCCAACGAGTCCCGTTCATACCGAGGCGATCAAAAAAGGTTTTCCAGTCCATGTTTAAATCCCAAAGGTTAAATGCGTGGCAATAGATTAACACAGTTTCCTCTTTAACGCATCAGTGTCTCAGCTCTTGCAGATAACGAAAAAAAAGTTATAATCATCCACTTAAGCATCTGAAATAAATAGATTTTCAAAGTTTCCACAGGCCCGCTAGAAGAAGGGTTAGGACATAGGCAGACAACCTGTTACGGTTCAAGCCATCAGATACCCTAAAATCGTGGCATGGAAACCCATTGAATTTATTGAGGAACCCTTGTGCAAGTAACCATCAGGCTACATGGAGTCTTTCGTATCGACCGGTTCAAAGAAAAGACGATCGACTGTCCATCCGGCACTCAAATCCGCGATATCGTGGAGCAATTGAACTTGCCAGCTAACCTTCTTGGCACGATTTTACTCAACGACTCTTTCCGAGATGGTGACGCCCTCCTGAAGGATGGAGACACCTTGGTGCTCCTTCCAATCCTGGAAGGAGGGTAAGTGTCAGCCGGGCACTGGCCGAGCACCAGTGTCAAACCGTTCCGGGAAACTGTTTTGCCTCTCAAGGCACTTAGGAGAGATGGCCATGAATATTCAGACCACAGACCACGTGACACATCCCACCGGTGTGCTCTATACCCGCTGTACCGTTGATTTAAAAACAGGCAAATATGATATCGTAGACATCCCTTGTCGCAATCTGGAAGATGTCCTCGGTGGTTTTGGTCGCTCTTTTCAGCTGCTTGCGAATCGCTCGGTTGACAAAGCGTACTCCCTAGAGAACCCGCTGATTGTCAATACTGGTCTGCTTACCGGCAGTTGCACAATGACCGGTTTAAGGACTTATTTCTCTGGCTATAGCCCTATCAAAGCATCTCTTCAAGGGTTGCCAGCGGCAATCTGGTCGACAGGCAGCGGCAAATTCGGAGCCAAGTTTAAATGGACAGGTCTCGACGAACTGGTGATTGAAAACCGTTCACTCAAGCCAGTTTACCTTGTCATTAAACATACCGCGGATGGACCTCTGCCAGTACTTAAGCCAGCCGACCATCTGCAAGGCTTGACTACCCACGAGAAGATCATGAGATTGCAGACAGATTATGAAAATGCTCATTTTGCGGTCATTGGGCCGGGGGGTGAGAATTGGCAGAATGTCTTCATGGGCTCGGTGGCACTCAGCACTGAAAATCAATTACGGTCCGGCGAAGACAAGTGCCGTTTTGCGGGTCGTGGAGGGATGGGCAGTCTGATGGGTTACAAGAACTTGCTTGCCTTGGTCGCCCAGTCTCCTGACCAAGTCAAGCCGCTTAGCGATGCAGTCAAACGGGTCAATATAAATGTGGTCAAAGGAGGAGGCTCCGCCCGCTTGCAACCAATCAAGCGGGGGGGAGGAGGTGGCACGTGGGCTGCTTATGACGTCCTGCAGCCGTTCCATGCAGTACCAATCAATAATTTTCGACCGGCCGGAAACCGCTTGCCCGAGAAGCTTTTTCGGGAGAATGTCGAAAAAGAATATTATGTTGAATCTGCCGCATGTTTTCGGTGCGGTATCACTTGTCATAACAACATCTTGGCTAAAAATTCAGACGGTTCACGAGGCGAATTCCTTGCGAAATTTGATTATGAACCTCTCAATTTGCTTGGCACGAACTTAGGTATCCATGACGCCGGACAAGTTGCGTCTCTGATTCGCCTTGTTGACAATTATGGCCTTGATGCGATCTCAACCGGAGTGACTGTCGCCTACGTGCTCTCCTACAATGAAAGGCATTCACAGCAGCCAATCCTTAACGGGGCGTCTTTTGGAGACTTTTCAAAAATTCGTGACTTGATCGTTGCCACGGGCAACGGTCAGCTTCCTGAGATTGGTCATGGGTGCATGCGCTTGTCACAACAAACCGGCGAGACAAGCTACGCCTACCACGTAAAAGGTCTTGAGCTAGCTGCATATCTGCCAGAAACCAACCCCGGATATGCTTGGGCAATCGCCGGAGGTCACATGTCCATGGGGACCTATGGGATGCTGATTCGCGAAGGCAAGTCCGATGTTGATTCCTGGGTGACGGCCATTACAAAAGACAAGCTCCAAATTGTAGGTTTTGATATGATTGGCCTATGCAAATTTTTTGACATCGTGAATGGTATCGGGACAGAGATGGTTGTTGACAGCCTAAAAAGCCAATTTGGCTTGAGTCTGACCGAACAAGCGATTAAGGATGCAGTTTATCGTGCCTTCCTTAGAGGTCTGTTATTGGAGCGCAAGCAGGGTTATGGCAAAGGGGAATATGTCTTGCCACCCGAAGTGACCGAGTTGCCAAACCAGGCTTTAAAAACACCGAACATCACCTCCCATCAATTTTTTAAGGAGCTGAGCAACCGCGTTTGGCAGATTTTTGATCGGGACATGCAAGCCTTGGCAAAAGCAGAAATGATTTAAGGGCTAAACTTATCATGAAGTTAATGGGTCAACAAGTTGTTGGCGTAAAGACCGATAAATCTGGTCAACAGACTTTTCGCGCTGTCGACCCGGCCAGTGGCAAGCAAATCCCTCCGGATTTTTCTGCTGCCACTTTTGGTGCAATTGAACTGGCGGTTCAAGGGGCCGAGAACGCTTTTGACCACTATCGCCAGATCAGTTACCAGAGTCGCGCAGCGTTCTTGATGAGGATTGGCTCACAGCTTGAATCTAACGGTAAGCATATAGTAAGTCGAGCCCAACGGGAAACGGGCTTGCCAAAAGCACGTCTTGAGAACGAACTGAACAGAACGGTTAATCAATTCAGATTATTTAGCAGCCTTGTTAAAACAGGTTCATGGTTGGAGATAGAGATTGAGCAAAGTCATCCTCTCAGAGAACCACAACCCAAACCGGACCTCCGCCGTCGAATGATTGGGTTGGGCCCGGTCGCAGTATTCGGTGCCAGCAACTTCCCCTTGGCATTCTCGGTGCCAGGTGGTGACACAGCTTCAGCTCTGGCGGCCGGCTGTACAGTTGTAGCGAAAGGTCATCCGGCACATCCAGGCACGTCAGAGCTGGCTGCTCAAGCGATTTTGCTTGCAATGGCCGAATCCAATGTTCCGGAGGGGACGTTTTCTTTGATTCAGGGCCCCGACTACAACATCGGCAGGGCATTGGTCTCTCACCCTTCGATCAAAGCTGTTGCCTTCACCGGTTCTCATCAAGGCGGCCGGGCATTGTTTAACCTGGCCATGTCTCGTGAGGAACCGATACCAGTCTACGCAGAGATGGGCAGCACCAATCCAATGTTCATGTTGCCGAAAATTTTGGAGAATGATTATGAGCTGCTTGCCTCTCGTTTCGTCCAATCGTTGACTCTTGGGGTGGGTCAATTCTGCACAAACCCGGGGTTGATTGTTGCGATCGACTCTCCGGCTTTGGAGAATTTCATTGCCACGAGCATTCGTTTTCTGGATATGCAGGCCGAAGGAATCATGCTCCATTCCGGGATCAAACAAAATTACCAGTGCCGTTTGTCTCGATGGCGGGATTTGCCATCGACCCATGTCCTGTTTGACAAAAAAGGAGAGACTGATGCGTGCGCCGTAAATCCAGCCTTTTTCCAGGTATCATCCAAATCTTGGCTCGAAAACCCGCTCTACAAAGAGGAAGTCTTCGGCCCGGCCGGTTTGGTCGTCGCTTGCGGCTCCATTGAAGAGCTTTTTGAGGTGGCTCGTCAGCTTCCAGGTCAACTGACGGCATCATTGCATGGCGCCGAGGACGATTTATCAAGATTTCGAGATCTTGTGCCCATCCTTGAACGAAAAGCAGGGCGGATTCTCTGCAATGATTTTCCAACTGGTGTCGAAGTGTGTTCACCAATGGTTCATGGTGGGCCCTACCCAGCAAGTACTGACAGCAGGTCAACTTCGGTCGGTCCATTGGCCATCCGCAGGTTCCTCAGGCCGGTCTGTTATCAGAATTTCCATTTGGACATCCTGCCCGATGACTTGCGCTGATATCACGACTCAACAAGAAACCCTTCACTTTTAGAGTTTTTTATGGTCTTCCTGGCAACCGTTGTCGCTGATGTCGAACAGCCCCTTTCGCCGGAAGTCCCGCAATCAATTTTGCCGTGCTTTTGATAGATTGAAAAGACAATCAATCCGTCAGAAATTGGCATAATTCGCGTCAGCAGTCTTTCTAGGCAGGGGGCAAAAATTTCTACATCGCGTGGCTGCTCCCGAAAAAAGATCTCTCTCGATATGTTGCAACAGAATTGCCTAGTCGTGCGATCGAGCAAACCGTTTTGGGACATAAAGGATTATGCGTGTTCAAGGAAAATCCTCCCTGCCGGGACATTTTTTTTCATTATGCAGATTTGCCCGCGGCAGGCTGGTAGGTTAACATATTCCTAATTATGTCGTGGCTTCGCTTTCTGATATTTGTCTTGATTTTTGGGTGCGTTACAAATGCGCAGGCCGCGAAGTCATTCACGGTTCCAAAACAACCAGAGACCCTGTTCCTTCAAAACACCCTCTCATCCAAAGATGTCACAACAAGAATTGCCGAACTGATCAGCCAGCGAGACCTGATGCCACCTCTGACGCGGGAGACAAGTCCGTTGCTGTTTCACAGTGGCCTCGATGCGCTTTACTCGCCACGCAGCTATCAGCCTCTCTGGATGGACGGTTGGCTCTTAAAACCCACCACAAGGATACTCGTCGAACATCTGCGCTCATCAGGAGATCACGGACTCTGTGCTGACGCTTATCAACTCGAACGGATTGAAGGTCTTGTCGCCCTGCATAATAACTTTGCTTTGCATGGTCTTGGTTTGGCCCCTGATAACCGGGCTCTGCTTGACCTTTTGCTCTCCCAGGCGTTTCTACTTTACGCCACACATTTGGTCGAAGGGCAGGTCGATCCAAATTTGACTCACGTGAATTGGAAGACCCGTAGGCGCAAGGCAGACCTGATAAAATTAATGAATTATGCAATTGCTCATGACCGCCTGGAGCAGGTTTTACAGGATTTGTTTCCTGGTCACAGCGAATACAAAAGGCTGGTTCAGGCATTAAAGCAGTACTCTGATATCGTTGCAAAAGGTGGTTGGCCTATAATCCCTGAGGGAGAGACGATCGAACCAGAAACCAGTGATCCGCGTTTGCCGTTGCTGCGTAAGCGTCTCCAGATTTCCGGTGATCTGGAGAAATACAAGAATCCGAGCGAACCGAATGAAACAATAAAACGGCGTGGTGTTGATTTACAAGACCACCAATATGACCCAAAGACAATTGCTGCCGTCAAGGCCTTTCAGGGCCGACATGGTCTTGTTGTTGACGGAGTTGTCGGGCCTAAAACCTTGGCCGCATTGAACGTGCCTTCGGCCGTACGGTTACGCCAGATCGAGTTAAACCTTGAGCGTTGGCGTTGGTTGCCAAAAGATTTAGGCCAACGCAGCGTTCGGATCAACATCGCTGATTTTTCCCTGCAGGTCGTTGAAAACGATCGGTCTGTGATGACCATGCCGGTGATAGTGGGGACCCCTTATAGAAAAACTCCGGTCTTCTCGGCTCGAATGACATATCTCGAGTTCGCTCCTCATTGGACTGTGCCACCAACCATCTTGCGCGAGGACAAACTGCCCCAAATCAAAGCCGACCTAAACTATTTAAGCCGGCACAAATTCCGAATATTAAGAACTCAAGACGGAGACCTTGTAGAAATCGATCCGGATACGGTTGATTGGAAAGATGTGACCGCTGAGAACTTTCCTGGCATTCTCCGCATGGATCCCGGGCCTTGGAACCCCCTTGGGCGGGTCAAGTTTATGTTTCCGAATGGATTTAACGTCTATCTGCATGACACCAACGAACCTCAACTTTTCAATCAAGACATCCGTTCTTTCAGTTCTGGCTGCATTCGAATCCAACGACCAATAGACCTTGCTCAATATCTGCTTGAAGATCGGGGCGAAATGGTTTGCGAACAGATACTGGACCTGCTCGATGGCAACACCCCGCAAACTGTTCATATTAAACCGATTCCTGTTCATATTATGTATTGGACGGCCTGGGCGAGCCCGGATGGAAGGGTTCACTTTCGCGAGGATGTTTATCTAAGAGATCTTGATCTGGAAGTTGCGCTTGCAGAACCATCTTATCGTGTTGACAAGCGATTGGATGGTAGTTTTTAAAGTTTTTGAATGGGTATCACCAAATGAGAACCAGTCACCTGGCCAATCGTGTGTTTGGGTCCGGGGGCTGGCCACCAAGATTGGCTAGAGTAAGTTTTTGAGCCAGCCAAAGGCCACAACAGTCCCAATTGCCGATCCAAGAGAGGAAAAGAAGAAAACCAGTAAAACCCTGGTTAAACGGTTGCGCCACCAACCTGATGGAATGGCGATGTCATCTGCCATGCTCTGCATATCGCGAACTTGGGGTGGCGATAGGAACGCTTGCGCCAATCCCGTGACGAACCCCGCGCCGATGGTAGGGTTGAGAGATGTGATGGGGGCAGCAATAAAAGCCACTAGAATTGTCATGGGATGGGCCAAAGCGAGCAATGCTCCTGCCGCAGAAAGCAGGCCGTTGGCCAAGATCCAAGCCAAAGCAGCTTCAGCGAGGACTTGGCGGTCGCCAGCGAAGAAACCGACGACAAAGAGCAATATCACCAAAGCCGGGATCAGCCAGGGCACAATTTTTGAGACAGCTTTTTTGGGGGGTATGGTTGAAAGTTCTGCGATCTCTTCGGCCGAAGTGTTTTGCAAGAGTTTCTTCGACATTCCGGGAACATGCGCGGCTCCGATAACCGCCACAATCTTATTGCCGCCCGCCTGCCGGATATTATGTGCCATGAACGTGTCCCGTTCATCAACCAAGATGGCCTTAACTGTTGGCAACAAGGTGCCGAGTTCGTCAAGCATGACCGTGAGCGTGTCAGTTTGACGCAGCCGTGCCAACTCAGCTTCGTCGATTTTCTGCCCTTCAAACATGCTGGACATCAATGTGACCAAAAGCTGTAACTTTTTCCAGAAGCCAGCTTTGCGCCAAGCACGCAGAAGAGTCGTTCGAATTTCTCGGTCAACGAGAATCAGCTGCTTGTCGAGCTGTTGCGCAGTCTTAGCCGCTGCGAAGAGTTCGGCGCCCGGCTTAACGCCAGTTTGAAGACCCATGCGCTTTTGAAATGCTGCCAAAGCGAGGTTGGCGAGCAGAAAGGGTGCCTGCCCTTTGCGCAGTACCTGGACCAGATTGAGTGACTCCCAATGCTTTGGGTTTTGCAGGGCTTGGAATCGCTGCTGATCGAGTTCGACGCAAACGGTATCAGGGTTTTCCGCTTCGATTACAGATATGACGGTGTCCACAGAGTCTTGAGAGATGTGGGCCGTACCTATGATAATGATCTCGCGATTGTCCAGCTGAATGCGTTTGATGTCTGTATGGTCAATGCATTGCATAATATGTCCTTAAGCAGAATTCGACGTGCTTATCATTAGACCGAGCGGTTCGCTGAGCCAGAATCGAAGCATATCAGCAAATTGAATGATGATTATTGAATTGGTCTGTCATAAAAAATAAGAAATTTTTACCATGATAGTGAAACACCCCAGGAGACGATCAACTGAACGCGGATTACCAATATGCGTGGTATTTCAACGCACCAAGGCTGAGTCCCCACGGCGATGAAGTCTATAACCTTTATAATGCGTAAATACAAAGGCATCGGCTTCACCGATGCCTTTGTACGAGCCCCTCCACTCCTGCCGTGGGTCGGTGGCCACACATCGACGGCCATCCAGGTGGGGTAGCTTGTAGGCACTTTAGGCGTCCCGCTTCAATGGCGGGCTGGCTCACCGCGCCCCTGAAAGCTTCCCCGAATTCAAAACATTCCGAGTGGGCGTTACAACCTCACTTGCAGGGCAGAGAGCAAGTTCTCAATCCTGCCTACAGTATAGGTAAAATTTCTGGACAACTCAAGAATAAAGCCGAGGCCTAGATTCAGAGAGCGCTCAAGAAGTGCTTAAAAAATGTGCATCAACCGTTTGATTTTGACCAATAGTAAGGTAGATATATTAATTTAAAGTTTCCAAGCTCTTGGATTTGCGAGGAAAAAAAAATAATATTATCAATGGCACGGTATATGCCTTTAAAAATAATCAAATGTTGGTTGATCAATTTCCACATATCCCTACCGATAAATCTGCCCGGCTGTTGCGAGCACTGATCGAAATCGGACAAGAACTGGCTTCAACGACCGACCTTGAAGAATTGCTGGATTGTGTCCTTCGTGCTGCACGCGAGGTGTTTCAGTTCGAAAACGCCATCATACGTCTGCTCGATGAAGATGGCATCAGCCTCGTGACCGCAGCAGCCTACGGCTATACAGAACAGGCCATGGCCCCCCTCCGGATTGGCCAAGGTGTGATGGGGCGGGCAGCAGCAGAGTTGACCCCAATTCTGGTTGAAGACATTACCGCTTTGCCAGACTATGTTCCCGGTATCCCTGGGGCGCAAAGCGAACTTGCCGTGCCGCTCATCAACAAGGACAGACTTGTCGGTGTCCTCAATGTGGAAAGCCCCCGCCCAGGGGCCTTCTCTCGGGAAGATATTGACCCGCTGCTGATCCTTGGTCGCCAAGCTGCAATCGCGATCGGCAATGCTCGGCTCTACGAACGTCTGCGCAATATGTCCGACCAATACCAGAGGCTCAATCAGTTGAATGACCGCATGCTCAAAAGCATCAATCTGGGAGTTTATACTGTTGATACAGAACTGACGATTACCTCATGGAACCGCAGCATGGCAGAAATGAGCGGCGTCCCTGCAGAGCGCGCGGTGGGAGCCCGTCTCCCCGAACTCTTTCCAACCTTGCTCGGCGAGGGCATTATCGACCGTTTGAACAAGGTCTTAGAAGGAGGGTCATTTGAAAAACTCCGCCTTGTGCATCGAACAGCTGATGGAAGCGTACGTTTTCAAAAGCGGCGATTAGCGCCGCTCAAGGAAGGTGACGATGTCATCGGAGTGGTCGTCATCGTCGAAGATATCACCGAATACCGGAGATTGCTTGACCAGACCATTCAATCAGAAAAGCTCGCCGAACTCGGTCGACTGTCCGCGGGGATTGCCCATGAGATCAACAATCCGCTGTCGTTGATTTCTTATGCAACGCAGTTGCTGGGGCGAGAAGGCCCCCTCAATGAATTCCAACAGGAAATGTTGGATAAAATCGACATAGAAGTAGATCGCATGAAAACCTTGACAGGTGGTCTGCTATCCTTTTCGAGTAGTCGCGAATCTTACAACCGTCTCGTGGACTTGAATACACTGGTTGATGAGGTCTTGCGTTTGATTCGATATGATCTCCAGCGCAAAGCTGTGCAAATCGTCACAGATTATTCAGCCTTACCATTGGTTCAGGCCGATCCCAACAAACTGAAGCAAGTTATTATTAATTTGTTGATGAATGCTGCCCAAGCCATTGGTCAGGGGCAAGTCGAACTCAAAACGACGATGTTTGGTGATGACAAAGTTGAACTGGCTGTCCGCGATGATGGGCCGGGGATCGCCGATGATATGCAAGATCAGATCTTTGAACCATTTTTCACGACCAAACCTGAAGGTGTTGGAACAGGTCTGGGCCTTTATATATGCAGGAACATCATCCAGGAACATGGCGGAGAAATCCTGCTGGAGAGCGAGCTTGGAGTCGGCAGTGTTTTTCGGGTCAGACTGCCGGCATCGTAATCGCTTAGATTGAAATCATTTCTGCCTCAAAAATAGGCAGTATTGTTCGATAACGAGATAAAAATTGTCAGTTTCCTGTTATAACCATTTGAAAATACTTAACTTTTAAAGTTGGCACGCCTAATGCTAACAATTGTCTAACGTAATCATCAGGCCGTAATGTTCTTCTAGGGCGGTCTGAACAACATATCAAACACTAAAAGACGTGTCAGGGAACAACGACGTTCCCAGAAGTTATGGTTTTAACGGCAAAGGCGCCACGTTTCACCCCGGTATCCGGGATGAGACTGGCGCCTATTTTATTTATGGCCTCTGGAAAGGAGAATATCGATGAAAAAAGTGGAGTGTATCATCAAGCCATTTAAGTTGGATGACGTTAAAAACGCCATCACTGAAATGGGTATCAGCGGAATGACGGTGAGTGAAGTGCGAGGTTTCGGCCGTCAGAAAGGGCATACAGAACTCTATCGCGGTGCTGAGTACCAGGTGGATTTCCTGCCCAAGATCAAGCTTGACCTTGTGGTCACTGACGAGCAAGTTCAAGCGATTGTTGAAGCGGTTCAAAAAGAAGCCTGCACTGGCCGGATTGGCGATGGCAAGATCTTCGTCTCTGATGTCGAGCAATCTGTTCGAATTCGAACCGGTGAAAGTGGCCCCGACTCTCTCTAAACCAAAGACGAACTGTAAGGAGGTTATCGTCATGAAAAAATCACGTATTGCATTACTGGCCGCGATGTTAGTCGCATTGCCGGCTCTCGCCCTGGCCGAAGACGCTCCGGTCTCTGAGTTGTCTTTCGTCCTCAACACGTTCTCGTTCTTAATCATGGGTGTCCTGGTCATGTGGATGGCAGCTGGTTTCGGCATGCTTGAATCAGGGTTGGTTCGATCCAAGAACGTTGCGACAATCTGCCTGAAAAACATCTCCCTGTTTGGTATCGCAGGCATTCTGTACTACCTGATCGGCTACAACCTGATGTATGCCGGTGTTGATGGTGGCTACATTGGCTCTCTCGGCTTGTGGGGCGCTGACGATGCCGCTGCGCTGAATGGCGACTACTCTGCCGGATATGCCGCGGCTTCTGACTGGTTCTTCCAGATGGTGTTCTGCGGTGCGGCCTGCTCAATCGTGTCCGGCTGTGTGGCCGAGCGCATCAAGCTTTGGTCCTTCCTGGCTTTTTGCGTCGTGCTCTGCGGTGTGATCTACCCGATCCAGGGTTCCTGGGGCTGGGGCGGCGGTTGGCTGTCCGAAATGGGCTTTGCTGATTATGCCGGTTCAACAATTGTTCACTCAGTTGGCGGTTGGGCAGCTTTGACTGGCGCGATCATTCTCGGTGCCAGAAAGGGCAAGTACGGCAAGGACGGCCGCGTCAATCCAATGCCTGGTTCGAACATACCGCTGGCAACTTTGGGAACCTTCATCCTTTGGATGGGCTGGTATGGCTTTAACGGCGGTTCGGTGCTCGCTCTGGGCGATGCTGCCAGCGCTATCGAAATGTCCAACGTTTTGGTCAACACGAATTTGGCCGCTTGCGGTGGCATGATTGCTGCCATGGCAATGGTACAGTTCCTTTACAAAAAAGTTGACGTCACCATGGGTCTGAACGGTGCACTCGCCGGTTTGGTATCTATTACGGCCGGTCCGGCAACCCCTTCTCTTGGTGCAGCGACCTTGATCGGTGCAGTCGGTGGTGTGCTGGTTGTGCTTGCTGTTCCATTGTTTGACAAGTTGAAAATCGATGACGTTGTCGGTGCTCTGTCTGTCCACTTGGTTTGTGGGATCTGGGGGACCATGGCTGTACCATTCACTGACGGTGAAGCCAGTTTCATGGTTCAGTTCATCGGTATCGCAGCGACAGGTATTTACACCATGGCTGCTTCGGCCATCGTCTGGCTGATCCTCAAATACACGATCGGTCTCCGTTGCAGCGAGGAAGACGAGTACCGCGGCCTGGACGTTTCCGAAATCGGCATGGAAGCTTATCCCGATTTCCAGACCGTTCACGTTGGTGGTGGCAGTGGCATCCCGGCACCAGGATTGGGTGATGCTCCCACAGCAGCGCGCGTTGTGACCAAACCGGTCAGCCACAGTTAATTGGTCTAATCGAATGACTGCGGGGAGTTGCCCCGCAGTCATCAATAAAATCCTAAAAAAGGACATTAAAGGAGAACAAACATGAAGAAGTTAATGATTGGTATTTTGATGATGCTCTCTCTGGTGGCTGTTAGCAGCCAGGCTTTGGCCGCCATCGAGGTAGAAGGCGATGTGTATGCCGGGTTCTACAGCGAATACCTCTGGCGCGGTTTTGGCCTGAGTGGCAGCATGCCGGTTATGCAGGGCGGCATGGACTTGAGCTTCATGGGCGTGACATTGAGCTACTGGACCAATGTTCAGCTTAAGTCCGATAGCGGGGAAGGATATCGCAGCGGTGAGGCGACTGAGAACGATTTCGTGATCGATTACACGCATGATTTCGGTGAACTGGTTTCAGTCAGTGTAGGTAACATTTATTATATGCTAGATGGTGATTACAATGATCTGCCTGATACCAATGAACTCTATCTTGGCGTTGCCTTGAACACCATTCTCGAGCCATCTTTGACCATGTACTATGACTGGGATGAAGCAGAAGAAAACGGAATGTTTTATACCGCCTCTGTTGGGCACAGCCTAGACATCATGGAGAACCTGAGTTTGAGCCTCGGTGCCCTGGTCAGTTACAACGATGAGAGCGATTATTCTATTGGCGATTACAGCGAATGGCATAACTATGAACTCAGCGCCGGTATTGATTATGCCGTGACCGACCAGATTTCAGTTTCACCTTCGATGATTTTCTCGTCCGGAATTAGCGATGAGTCCAAAGATGCTATTGACAGTGAATTTGTCTATGGTGTCGCCGCTACGCTGACGTTCTAAGGAAATTCTGATTGAATTAAAGTCGTCAGATTTTGCCTCCTGACGATTTGGCCGCCACCCATTTTGGGTGGCGGCTTTTTATTTTTCTGCATGTTTAAAAACTCGAATTAATCAATGTTTTTTTCGAAGGCAAGGGAGGCCGAATTGATACAGTAACGCAAGCCGGTTGGTTTTGGACCATCCGAAAAAACATGTCCAAGGTGGGCATGGCAGCGACTGCAGTGCACTTCCGTTCTGACCATAAACCAGCTGCGGTCTTCCTTGGTTCCGATATTTTCCG
>JAFDBS010000209.1 GCA_019313185.1 Deltaproteobacteria bacterium | reverse complement strand
TCAAGAGACATTATCTATCCTCATGCCTCATGCAACTCAGCTTCAAGTTTCTTCTCCGCAAAAAAAACAGGCTGCTACCTTTCGGTAGCAGCCCATTGAATGTTGAATAGCTTAGGAAGCTATTCCGAAGGGATGATCATGCAGCAAATCACCTCAACCCTTCGGTTTCTCTGACGGCCTTCTTCCAGTATATTACTAGCTATGGGTTGTCGTTCGCCGTAGCCACGCGGGTAAAGAAGATGTGCAGCAATTCCAAATTGTTCTACGAGATACTTTTTGACCGCTGCGGCACGGTGTTTTGAGAGTTCCATATTGTAAGTGTCTGACCCTATGCTGTCGGTGTGACCAGCGAGGAGAAATTTGACGTCTGGATATTTATTGATAAAGTTTGCCGCTTCCTTGAGCTCTTGATGATATTGCGGACGAACCTCTGCCTTATCGAAGTCGAATTCAATTTGCAAGGTGTATTTAACCGGGCAACCGAGTTCGTCGACGATAACACCTTTTGGAGTGTCTGGACATTTGTCTCGACTGTTAGGAATACCATCGCCATCGTCATCGCCATCGACAGGAGGTGGTGGAGACGGGGGTTTTGGGACAGGGGGGCAACCGACCGCATCAACTGCTATACCCAGGGCTGTATCAGGACACTTGTCTCGACTATCAGGGATGCCATCACCATCGCTGTCGATTGGCTTCGGCTGGGGAGGGGAAACGCCACCAAACTGCCAATAGAGACCTGCCATTGCCATGAAGTTATGGTCTGTCGTGGCATTGCCATTATGATCCCAACTTCTGTCCGAATGTAAATCGATAACGTGACGGGCATCCAGTCTCAATGCCCAATTATCGGTAAAGAAATATTTGGCACCAAGTCCCCAGTTCATCATAAAATCTTCATCGTCTTTAAACTCATCAACTTCGAAAGTCATGCCGCCAAAACCTGCAATTAGGTATGGCACGAGATTGCCGTCAGGATTAAAATGGTAGAGTGCATTCAATCCAAACGTCCAAATGTCAACATCTTCATTGTTCGCGTTAGAAAGATCTGTTTCAGTGGGAGTAAATCTAGCGTCCAATTCAATAGCCCACCGTTTATTGACATTGAAACCTGCAGCAAAACCATATACACCCGAATCTTCGGTGTTCTGATCGCCGTCAAACATGTGATAGCCTGCCATAGGAGAGAGACTAAAAGCTTCTGGTCTTTGGCCTGCATGCAAAGTCCCAGTTAGGCATAACCCAAGCAGAACAGAAAAGGTCGTCAATATACTGCACAGTTTCATTGGAATCCTCCTTTAACAACCCGAAGTGATCGGCACAATCTAACAACAATTTGTAATAATAGCAGTACAACTATTTTCAAGGAAGAATTAATCCTTGAGGAGGTGTTTTTTTGATGTCAGCCATGGTGGCAAATAATGGGAGTCTGCGGAGGGATAATGGTAATCAAAAATATAGTTTCAAAAAAAAACCTCCGTAATCTCCACGAAGACCAAATTCGCTACTCGGAACTATGGAAAGTGTATCGGCAGAAATCTTGGGTTTCTCACCGACATGCCAAGTCCAAAAAAGTTCAAGTGACAAGTTTTCAGCAAGATCAAAATCGACAGATGGTCTGATCAGAGCAGAGTCATCTTTGAGATTCCAGATCAAGATTCCTTGAAGATTTGTCAGAGGATGAAACTCGTAGGAGGGTGTTATCATTAAATAGTGTTGACCTAAAAGATAGGTTAGGCCTTCTTGCAAGGCCGCAGAGTTAAGGGCTGCATCATAATTTTTCGCTTTATTAGCACCCGGTCCGTTATAAAGGTACTCCATCACCAATGTGAGTCCATTATCAAATCTATACCAAGTTTCCAAAGCACCAATCGCAAAATCGTTGTGTAAATCGCCATCAGGTTTACTTTTGTTGTGACTGTTATAGTACGTGACTTCACCTTTTATACCGAGCTGACCGAGGTTGCCGGCCAAGCCTATTCCAAACATCGTTCGGTCTCTGAGGATACCGCCAATGGCAAGGAAATCGATTTCTGAATAATTGTCTGACCATGTTGCGAGATATGAGTTGTAACGACTTTCCTCTCCCCAAACCATGACAGCGCCGATTTGTCCATCCAACCCATAATGCATTGTTGAACGAATTGCATCAACACCTGTCCTAACGTCTGTATCAATTGCGTCTGGCGCAAAAGGCGCAATGACATCAAGGGGAGAAAAAATCAGAATCCGTCCATAGCCAATAGCTTGTCGCCCGATCACTGAATCGGTGCGGTTGTTCTGCCAAGCAAAATTCAGTCGATCCATTTGAAGTCGACTTTGCCAGTGATCACTATGTCGCCAAGTCTTGTCTAAGTCCAAGCGTCTGTTAAAATCACCCGGGGACAAGGGAGCAAAATCGGCTGGGTCAGACCAGAGAAATTGCTGTTCAACTGAAGATTCAAATGAAAAGTGTCTTGGACCAGCCCAAAGTGTGTCCAGACGAAGACGATTGCTAGAAATTTTGTAATGGGGAAGGAGTCCTTCAGGAGACGCCTGGCCGTAGACGTTAAGTGATTTCACAAACCCAGAGACCTCCAGGTCATCGAGGAAGAACGTCAGGGCAGGTTTGGGCAGTATCAAAAAAAGTAACAGCTGGATGAAATATAATGCGATAAAGGCTTTCATAGGTTTTGTGAATTGTCGCTGACCATTAGACCATCTTCGAGGCGGATAATTCTCTTGGCTCTTCGAATGACTTTGTCATCGTGAGAACTAAATACGAAAGTGGTTCCGTGAGAATTATTCAGTTGTCGCATCAAACTCAAAAGGTCTTCAGCTGTGTTCGAATCAAGATTGGCAGTCGGTTCATCAGCCAAAATGACTCGGGGGTTCGCTGCTATTGCCCGAGCAATTGCGACACGCTGTTGTTGGCCACCGGAAAGGTCTTTTGGAAGACGATCTTCCAGACCAGAGATCCCTAAATCGGCAAACAGTGAAAGGACCCGCTCACGGCGTTGATGACGAGGTGTCTTCTGTAACATCAATGTGAATTCGGCATTTTCCGCAGCTGTTAGAACCGGAATAAGATTGTAAGATTGAAAGATAAATCCGATATTGTGCAGTCGGAAATCAGCAAGTCGCTTTAGGTTGGCTTTACCAAGATCAAGGTCATTGACCAGCACCTGGCCTGATGTAGGCCGGTCAAGGCCTCCGATCATGTTCAAAGCGGTTGTTTTCCCACTCCCAGAAGGCCCTGCCAGGACAGCGAAGTCACCTCGTTCAAAGACCAAAGAGAGGTTTTTTAGAGCGACTACTTTTTGGCTGCCAACTCTGTATATTTTTGTAATGTTATGAAGCTCGATAAGACTCATAAAAGATATTTGGCCCATTTCACCTGATTAGTCACTTCCGAAATAAAGAGAGATAAAAACGAAGTCTCTCGTGAAAAGTTGCATTATGTATGACGCATCCCTTCCATCGGAGAAATTCGTCCGGCTTTAACTGCCGGATAGAGCGCAGCAAAAACTGTTAGGCCTATGACATAGATTGCTATCTGTGCCATCCACGCGATATCCCAGTTCGCTCGGAGCACGGTGTCAAAGACTACACCCCCAAATTCAAGCGTTTCTGGCATAAACGTTTCGAGGTCAATTCCAACTGTTGCTAAATACCACGTAGCCAGACATCCAAGGAAGCTGCCCAGAAGAGCAGCAATACAACCAAGGATCAGGGCTTCAAGCAGTATCAAGCCCCCCAGTTTAACGGGAGTGCTTCCCAAAGCGAGGATCACTCCGAATTCCCGCATTCGCTCCATAACGGACATGAGCATAGTGTTGATCACGCCGATGGTCACAATTAATAGGATGATAAGAAATATAAACTTCTGGCTGGCATAATCGAGTTTGATGGCATTGGCTAGATTTGGCATCGCCTGCTCCCAGTTGACAGCTTCAACATTTGGATGGTTGACAAGGCGTTTAGCAATCTCAGGGAAGACCTGACGGTCTAGCCAAGCTGATTTGAGAACGATGGCCAATTCATGAACATTTCCGATGTGGCCAGAAAGCATAGCCGCCCTTTGTGACCCGATCAGGATCAAAGAGCTGTCAATGTCTTTCATCCCCGTATTGATAATGCCTCTGACGCGCAGTAATTCGCTATGCAAGCTGCCGTCTCGATGCTGAGCTGTGACCACAAATTTTTGGCCAGGCTTTATTTGTAATTCTTGCAAAAGCCTTTGACCAATAATAGCGTCTCGAGAATTACTTTTACGGATCATTGACTGGTCAGAAAGGTTTTGTAAAAAAGGGTTGGTCAGCCGTTCTTTTTTGGGTTCTACTCCAATGAGAACGACGCCTCTGCTCTCCCGACTTGTCTGTGCCAGGGCTGGCAGGTAAATCCTAGGTAATGCTTGAACTACACCAGGGATTTGTTCGATCACCTCTGGCAATGACGCAACCGGAAAACTTAGAGTTTCATCACGTGTATTGAGATAGCCTGTATGATAGATCGCGATATGACCTGAACCTGCACGAACCCCGCTATCAACCATGCTTTCATAGACGCCAAACGAAAGATTGTGAAATGCTTGAACCAGCATGATGCTAAATGAAATTGCTGCCAAAGTTATGATGGTCCGTCGTCGATTGCGCCACAGGTTTCTCCAAGCCAAGCTGACTTTCTCCATAACTATTCCTCGCGAATTGCAACAACCGGATTGAGCTTGGCCGCTCTGTTAGCCGGGAGATAGCTGGCAGCTAAGCTCACCATGAGCAGGACGATGGCCGGAGTCAAAAAATTACCAAGATCGAATACCGCATGGAGTCGAGGAAGGATTGTTCCACCAGCATAAGTGACAGGAGTGATATATTTGGATAAATCAATACCAACCTGATCCATATAGAAGGTCATCAGCCCGCCCAAAAACATGCCAATGATTAAAGACATGATTGCAAGGATCATCGCTTCAAGAAGCACCAGCTGTCGTATGAGCCATGGGCGCATTCCTTGGGCTAACAAAATGCCAAATTCACGGGTGCGCTCCATGACGGACATAAAAAAGGTATTCAGAATGCCCAGTCCCGTGGCAAGGTATAAAATAATAACAACGATCATACGGCTGACATCATAAGCGGAAATGACTTCGCGCATTTCTGGTAAGAGTTCCCCCCAATCAAGAATTGTCGCCTCTGTGTTTAACTCTGCATTGATTCTGCTTGCTAAGACCGAGGCAGTCATGGGGTTATGGATACGCATTGAAACTTCGTGAATGCGACCTGGTAAAACTAAGAGATTTTGCAGCCATGTTAGGGGAGCCAAAACAAGATTGTTATCATGTCTCCGGTCGCCGGTTCTGAAAATCCCAGTGATCGTCAATAAATCATTGCCAATTGAACCGTCTGCCGCTTGAGTGACAAAAACAACGGCGTCTCCGGGCCGAACGTTTAACTTTTCAGCAAGGCCCCAACCAATAATTAAACAGTTCTTGTCCGTTTCTTCCAGAAAACGGCCTTTGACAATCTGGTCATGTAGCGATGTTACTGTGGCTTCAGCAAGTGGCTGAATGCCAAGAAGTTCAACAGGTTGACTTGTTTGACCCCATGAGACAAGTCCAAAACTTCTTAGCCGAGGGGCTCGCCCGAGGATCTCCGGATTTTGAAGAGTAGGCAACGTAAGGATTGTATCAGGCAGGGTGGCGTAGAGGTCCCGGCGTTGGTGATAGTCCGGTTTGGCCATGACCAAATGGCCATAGTATTGCTCTGTTGCAGAGGCAAGCATATCTTTGAACATCCCTGAAAAGATTCCCAGAGCAAGAATCAAAAGTGAAACCGAAACAACCATTGCGCTCATGGTCAGCAATGTACGCCGCCGGTTGCGCCAGAGGTTTTGATATGCCAGCCCGAACAGCATAACTTAACGCTGCTTTAGGCTGCGCAGCGTAAAAAAATGTTCATCCAGAGACACATCATAATTAATTTCACGATAGAACAGAATTGTCTTTTCACCTGGTTTGTCCAGCGGAAGAACGGTAAGTTTCAATGGAATAGTGCGCTCTCCAATGGTTTGGACATCGTCAAAATAGATTTCGCGGACTTTTTGCATGGATTCGTCAAAATAAGCTATAAGCTCTGGAACTTTTGGTTGCTTGCGAACTTTATATATTATCTTTCCCCAGACCACAGCCGCGTCAGTTTTTGGGAGGCATTCTATGAGGAAATGCAGCTCCGTTTCTTCAATCAGGCGCAGGGTATAATCCTCATCGATATGGTTGGCTTTTACCAGATCATCGTTAGTGATATGACTACCCATCCAACTTCCGCCCATCATTGATGGCGGCACTTTGATGATCCGATCAACTTTTGGCAGATAATTCCAAACTTCACGATTGCGTTTTAAGGTTGCAATATCGCGTTCTTTTGCCGGTTCGATAATTCGGATTAGAAAAAAGTCGCGGCCGAGGGACCAGGCTTGCATTTCAAGGTTGCGTTGCCAGTTTTTGGTGCTCACCTGCATGTGCGTTTGAGAGACAGAGGATTCCCCCATGTATTGCTGCTCAACGTCTCGGACCAGAGCCTTCAAATCCAATGCCCATGCTTCATCTTTGACGATTTTGCAGACTGATAAGACGCTGAAAAAAATCAAGAACAGAACTGGTTTAGGAATGAAAAAGAGTGGATTTATATGCATGCATACAATAATACCATAAATGACTGTTTTTCACGTCCTGAGAAGTAAGCAAAAGGACGCCCCTTTAACGAGGGACGTCCATCTAGATTTGTACACAATTGACTTATTTTTTGGATGGGCGACTGGCGTAAATCAAAATTTTGCGATCCGTATAAGATTCAACTTCACCGGCAAAAGTTTCTATTTGGAAGTATTCTTGAACAATCTCTGGGGCCTCAACAAAAAATTTGTTCAACTCGCTCACGCCACTTCGGTTCAGACCTGACCTTTTTGCCCATGTTGGAAAATCGTGTGTTTTTGGATAGATCGCTGTTTCGTGAAGGATAAACCCAGCTTCTTGAACCATTTTTTCCCACTCCGAAACGGTATAAGCCCTGATATGTGTCGGATCACGCATCTTTTCAACGGTCTGGTAGAAATCGGCAATTTCGGGTTCATCGGGTAGCACTGTATCAACGATCGCCATCCGTCCGCCTCGTCGCAGGACGCGATGAAATTCGCTCAATGCCCTCGGTACATCAGGGAAATGGTGTGGAGCGATACGGCAAGTTAGCAAAGTGAATGCACCAGCTGGAAATGGTAGATCTTCAGCATCCGCTTCGCGAAAGGTGACATTGTCGACCCCACCTTCTTCACTGATAAATTCTTGAGCTTTCTTCAACATGACCATAGTCAGATCAGAGGCAACAACACTTCGGACCAAGGGCGAAAACCGCAGGGCTGTATGACCACCACCGCATGCCACATCCAGCATGTTGTCGTCGGGCGATGGTTTGAGCAGTCGAACCATCGCTTCCAGGTCGTCTCCTTTGGAAAAACCTTTATCGCGGATATACCCATCGGCTGCCCGGCCAAATTGCTCCCTGACTTTATTTTTAAAATCACGAGTCATTCATTATCCTCCAAGGTGATTACCAACCGATTATAACATCTGTTTGGAAAAATGCTTGCCAGGAAAAATCCTGTTTGTTGATAAAAGTCTAAAAAAAGATGTTCTTTTTAATGTGTTTGCTCGAGCTTGGCAAGGCGAATCTTCTCTGTTCTGCCTCATCGCTATAAACCGTTTGCATTTGACCGTTAAAGGCAATCGTTTGAAAAGGGAGTTGGACGTCCATCTCTCTGTGACATAGACTGTGATTTTCATCTTCGTTAAGGATGGAGTTTTCGGCAGGGAAATACAGGCCCAGAGAGGTTTGCCAAGGAACCCTCACGAGTTTGTTTATTATTTCAAACGCATCACTTCAGCGCAGATTAAAGTCCGTCAAGAGCGAATTCGAAATATGACTGGTCATATTTATCTTAACGCTGGACCATTGCTGAACTCCCTTATTGCCCAAACTGAAGTGTTATGAATGGCAATTCCGGCAATGTAGACTTTTTCTCAATATTGACCGTGAACATCAGGATTTGAAATTAGCCTAACATGTCACGACCGCAAACAGGGCATAACGGTCTCATTGTTGACACAGATGAAACTCGAATAGCGCCCACTAGTGGAGGTTGCTTTCGATTGCCAGATAGCATGACATATCTAACCAATCCCCTTGAAAATTCCAATGGATACCGGGTAACTCATTAGCTTGGGTTTACTCTCCGGATCGACTATCCTGGTTTTGCTTGAATTTTGGGTATATCTTTTGCTTAAAGTCCATATTGCTTGAACCCCATAGTTCTTATCATATGAAACAGACAAGGTATTTGACATTCGCGACGGCAAACTTCTGACCGATGATTAGATAATCGTCAGAAACTTGACTGTGCCTAAATTTAATATTGTGTGATATGACCAATTTTCTTGTTACCATAACTGAGCTTGGTTCGGAGCTTTTTGCCGAGTTTCTCTACATTCTCCCATATTTGGTCATTGGTGTGCTGGCAGAAGCGATTGTCCGTACGTTCAAGTGGCATGTTAAAATCCGCAAGGCTCTAACGCGCTTTGGAATATTGGCAATTCCTGCTGCGACACTTTTGGGTGTTGCTAGCCCGCTGTGTGCTTGCGCCACTTTACCCCTGGTCATTTCTTTATTGCTGGCTGGCTTGCCACTGGCCCCTGCCATGGCTCTATTAGTTACGTCTCCACTGATGAGCCCGGCATCGTTTAGTATGCTTTCTGGCATGCTTGGCACATCTTGGGCATTGACGGTTGCAGTGTGCGCCATACTTCTCGGTTTGTTTGCTGGATATGTAAGCCATTTTCTGCGCAATCACGGGTTCAGGGAAGAAATGCTTTTCCGGCAGGCATTGCCAGAGGGGGATTTTCATGATCCGAGTTATCCCGTAGAACAGTTGCGCTGTGAATGCGGCCAACAACTGTCTCATCGCGTAGACCGCTGCACGCATAGTAAATTTCTGGTCTTTCTGGCCCGATTCTGGGAAGGCAGTCTAAAAATAGGTAAATTTGCCCTCATTGGTCTCTTTATTGAAGTTGTCGCGATGTTGTTTATTCCGAATGGCTGGATTACAGGCCTGTTAGAAGGGCAAGGTGTTTTTCCAATCTTTGCTTTAACGTTCGCAACGATACCTTTGCATTTACCTCAGGTGACAGCTGCCTCAATGCTTTTTGGTTTCTACTTACCTGAACCCGGTCAGGTGATTCCACTCGCGAAAGGTGCCGGAATCGCTATGCTAGTGGGTGGGCCAGTCACCGCACTTCCGGTTATGGGTGTGTTTATCACAATGTTCAAGCCAAGAGTGCTGTTACTCTATTTGTCTCTATGTGTAGGAGGAACAATCACGTTAGCGCTGTTCTTTCGCGCGCTCTCTCCCTATTTTTAAACCTGGCATCAGAAGAATTTTGTACGTGGGACAAAAATCATCAGGTCTTTTGCCTTTGCTCGACCTGAGTTTGCAAATGGTCAATCAGCTCGGCAATTGATGTCCCTATGCCTTTTGGGACATCGTCTAAATGGTTTAGACTGGTTGCTAGGCGTTTTGCTGCAATCAAGGCTGATTTATAAAAAAATTCCGGCATCTGTTCTGTTTTCTGGTCAAGTGTCATCTCTCGATATTGCTTAACAGCAGAAGGGTGACTACGGCCTTCTTCAATGATGACATTACGCAGATTACGGTAGTCCTCGTCTTGGAGGTGCTTGTTTTCCTCAGCTTCGCGCAGCAAATCAATTGAACGGTAATCTGGGATAGGCCGCTCTGCCCTGTTATGCAGAAGTTCGGGTTCTTTCCGTTCGAGAAATCGGAAAGCCAATAATAACTTTTCTGCTGTTTGGCGGCGTATACGCACTTCTTTAGTGCAATACTGTTCAAAAGAAGAAAACCCCCATTGTTTGAAATGTTGATTTTGACAGACACGCGCCAACAGTTCGCCAAGTTCAACCCATGACGACTTAAACTGTTTTGCACACGAAAGAATTTGATGGCGTTCGGAACCAATCGGTAACTTTTGTAACATTTCTTCTATATGTCGGGCTCCCATGGTCCTGGACGATTTATCCATGATTATCTCCTATATGGTGATAGAAAATCTGCGAATTGACTCTGTATAACGTTCACCCGGAAATCGGATGGAGTTTCTTGGTGAAAAAGGGTGTATTTGACTCCTCATCGAACTTTTTAAAAAGGCTTAGGTAACATGAAAAAAACAAGTCAATTTCGTTTTATTGTTGGCAACGAGACAAAGCGAATGTTGTCGCTAGGCCATCCGTGGGTGATTGCTGACCGTTATACAGCAAAATGGCCAAGATCGAAAACAGGTGATTTAATTGAACTGTTAAGCGAGGCAAATGAACCTCTTGGCACAGCCCTTATTGATCCATCTGCCAGAATAGTCGCTCGAGTGCTTTCACCGAAACTGATTAAATTGGACTGTTCTTGGTTGCAAAAATGCCTTCATAACGCTGACCAGACAAGAAAATGGCTCAATTTGTCTCAATCGAATGCCTGGCGTCTCGTCAATGCGGAAGGGGATGGCCTCCCCGGTTTGTGTGTAGACAGATATGGTGACTACTTGCTTGTTCAATATTACACGCTTGCCTGGGAGCCGCATTTGGCAAAAATCATCCAGGCTCTCAACGACCATTATCAGCCACTGGGTATCTACGCTAAATTTCGTCCTCCCCAGACACGTAATCAAGTGGTTTTGAAGAAGGTGAAAGCTCAACTGAAGATTGGACAACCGATTCCGAACCAATACAACATCATTGAAAATGACCTCAGCTTTATAGTCGAATTGACAAACGATCTGCACACAGGCTTATTCTTTGACCAACGTGACAACCGTTTAATGCTGAAAAAAATGGCTGGTGGTCAAAGGGTGTTAAACCTATTTGCTTATACGGGAGCCTTTTCTGTCGCCGCTGCGAGTGGTGGAGCAACTCAGGTAACCAGTGTCGACATTGCCGCTCGCTACCTTGATTGGGCCAAAGAAAATTTCTGGAGCAACGGCATTGACCCAAGTGCCCATGAATTTATTGTCGGGGATTGTTTTGCCGTAGTCAAAAACATGAAAAAAGAAGGCCGGATGTTCGACACAGTATTGATCGACCCTCCAAGTTTTTCAACGACCCACAAAAGTCGATTCAGAACATCGGGTGGAACGGCCGAATTGGTGAAGGAGGCTCTGGGGCTCCTGCCCAGTGGCGGCATGCTGATGACTTCTTCGAATTTGCAAAAAATGAGTTTATCAGATTATTTGAAGGAGCTGCGTCGGGCAAGCATTGAAAGCAAAAGGTCACTTAAGGTAATTAACATCTCCAGCCAAAGTGGGGATTTCCCCTATGCCCCTACATTCCCGGAGGGACAATACCTCAAATTTGTGACCTCAATCGTGCAGGATGAGTTCTGAGTCAAAAAAAGGAGGTGCTTTGACCTCAAAGTTAGGCCTGTTCCAGGAATCAGAAATCTGCTGTTTGAATACATCTTCGTAAAGGAATTTGTAACCAGATAAACGCCCCCGTTGTAGGACTGGATGATCAATTGGCAAGATCAGAAATGGGCGGGATTGCTCCCCTCCAATCGAACCGTGCCCTCCAACTTGATCATCAAAACATGCGATACCTTCTTCATCGATGGCACCAAATAGAATCAGGTCGCCACAGTTTTCATTGCCGCCAAAACGATAAAGCTCCTCAATTAAATCATCAGGTATTCCATAGGGCCTTAAAAAGGCTATTTCTTGCTGGCTGTAAATTTCATCTGGGCTAAGACAGAGCCCGCCATTTTGGTGGAAGATGAAGATTTCGTGTGGGTCATCTCCCCTCGCCAAAACAAAACCTATCCCTTTGTGTTTCTGTAAAAACCTTAGCAGCATAGGTTGAGCTTCCTCAACCTCTTGCCATGATAAACGATGACTGGTTTCAGTAATATAAAGATGCGCCAAAGAACTCGAGTAGGTAATAACAACGCCTCCTTCGGGATCAATTTTAATCGTTTCTGGGACAAGATCACGGATTCGCCGTTGTAAATACTTTTTTGTCGTCTGATAAAAGCGCCGTCTCCAGTCTTGGTGAGCATCAAGTTCTTTTTCAAGATAGCTAAGCTGAATATGCGTAAATTGAAGTTGACCTGAGGAGATTGTAGCGGTTTGGTTCTCGCGCAGGAAAGCGCTGACGACATCTCCCAGAGTTGCCCCAAAACGTTTCTGAAACGGATAACCGGGCGTTTGTCCATGATCTGAAAGAATGACCAAAAGATAATCAGCACCTGCAATATGTTCCACTGCACGAATGATCTCTCCAATCCGGCGATCGGTATAGATCAAATTTTTCATAGCAGGCCAAGAATCTGGGCCGAAATGATGGGCGATTTCATCGTAGCCGCTGTAGGTGGTATAAATCCTAGGTACCCCTGTATAGATATCTGCGATCACACCAAATGTCTGTAACTCCCGGAGTATAACATTGCAAAGGATCCTGATAATCGGGAAAAGCCCTTCTGTGGTTCGCCATTTACGCTTTCGTTGATGGTACCATTCATCTTTTCGATTGATGTAATACTCTATTAATGTTGCAAAAAGCATTCTGCAGACCCGCAAAGGGTTAAGCAGCATGAGCATTAAGATTCGCATTCCACCCAGACGACCGAAAAGCGTCTGCGGGTGAGGTGAAGACACTGTGAAAATACTTCGTGCAGCATCCCCATCAATAATATTGCAGTAAGACGATCCACTTTCCAGCAATCCTCGTTTCCCCTTAAAAAGCTTTTCACGAAACATTTGGACATGGTCAGGATCATTGCAAGTAATGATTTGACCAGTCGCTTTTTCGTACCATCGAAAGGCAGGGACACCGCCTTCAAGACCGTAGAAAATCACCGATTGAGCTGCGGGGGTGGTGCTGGGAATGCCGGCATGGTATTCAACCATTTTATGCCCGCGTCTTAAATAACGTTCGATTTGAGGGAGATAGCCTCGGTCTAGAGCCTGCTGCATGTGCGGAAAGGATAAGCCGTCAATCTGGACTCCGACAAACCCTTTTTGACGTCCCTGGCTGAACCGGGCTAGACGTTCTTTGCGAAACGGAAATAACTTAATGCCATAGTAGAAAGCAAACAACCGATTGGTCAGAACTGAAAACTCCATATTGGCTCCGATCGTCAGCAAACTATAACAGACACTTAGCTATTAAAACAACAAGAGGTCTTCGGCGAACCCGAAGACCTCTTGAAAATGTGGCTGAGCCATTTCGAATTAGAATTAGCTCCTAACCGAGACAGAATCGATTACAATGGGCTGGACTGGGACGTCTTGGTGTTGACCATGTTTTCCTGTTTTGACTTGGCGAATGGCATCCACAACGTTCAACCCCTCGATGACTTTGCCAAATACTGCGTATCCATATCCCTCAGATGTTGGCGCACGAAAATTTAGAAAGTCATTGTCGTCGACATTTATAAAAAACTGGCTGGTCGCACTGTCTACTATTTGAGTGCGTGCCATAGCAACCGTCCCTCGTTTATTTTGAAGGCCATTGTCTGCTTCGTTCTTAATTGGAGGCCGGGTAGGTTTCTGTTTGAAGTCAGTTGTCATGCCACCGGCCTGAATCATGAACCCGTCGATAACTCGATGAAAAATTGTTCCTACATAATGACCGTCATGCACATAGGCCAAAAAGTTGTCAACTGTAAGCGGGGCATTTGCAGCATCG
>JAFDBS010000208.1 GCA_019313185.1 Deltaproteobacteria bacterium | reverse complement strand
TTGCCATGACGATTGATTTGATCACGCCGATCGCGATGGATGAAGGTCTGCGGTTTGCGATCCGTGAAGGCGGCCGGACTGTTGGCGCCGGTGTCGTCAGCAAAATTATCGAATAAAGCAAGAGGTCAAACCCATGCAGAATCAGAAGATCCGCATTCGCCTCAAGGCATATGATCATAAACTTCTTGACCTTTCGGTCAACGAGATTGTCGATACGGCTAAACGAACGGGAGCCAGAGTTGCAGGTCCCATTCCTTTACCAACCATCATCAACAAATATTGCGTTCTTCGAGGTCCGCATGTCGACAAAAAAAGTCGCGAGCAATTTGAAATGCGCACTCACAAGCGATTGCTTGATATCCTTGAACCGACGCAACAGACCGTGGACGCATTGATGAAGCTCGACTTGTCAGCAGGTGTGGATGTTGAGATCAAACTCTAATCAAGAAGATTTGAGGATAAAGAGATGATTCAGGGAATTTTGGGTAAAAAGCTTGGCATGACTCAGGTTTTCTCTGCTGATGGCAGCAGGATCCCGGTGACGATTGTTGAAGCTGGCCCCTGTACGATTGTTCAGAAAAAAACTGAAGCCACGGATGGCTACAATGCTCTCCAGCTCGGGTTTATGACGAAAAAATCTCATCGTACCAATAAACCAATGATGGGACATTTCAAAACTGCCGGTCAGGGAGCCTTCTCATGTCTGCGCGAGGTCGCCGCTGACAACATCGACGACTATGCCGTTGGCGACCAGATTACCTGCGACATCCTTCTCAAAGAGGGTGACATAGTTGATATCACTGGCACAAGTAAGGGCAAGGGATTCCAGGGTGTTATCAAGCGCTGGGGTTTTTCCGGTGGCCGGGCCAGTCATGGATCGAAGTTCCATCGTGCACCGGGTGCCATTGGCATGAGTGCTTGGCCCGCAAAGGTTTTCAAGGGCAAGAAGATGCCAGGGCAACTTGGTAACGAACGGGTGACTTTGCAGAACTTGGAAATAGTTGAAGTGCGTCCGGAGCAAAACCTGGTCTTGATCAAGGGAGCAATTCCTGGTCCAAACCAAAGTGTGGTTTTGATCCGCAAAGGCGCCAAGGTGAAGAAGTAGTTAACGATTAACTGCCGGAGTTAGGTTATGGCAAAAATCGCTGTATATGATTTGGATTGTAAGCAGGTTTCCGAGCGTGAACTCGCAGAAAGCGTTTTTAACGCGGACGTCAAGGAATACCTTATTCATGACATGGTTCGCTTTCAGTTGGCGTCACGCAGACAAGGGACTGCCAAAACCAAGAACCGTAGTGAGGTTCGCGGCGGCGGGAAGAAACCGTACCGCCAAAAGGGCACTGGCAATGCCCGGCAAGGAACCGTGCGCGCCCCGAACTTCGTTGGGGGTGGTGTGGTTTTTGGCCCTACGCCTCGTGATTACAGTTTCAAGCTGAATCGCAAAGTAAAACAGGCTGCCCTCAGGAGTGCTCTATCGTCCCGTTTTAAAGGTGAATCGCTGACAGTTCTCAATAACTTTGAATTAGAAGAAATCAGCACCAAAGGATTTGTTGAGGTTCTGAAGCGCTTCGAGCTGGACAAAGCTTTAGTTGTGATTGACGGAGACAATCCTAAGGTGGAGCTTTCCGCGCGAAATCTGCCGAGGGTCAAAGTCCTCAAAGCAGACGGGTTGAATGTCTATGATGTCATCAAGTACCCCTGCCTGGTCATGACTGAAGGTGCGGTCGAACAGATTGAAGGAGTACTGGCAAAATGAAACCATTGCACCAGATTATCAGGAAACCTCTGATCACAGAAAAGTCAAACCTACAAAAAGAAATCGGTAATACGGTTGCTTTTGAAGTGGCTTTGACAGCCAACAAGGTTGAAATCAGGCGGGCTGTCGAAAAAGCTTTTAATGTCAAGGTCAAAGATGTCCGGACCATGGTAGTGGCAGGCAAGCAGAAGCGTTTTGGCCGTAATTTTGGTAAGCGTTCTAATGTTAAGAAGGCCTACATAACCTTGGCCGAAGGAAATATTGATTTCTTTGGTGTTTAAGAGACGCTGATATCCATCTAACGGAGTAACGATAATGGGGATCAAAAAGTTTAAACCGACATCTGCGGGTCGACGTCATATGACCGCTTCGAATTTCGAAGAGGTAACGACTTCAACCCCGGAGAAGTCACTTCTGGCGCCTCTCAAGAAATCCGGTGGGCGAAATAATGCAGGTCGTATCACCAAACGTCACACGGGTGGTGGGCACAAACGCAAATATCGGATTATTGATTTTAAGCGGGACAAGCGAGACATTCCGGCTAAGGTCGCTACCATTGAATACGACCCGAACCGTTCGGCTCGAATCGCATTGCTGCACTATGTTGATGGCGAGAAGCGCTATATCCTAGCCCCGGTCGGAATCGCTGTTGGCGATGTTATTTTGGCAAGTGAAACAGCCGATATTCAACCGGGTAATGCGCTGCCTATTCGGGCAATACCTCTTGGCACATGGGTACATAATGTCGAGCTGAAAGTTGGCAAGGGCGGTCAGTTGGCGCGTAGCGCTGGCACATATGCCATGATTGCCGCCAAAGAAGGCAAATATGCTCAATTGCGATTGCCTTCAGGTGAAGTGCGGCTCGTTCTTCAGGACTGCTGCGCCACCGTCGGTCAAGTTGGTAATCAAGATCACGAGAATGTCAAACTCGGCAAGGCTGGCCGCAATCGGTGGCTCGGTAAACGACCACAGTCTCGGGGCGTCGCCATGAACCCCGTTGACCATCCCCACGGCGGCGGTGAGGGGAAAAGTTCCGGTGGGCGTCATCCTGTGACGCCATGGGGTGTGCCGACCAAGGGCTATAAAACCCGATCGAACAAGCGCACTGATCGCTTTATTGTAAGGCGACGGACGAAGTAAACAGTAGAGCGTAGAGTTAAGAGGAGACAACCGTGGCGAGATCGATTAAAAAAGGTCCGTATGTTGAAGGAAGCCTGATGCGCAAAGTGGAAGCAGCTGCAGGAGGCAGTTCTCATAAGGTCATAAAAACCTGGTCCAGACGATCAACGATCCTTCCCGAATTTGTGGGAATGACCTTTGCCGTTCATAACGGCAAGAAATTTATACCAGTGTTTGTATCGGAAAATATGGTAGGTCACAAATTGGGAGAATTTGCACCCACCAGGACCTATTACGGGCACGGCTCAGACCGTAAAAAGAAATAGTTCGCTAATTTATAGCAGGGAGTCTTAATTCATGGAAGCCAGTGCGAAATTGAAATATGCGCGTTTGTCACCGCAAAAAACACGACTGGTTGTTGATATGGTTCGAGGCAAGGGTGTCCAAGAGGCACTCAATATCCTCAAGTTTTCCCCCCAAAAGCCGGCAGACATTGTCGCCAAGCTGGTGCGTTCAGCGGTTGCTAACGCAGAACAAAAAGGTGTTGGGGATTTGGACCGACTTTATGTTAAGTCCATTACCGTTGATCAGGGCCCTGTCTTAAAGCGTTTTATGCCTAGAGCGCAAGGGCGTGCTACCCGTATTCGAAAGCCGACCAGTCACATTTTCGTGATATTGGACGAGAAGTAAACAGCTTAGGAGGTGTAGGTTTGGGCCAGAAAGTTCATCCCATAGGGTTCCGTCTTGGCGTAATTCGTACCTGGGAATCCAGATGGTACGCCGAAAAAGATTATTCTCAACTCGTGCATGAGGACATCAAGCTGCGTGAGTACCTTAAAAAGCGGCTTTATCACGCGGGTATTGCCAAGATTGAAATTGAACGCGCTGCCAGTAAAGCAAAGGTGAATATCTTTGCGGCTCGCCCAGGGATAATCATTGGCAAAAAAGGGGCTGAAGTTGAGGCCCTGAAAAAAGAACTCGCGCAGTTAACAGATAACGAGGTCTTTATCAATATCCAGGAAGTTCGCAAACCTGAGGTTGACGCACAGCTTGTTGCAGAAAACGTCGCTCTTCAGCTCGAACGGCGCGTAGCCTTTCGTCGCGCGATGAAAAAGGCTGTGACCCAATCGTTGAAGTTTGGTGCCGAGGGCATAAAGATTGAATGCTCAGGGCGCTTAGGAGGTGCTGAAATGAGCCGTCGCGAGTGGTACCGCGAGGGCCGCGTTCCCCTGCACACTTTGCGCGCGGATATCGATTACGGCTTTGCCGAAGCCAAGACCACATATGGCATTATTGGTGTCAAGGTGCTCATCTTCAAAGGTGAGGTGCTCGGTAAGGACCAATCGCAGCAATAAGCAGATAAAACAGGAGTTTTTGTGCCATGTTAATGCCGAAACGGGTTAAGCATAGAAAACAATTTAAAGGTCGGATGCGGGGCGATGCCACCGGCGGAACTGACCTCAATTTTGGGGATTACGGCCTGCAAGCGATTGAATGCGGTTGGCTCTCTGCCCGCCAGATCGAGGCAGCGCGACGTGCTATGACACGTTATATCAAGCGCGGTGGGCAAATCTGGATTCGTGCCTTTCCCGACAAGCCATTGACGCGCAAGCCTGCTGAAACCCGTATGGGTAAAGGGAAGGGATCGCCAGAAAGTTGGGTCTGTGTTGTCCGCCCCGGCATGATTTTATATGAAATGCAGGGTGTTGCAGAAGACGTCGCTCGGGAAGCATTCCGTTTGGGCGCGCACAAGCTTCCTATGAAGACGAAAATTTTAGTGCGACAGGAGACCCAATCATGAATGCAAATGAACTGCGGGACAAAACAGTTGAGGAATTGAACAAACAGATACTTGAGTTAAATCAGGAACTTTTTAATTTGAAGTTTCAATTGCATACAGGCCATTTGGAAAATACGGCACGAATTGGGCAGGTTCGCAAGGAAATTGCTCGAGTCAATACTGTTATCCAACAGAAAAATAGCTAGTTGAACAAATAACGAGGATAGTGATGGCTAAAGAGCGTGGAAGCAAAAAAACCCGGGTCGGGATCGTTATCAGCGACAAAATGGATAAAACCGTTGTTGTCAAAATGGACAATATCGTCAAGCATCCAATTTACAAAAAATATATCAAGCGTCGTGTGACCTGCAAGGCTCATGACGAACAGAATGCTTGCGCAGAAGGTGACAAGGTCTTGATAGTGGAGACGCGGCCCTTGTCGAAAGATAAGCGCTGGCGTGTACGTGAAATCATTGAAAAGAATGTCAGCGTTTAGGAGATAGTCAGCCATGATTCAGATGCAGAGTATGCTTGATGTTGCAGACAACTCCGGGGCCCGGAAGCTGTGCTGTATCAAGGTCCTGGGCGGGTCAAAACGCAAATATGCAGGTGTTGGTGACATTATCGTTTGTTCGGTCAAAGAGGCGATGCCGAACTCCAAGGTAAAGAAGGGCGATGTGGTTCGAGCGGTCATCGTCCGCACAGCAAAAGAAATTAATCGGCCTGATGGGTCTTATATACGATTTGACAAGAACTCTGCGGTTGTAGTCAACGCTGCAGGCGAACCGATCGGCACACGGATCTTTGGTCCAGTGGCCCGTGAGTTGCGCGCCAAACATTTCATGAAAATCGTATCTTTGGCACCTGAAGTCCTCTAGAATCTCTGGGAGAAATAGCTCATGGCAGTGAATAAACTCCATGTCAAAAAAGACGACTTGGTGATGGTTATTGCCGGTAAAGACAAAGGCAAAACAGGTAAAGTCCTCCGTGTCATTCCCGACCAGGGACGAGTTCTTGTTGAAAACCTGAATATCGTCAAACGGCACACAAGACCGACACAAGCGAACAATGCAGGTGGCATCATCGAAAAAGAGGCCGCGATCGCGATCTCTAACGTTCAATTGCTGTGCAAAAGTTGTAATAAGCCTGCACGCACTGGAATCCGGGTGCTTGAAGATGGCAGCAAAACACGTTTCTGCAAACAATGCAGCGAAATTGTCGACAAGTAATGGAGAAATAAATGGCAAGGCTCAGAGTGAAATATCAGAACGAGCTGATACCCCAGCTAAAGGAGGAACTGCAGGCTTCCAACGTGATGCAAGTTCCTCGAGTTGAAAAAGTCGTTGTTAATATGGGTCTCGGTGAGGCGATCCAGAACATCAAAGTCCTTGAATCCGCAGCAGACGAGATGTCGCGCATAACTGGGCAGAAAGCCGTTATAACCCGCGCGAAAAAGTCGATTGCACAATTCAAGCTACGTGAAGATATGCCCATTGGAGTCATGGTCACGCTTCGGCGTGATCGCGCTTATGAGTTTTTGGACCGCCTGATCAATGTGGCATTGCCCCGTGTCCGGGACTTTAAAGGAGTATCTCCAAAGGCCTTTGATGGCCGGGGTAATTACACTTTGGGAATTCGCGAACAGCTGATTTTCCCAGAAATTGATATTGAAAAAATTGACAAGGTAAAAGGTCTAAATATAACAATCGTTACCACTGCACGCACTGATGAAGAGGGCCGTGCTTTGTTAGCCGGATTAGGGATGCCTTTCCGGAAACAGTCTGTCGCAGCATAGCGGAGGATACTCGTGGCGAAAAAATCAATGCGCATCAAAGCCGCAAGGCCGAAGAAATTCCAGGTTAGAGAATATAACCGCTGTCCAATTTGCGGCCGACCCCGAGGGTATTACAGGAAGTTCGACATGTGCAGGATCTGCCTGCGCAAGCTGGCCTCGGAAGGCAAGCTTCCCGGCGTAATCAAGTCCAGCTGGTAATCGAAGAATAAGGAGCACTATTCATGGGCATGACAGATCCGATCGCGGACATGCTGACTCGCATCCGCAACGCAGGGATGGCACAACACGCCAAAGTTGACATCCCTTCGTCTAACCTTAAGGTGGCTATCGCCGAAGTTCTGAAGAACCTCGGTTACATCAAAAACCTCAAGGTGATATCTGACGATAAACAAAATATTCTCAGGGTTTATCTGAAGTATGATGAGAATAACAACCCTATAATTCACGAGATTTCAAGAAGTTCAACGCCTGGAAGACGACTTTACGTCAATAGCAGCGAAATTCCAAAGGTCAAGAATGGCCTGGGTGCAGCAATCTTGTCCACATCAAAGGGGGTTATGGATGATGTGGCAGCACGCGAGGCTAAAGTCGGTGGCGAAGTTCTTTGCACCATATGGTAATGAGCCATCCCTGTTGAAGGAGTATTGAGAGATGTCACGCATCGGTAATAAGCCGATTGAAATTCCTTCAGGCGTCAAGGTCAATTTGGACGGTCAATTGATTAAGGTGGAAGGACCGAAAGGACGCTTGGAGAGGGTTTGCCACGATCGGGTTGAAATTAAGCTGGAAGCGGATCAAGTGTTAGTTTCTCCTTGCGCAGGGGAATCCAACACTGCTTTGCAAGGATTGACAAGATCACTGGTTGCCAACATGGTTAAAGGGGTGACCGAGGGCTTTAACAAAGTCCTCGAAATCAGTGGTGTAGGGTATCGTGCAGAGTTAAAGGGCAAGGTGTTAAACCTCTCCCTCGGGTTTTCGCACCCGGTCGATTACCCCCTTCCAGAGGGAATCTCTGCGGAATATGACGCAAAGGCTAACCGCATAACGTTGAGTGGTATCGATAAAGAGTTGGTCGGTGCCACAGCGGCCAAAATTCGTTCTTTTCGAAAGCCTGAGCCCTATAAGGGCAAGGGGATTAGATATGCTGACGAACGAATTCTGCGCAAAGCTGGTAAAACCGGAGCTAAGTAATCGGATAGGATGAGGTGAGAACCGTGAGTGTCGCAAAAGTTCGACGGGAGTCCCGTCAAAAGCGCCAAACGAGAGTGCGCAGAAAAATTCAGGGAAGTTCTGAACGGCCACGTCTCAGTGTTTTCCGGAGTTCTAAACATATCTACGCTCAGATAATCGAGGATGTTTCTGGGCAGACGCTTGTGTCTGTGTCAACTCTTAGCAAAGAGGTTAATGCTGGTCTGAAATATTCAGGAAACGTTGAAGCGGCCAAGGTTGTCGGCAAGGCCCTTGCCGAAAAGGCCTTGGCTAAAGATATCAAACAGGTTGTCTTCGACCGCAACGGCTTTTTATACCACGGCCGTGTCAAGGCCTTGGCTGAGGCGGCACGTGAAGCCGGCCTGTCTTTTTGAGTGTTAAAGGAGAAGAGTGTTGCAACGCGTTGAGTCCAACGAAACCAATTTAATTGATCGTGTTGTTCACATCAATCGTACGGCTAAAGTCGTCAAAGGCGGACGTCGTTTCAGTTTTTCTGCCCTGGTCGTTGTCGGTGATGGAAACGGCAACGTAGGCTATGGGCTTGGCAAAGCCAAGGAAGTCCCTGAAGCGATTCGCAAGGGTGTCGAAAAAGCCAAGAAAAGCATGATTTCGGTGCCGATTGAAGGAACAACGATACCTTATGATGTCATCGGCAAATATGGGGCAGGGAAAGTCCTTCTGAAGCCTGCATCCCAGGGGACCGGCGTTATTGCCGGCGGTGCGGCCCGAGCCATTCTTGAAGTTGTCGGCATCAGTGACATTCTTTCAAAGTGTTTGGGCTCAAACAACCCTCACAACGTTGTTAAGGCGACGATGAAAGCATTGCAAATGTTATGTAGCCCGGGCGAAATGCAGGCGCGGCGCGGCGTTGGCTCTGATCAATCTGAGGACGCATAAACGGGAGAAAAACATGGCTGCTGAGATTAAGGTAACGTTGAAACGTAGCGGTATAGGCCGCGACAAATATTTCTCCAAGGTGCTGAAGGGCCTTGGTTTGCGCCGTTTGCACCAGACAGTGGTGTTAAAAGACACACCAGAGATTCGAGGCATGATTAATAAAGTCTGCCATATGGTATCCGTAGAAGAACAGTAACGTAAGGATTAATTATGGATCTGAGCAATTTGCAGCCGGCATACGGCTCAAGACAACATAAGAAACGAATAGGTCGAGGCCCAGGCTCCGGAACGGGGAAAACAGCAGGGAAGGGGCATAAGGGGCAGAACGCCCGATCTGGTGGTGGCGTAAAGCCAGGATTTGAAGGTGGTCAGATGCCATTGCAGCGCCGTTTGCCCAAGCGTGGGTTTACACCGTTAAACCGCAAAATCTTCAGCTTGGTCAATCTGCGTGATTTGGAGCTCTTTGACTCGGGGAGCATTGTCGATTTAGAAGCGATGGGCAAGGCAGGGCTGATCGGGCAACTAAAGGACGGTGTGAAAATCCTTGGTGACGGCGATTTGACCAAGTCCCTGACGGTCAAAGCTCATAAATTCAGCAAAGCCGCTCAGGCCAAAATTGAGGCTGCAGGCGGGAAAACAGAGGTCATTTAACTTGCTCGCTAGCATCCAAAACATTTTCAGCATTCCTGAACTCCGTCGACGTATCCTCTTTACCTTGGGGATGCTTGCTGTTTATCGCGTCGGTTGCCATGTCCCTCTCCCTGGTGTCGATCGAATGGTTTTAGCGCAATTTTTCGAAGGAACGCAAGGAACTCTTCTTGGGTTGGTCAGTGCCTTTACAGGCGGAGCCCTTGAGCGGATGACGGTGTTTGCCCTCGGGATTATGCCATACATCAGCGCTTCAATTATTTTACAGCTGCTTACGGTCGTATTCGAGCCTGTCGAGCGTTTGGCAAAGGAAGGGGAACAAGGGCGCAAAACTCTGACGAAATGGACTCGCTATGGAACTGTCTTGCTGTCTATCATCCAGGGGACAGGTATTGCTATCGGTTTGCAAACCATGCGTGGTCCTGCCGGTGAACCCGTTGTGGTCACCCAAGGGATTGGGTTCATCTTGCTGACGGTCGTCACTTTGACTGCCGGCACCGCATTTATCATGTGGCTCGGAGAACAAATCACCGAACGTGGCATAGGCAATGGGATATCGTTAATCATCTTTGCCGGTATCGTGGCGAACATTCCTTCGGCGTTGGTTAACAGTGTCCGACTGTTACGGACGGGTGCGATGAGTCCGACGATTTTTATAATCATTGTGTTGCTTATGATAGCTGTTGTTTGGGCGATAATTTTCATGGAACGTGGCCAGCGCAGAGTCCCAATCCATTATGCCAAACGCGTCGTGGGCGCACGCAATATTGGCGGACAAAGCAGCCATTTGCCGCTTAAGATCAACATGAGCGGTGTTATCCCTCCCATATTTGCGAGTTCGATTATCATGTTCCCAAGCACTGTTGCAAGTTTTGTTGATGTGCCTTGGGTACAAACGTTTGCATCCATGATGACACCTGACCATTGGCTATACAACCTGTTTTACGTCGGTTTCATAGTGTTTTTCTGTTATTTTTACACTGCAGTGACGTTCAATCCCGTTGATGTTGCAGATAATATCAAACGCCAGGGTGGCTACGTACCCGGAGTTCGCCCAGGGAAAGCCACCGCAGAATACCTTGATACAGTTTTGGGCCGTCTGACTTTCGCAGGAGCCATTTATGTGTCAGTTGTCTGTGTGTTGCCGACCTTGCTCATCGGACAGTTCAATGTTCCATTCTTTTTTGGAGGGACATCTTTGTTGATTGTTGTTGGTGTTGGAATGGACACTGCTTCGCAGATTGAGGCACATTTAATTTCTCGGTCTTACGAAGGGTTTATGAAGGGCGTAAGCATTAAGGGACGTCGCGGTTGACAGGATACGTGAGAACGATGAAGTTAATTCTGCTTGGCCCACCAGGCGCGGGAAAAGGGACGCAGGCGAAGATGCTGACTGACTATTTCAGCATTCCGCAGATTTCGACAGGAGAGATACTGCGTACTGCAGTCAAAGAAGGAACGGAACTCGGCGTAAAAGCCAAGGTTTACATGGATTCGGGCGGCCTGGTTCCAGACGAGATCGTGATTGGCATCGTCGCTGAGCGCCTACAGGAACCAGATTGCCAAAACGGTTTCATATTGGATGGGTTCCCTAGAACTGTGGCTCAGGCGGATGCTCTCCAAACCAATCTTGCTGAAATGGACAAGACGCTTGATCGTGTTATCTCTTTGGATGTCGATGAGGAAGCCTTGGTTGAACGTTTGACCGGCCGACGGACTTGCAAAGATTGCGGTCGTGGATACCACGTAAAGTACGATCCTCCTGCGGCAGATGAAGTGTGTGATGCCTGCGGTGGCCAATTATTTCAGCGTGAGGATGATTGTGAGCAGACCATCCGTAAACGTTTAGAGGTCTATTCTAGTCAAACCACCCCTTTGATTAATTATTATCGTCAATCGGGGTTACTGACAGAGATTGATGGCATGCAGCCCATTGCGGCTGTTCAGGCTCAAATGCTTTCGACGTTGCAGGCGAACTAGCGTGATTGTTATCAAAAGCCCGCTGGAACTTGATAAAATGCGGGCTGCAGGGCAAATTGTCGCAACGGTTTTGGCCCGACTTGAAGAGCGGGTTTGCCCAGGCATAACCACAGCAGAACTGGATGAGATTGCTGAAATCGCCTGCCGTAAGGCTGGAGCTGAGCCAGCATTTAAGGGATATGGTGGGTTTCCCTACGCAATTTGCGCGTCACCGAATGATCGAATTGTTCACGGTTTCCCAGATAAACGGCCATTAGCCACTGGGGAGATCTTGAGCATTGACTTTGGGGTTTTTTACAAAGGCTATTATGGTGATGCCGCGATGACTTTGCCTGTAGGTGCTATTGATGACGCAGCTTTAAACTTGTTAAAGGCGACACAAGAGTCCTTGGCCAGAGCCATTGACAAGGCAGTTCCCGGGGGCCGGCTTTCTGATATATCGCACGCTGTGCAGAGTTTTGTTGAGCCGCTAGGCTTCAGTGTTGTGCGAGAATTTGTGGGACATGGCATAGGGCAACGACTGCATGAAGCGCCACAAATTCCGAATTTTGGCCCGGCAGGACAAGGGCCGCGACTTAAACCGGGGATGACATTGGCCATTGAGCCTATGATTAATGCCGGAGTGCCAGAAGTGAAAATACTAGATGATGGTTGGACTGCAGTCACTCTTGACGGAAAGCTGTCCGCCCATTTTGAGCATACGGTAGCGATTACTGATCAAGGCCCGGAGATTCTCACTAGGCTTTGATTTGTGAAACGCCAAAAAGGCGGCCATATGGTCGCCGAGGTTAGAGGATAACATCATGAAAGTCCGTGCATCGGTGAAAACCATTTGTGACAAATGTAAGGTAATCAAACGTAAAGGGATTATCAGAGTGATTTGTGAAAATCCCAAACACAAACAGAGACAGGGCTAACCCGTTAGGAGGATTGAACAGTGGCACGTATCGCTGGTATAGATTTACCAAGAAATAAAAGGGTTGAAGTCGCCCTGACCTATATTTACGGTGTTGGGCGGTCTACGTCTCAGGTGATTCTGAATAAAGCCGGGGTGGATTTCAATACTCGGACGGATGAACTTACTGAAGATGAGGTTGCAAAAATCCGAAAGATCATTGACAACGAATGTAAAGTTGAAGGCGATCTGCGTCGCGAGGTGACCATGAATGTAAAGCGTCTCATGGACCTTGGATGCTATCGTGGACTGCGACATCGCCGTGGATTACCCGTTCGTGGTCAGAAAACCAAAACCAACGCTCGGACCCGAAAAGGGCCCCGAAAAACAGTCGCAGGTAAGAAGAAGTAACGGGAGGAACCATGGCCAAGCCTGGCAAAAGAGTGAGAAAAAAGGTTGAAAAGAAAAATGTGCCGAGTGGTGTCGCGCATATTCAGGCGACATTCAACAATACGATCATTACCTTCACGGATGTGACCGGTAATGTGATTTCATGGTGCACTTCGGGATCCAAGGGTTTTCGGGGAAGCCGCAAGAGCACTCCCTTCGCGGCGCAGGTCGCCGCCGAGGATGCGGCTAAAAAAGCACAAGAACACGGCATGCGCAGTGTAGAGGTATGGGTGAAAGGTCCTGGCTCAGGCCGAGAGTCAGCACTTCGGGCAATCCAGTCCGCAGGATTGATAATCACCATGATCAAGGACGTCACCCCAATACCACACAACGGTTGTCGCCCACCTAAAAGACGAAGAGTATAAGGAGAAGAGCCTTGGCGAGACACACAGGACCTGTATGCCGCATGTGCCGGCGGGAAAACATGAAACTATTCCTCAAGGGAGATCGTTGTTATACCGACAAATGTGCCCTTGAAAGACGCAACTATGCTCCGGGACAACACGGGCAAGGGCGTATCAAAGTATCGGACTATGGAACCCAGTTACGCGAAAAACAACGCGTTAAAAGAACTTACGGTTTACTCGAAAAACAGTTTCGTGCGTATTTTTCTCAAGCAGACCGCATGAAGGGTGTGACCGGTGAAAATCTGTTGGTTCTTTTAGAACGTCGACTTGACAGCATGGTTTACCGGATGGGGTTTGCGACCTCACGAAATGAGGCCCGTCAACTTGTCCGGCATAACCATTTTCTGGTAAACGGCCGCAAGGTCAATATCCCTTCATATCTTGTACGCCCAGGAGATGTCGTTGAGCTCAGAGAAAAAAGCCGCAAGATTGTTCGTATCAATGAGGCTCTTGATGGAGTCATGCGTCGCGGTATTCCGTCTTGGGTAGAGATCACGAGGGAAGACTTCAAAGCTACTGTCAAGACACTGCCTGTCAGAGCTGAACTGACCACACCTGAGTTCCAGGAACACTTGATAGTTGAACTCTACTCTAAGTAATTTAGACTGGCAGGATCTAACTCCCAGCAACCTCAAAATGGAGGATTCGCATGTATAAAAACTGGAGGGAACTGATTAGACCAAAGCGTCTGCAGGTCGACGCTGATTCCCTAACCGATACCCATGGAAAATTTACCGCAGAACCCTTTGAGCGGGGATTTGGTACGACCCTCGGGAACGCCATGAGAAGGGTTTTGCTCTCCTCCCTTCAAGGAGCGGCAATTACTTCGGTGAGGATCAAGGGTGTCCTGCACGAATTTTCCACTATCCCTGGCGTAACAGAGGACGTTACAGATATTATTCTCAACCTCAAAGGTGTTCTCATTAAGCTGCATGGACATGAGCCGCGCAACATCAGAGTAGTTAAAAAAGGTGCCGGTGTTATCAAGGCCGGGGACATTGTGACCGACTCTCAAGTAGAAATTCTTAACCCTGAGCACCATATCGCCACTTGTGGCAAGGAAGCTGATGTCGAAATGGATATGGGCGTCAGCATGGGTAAGGGATATTGTGCCGCCGAGCGAAACCGCGATGAAAAAGCACCAGTGGGAACAATTCCAATAGATGCGCTTTTCTCGCCGATCAAAAAAGTCAACTTTACTGTCAGTAACGCTCGCGTTGGCCAAGTGACAGATTACGACAAGCTAGTTCTTGAAGTGTTTACCGATGGGAGTGTTAAACCAGACGATGCAATCGCATATGCTGCAAAAATTCTCAAAGAGCAGTTGCAATTGTTCATCAACTTCGACGAAGCGCTTGAACCGGAAGTGGAAGTTGTTACAGAGAGCACGAAATCTCCCATCAATGAAAACCTTTATCGGAGAGTTGATGAGCTAGAGCTTTCGGTGCGCAGCGCGAACTGTCTCAAAAACGCAAATATTCGACTAATCGGTGAACTTGTACAGAAATCCGAGGCAGAAATGCTCAAAACCCAAAACTTTGGGCGCAAATCGCTTAATGAGATCAAGGATATTTTAGCTGAGATGGGTTTGTCCCTTGGCATGAATGTCGAAAATTTTCCAGACCCTGAATACCTTAAGATGATCGAGAAGAGCGAAGAAGAGATTTAAGTAGAGCCAACCTGTCAGCTTGATGAAAAGAGATTGGAAAGGATCAAAGATCAATGCGTCATAGAAAGTCCGGAAAGCGGTTGGGCCGCAATACAAGTCATCGCAAAGCCATGATGCGCAATATGGTGACGTCGCTCTTCGATCACGAGAAGATTACCACTACAGATGCCCGCGCCAAAGAGCTTCGCAAGGTTGCAGAGAAGTTGATAACCATGGCCAAGCGAGGCGACTTGCATTCCCGTCGCATGGCGCTTGAAGTTGTGCGCGACAAACAAGTTGTGGCTAAATTGTTTGAAACGATTGCACCGCGCTATCAAAAGCGTCCGGGTGGTTACACCCGGATTATCAAGCTGGGCCATCGCGCAGGAGACAATGCTGCCCTTTCGATCATTGAATTGGTAGAAGAGGAGTTCACTCCGAAACCTAAGAAAAAAGCTCCAAAACAGAAGGCAGAAACTCCCAAGCCTAAGGCGACAACTGAAGAGGTTTCCGCATCCGATTCGAAACAGGCTTTGGAAGACCAAGTGCAAGAGCAAACTGAAGAAAGCCCTGAACAGATTTCAACAGACGATACCGCATCTCCAGTTTCCAACGAGCCAAGTGAATCAGCTCAAGACTCCTCCATGGAGAAATCGGAAGGAGATTCAGAAGAGCAGGTTGAAACGACAGGGGAGTCAGTAGAAGAAAAGAAAGACTGATTATAGTTTTTCCAGAAAAAAAGGGCGGGTTCTCCCCGCCCTTTTCCAATTGTAGGATGATGCTTACTCAAGAGGTTTTTTCTTGACCTCATTCAGGGTGATGTCAAAAATAAGATCTTTTCCGGCAAGCGGGTGATTACCGTCTAGGGTAACTGTCTGATCGTTAAAGTCGACAATTGACACGTAAAACCTTGTGTCGTCCTGTTGCGTAACTTCAATCTGCCGTCCTTTTTCAAGCTCCAGATCCTCCGGGAGCAGTTTTCGATCAATGACCTCAATCAATTCAGGCTTGCTGGGCCCATACGCTTTTTGAAAGGGAATCGTTACCGTTTTCGTCTCGCCTTGGTACATGCCAATAACGGCTTCATCAAAGCCTGCAATGACTTCGCCTTTGCCTAAAATAAAGTGTAACGGTCTTTCCTCGGGCGACTGGTCGAACACGGTTCCATCGCTAAGCCGACCAATGTATTTAACCTTCACCGTGTCATGTGCAACCGCCTTAATCATTTTGCGCCTCATAAAATGTGTTCCGCTACTGCAAATATGGATAGCAATTTGATCGAGAAGGGTCAAGGCTTTTCTGAAGATCAGTTATAGCGTAGCTTGCCATTTTAAAACCGTCGTGTTAATTTCCAAAAAACTAACTTTTTAGAGGACTTGAATGCATTTCCCATCCTTTGATAATTTCCAAAAACATGCTCAGAGAGGCAATCTGATCCCGGTCTACCGTGAAATTCTCGCTGATATGGAAACGCCAGTATCTGCCTTCTGTAAAGTCGATGATCACCGCTCAACATTTTTGCTGGAAAGTATTGAGGGGGGAGAAAAATGGGCCAGGTATTCGTTTCTCGGATTTGGTTCTGGGAAAGCATTTCGCTGCCGTGGCGAATATTACGAAATCCTGGAAAATTTTGAGGTTATTGGATCGGGAACAACGTCCCAACCGTTGGATGAATTGAAAAAATTTCTTGCGCCTTTTCAACCAGTTGCCCTTCCGGAATTGCCGCCCTTTTACGGTGGGGCGGTCGGATACCTTGGCTATGACATGGTTCGCCACGTAGAAGAACTCCCTGCAGAAAAACCAGCTGAAATTGGCACTTGGGACAGTTGGTTTCTGATAACCGAAACATTGTTAATTTTTGATAATATGCTTCAAAAAATTAAAGTGGTGAGCAATGTCCACCTTTTGGACGGAGATGATCCGTTAGAAAAGTACCAGAAGGCTGTTGCGCAAATTGATACATTAGTTAGCCGATTACGCGGAACCATGCCTGAACGCCCAAACTTGTTTAATAGTCAAGGCGATCCTGAACTTCGTTCGAATTTCAGCCGTGAGTCGTTTGAAAGGGCAGTCGAGCGCTGCAAAGAATTTGTTCGTGCCGGTGATGTCATCCAAGTGGTATTGTCACAGCGCTTTTCCGGCCATTTGGATGTTGATCCACTCAACATTTACCGTGCGTTAAGAACGATCAACCCTTCCCCGTACATGTTTTACCTACAGTTTGAAAAAACACGTATCATTGGTGCTTCTCCGGAAGTACTGGTGCGTAAGGTGGGAAAGCAAGTAGAAGTTCGGCCAATCGCTGGAACGCGGCCCCGGGGGAAGACAGTTGAAGAGGACAACCGACTGGAAGAAGAACTGTTGATTGACCCTAAAGAACGTGCCGAGCACATCATGTTGGTCGACCTTGGACGCAACGACCTGGGCCGTGTGTGTGAAACCGGTTCAGTCAGCGTCGATGAAATGATGGTCATAGAACGCTATTCCCATGTGATGCACATCGTTTCCAATGTCAGTGGGACTCTCATGCCGGGGCGTGACGCGATTGATGTATTTGCGGCGACCTTTCCTGCTGGAACACTGAGTGGGGCTCCAAAAATTAGAGCTATGGAAATCATTGAAGAGCTGGAGCCATGCCGAAGAGAGATCTATGGTGGGGCCGTCGGCTACATCTCATTTGATGGTAATATGGATTTAGCAATTGCTATTCGAACTTTGGTGGTTCACGACGGGAAAGTTTATCTTCAGGCTGGTGCAGGCATCGTCGCCGACTCGGTTCCGGCGTCCGAGTTTCAGGAGACTGTTGACAAAGCCATGGGAGTTAAAAAAGCCATTGAGATGGCTCGTAG
>JAFDBS010000207.1 GCA_019313185.1 Deltaproteobacteria bacterium | reverse complement strand
TTCTCAATTACTATCAGGATCCATCGATTATGACTAAAATTCAACTGGACCCACGACTGTCGCCGCAAAAAAATGCTGAAGAATTTTTTAAGCTCTACCAAAAGGCAAAACGAGCCAAGCCGCATTTGAGGCGACGACATGACGAAACGATTGCTGAACTCAAATGGTTGGAAGACCTTTTGTTGGCCCTCGAAGAAGCTGATTCGACAGAGGACCTTTACCACATACAGCTTGAACTGGAAACGTGCGGCCTGCTTAAAAAGAGCATTGCTGTTTTGGGAAAACGTCCAGCAAGAGACCCAAAAGAGATGTTACGTCATGCTGTTACCTCTCATGGTTTGAGGTTATTTTGGGGTAAAAACAGCCGCACGAATGATTATGTCAGTCGAATTCTCACAACGTCTAAAGATCTTTGGTTTCATGCACACCGTTTGCCCGGTTGTCACCTCGTCCTCAAGGCTGAGGACTCTTCACGCGAGGTTACTGAGGAAGACATTCTCTGTGCCGCTGCATACGCCGCTGGTTATTCAACTGGAAAAAATGACAATAAAGTCGAAGTTGTCGTGGCTTTGGGAAAAGATGTTAAAAAAGTGAAAGGCGGCCGTCCGGGACAAGTGAGTATCAATGCTTATCGAACGGTAATCGTGGTTCCGAAACGACTGAATGATACGCATTGATCATTTGTTACAAGCCTTTTTTTGTTGCAAACGACTTGCCCATTTGCTATAAAATTTGCTCGCTTCGATGCCGAAGTGGTGGAATTGGTAGACACGCTAGGTTCAGGGTCTAGTGTCCGTAGGGACGTGGGAGTTCGAGTCTCCCCTTCGGCACCAAACAAACAAAAAAGCCAGCAAATCCTTCAGTTTGCTGGCTTTGACTTTTACTCTGATTGGTCCTTGACACAAAACCAAATTTTGTTGCCAATTTGGGGCCACTTTATCTCAAGTAGTTATCCTCGATGAAATCACAGAGGCCCTTGGAATCATTAAGGTCAAAAACAGGGACATCAATGTCGAGTGAGCAGTCAGAGGCGACGGCAATCAGGTTCAGGTCATACTGCTCATCTCGGCATAGCAACCTGTCGCTATACTCTTGCCGGTGAACTTCAATTTTGGGCATTGTACTCTTAATAAAACCTTCTGTTAGAACAATATCAACATCTGAAAAGTAAGTAGTCACGTTTTCAGCAAGGCTTGGTTGGTCCTTGGGGTTATACTTTTTTACATGGGCCAGCATGTTCGACGAGCTGATAAGCATTGTATCTGCACCGGCCTGCGTCAGCCGCCAGGAATCTTTACCTTCATGGTCAATTTCGAATCGATGGGCATCGTGTTTGATGGCTCCGACTTTGTAACCTCGTTGTTTCATTTCAATGATCAGCTTTTCTAACAGGGTTGTTTTGCCGGTACCGCTTTTGGCGACAATAGAGACGACAGGTGGATTCATCCCTGCTCCTTTCTTGTTCTTGGTTTGTTCAGTTTTCAGAGTTGCTGTTGTCAAAGCTCTTTTACCGAATCGGCCGACTCAGCTATGAGTTACTAATAAATCGAGGAAATGTAGTGCGAAATCATAAGTCCGTTAGTACGGATGATGCAAGGGGCAACCATAGAATTAAAAGGATTTTTATATAGAGTCGAATTCATTAAAGTAAATCACTGATGGCATTTTCGCTTTGGGGTATTGCATATCGCAATGAGTGACTAAAATATTACTTACTAAGCATTCCAGATTGTATTCAAAAAAGACGAAACATCCTTTTGGCGAATTAACTTTTCCATAGCTTAGCTTTAGTGGGTGAGTCACCAGTTCTACCCGGATAAATTAAGGCTCTTTGGCTTGGATGTCATGCAGCAACACAGAATATTTGATAACAACGATTTGACGAATACTTAGATCTTTGTTTGTCTATGGGGACGATTTTTGTGCGAATATGCAAAGTCAGAATTTTTGGTCAACTCGATAAAGGTCTCTAGTACTTGCCTTCCCAAAAGATAAATTCCCAAGCCTGACGGAAGCATCTAAAAAAACAGTCTGTTTCAGTTACTGGGCCTTTATCATTCGGAGAACTCAGATTGGCTGATGTGACTTGGCAGGAAGCAACACTCATGCTTATAATGAAAAATTAGTTTTGTTAGGATAGATATGAGCCGTCTCGCTAACACAAAACATATCCTTGTGCGATGTCCAAATTGGGTTGGTGATTTGATTATGGCAACCCCAGTATTTGAGTGCTTACGTCAAAACTTGCCTGATGTTCGCATAACCGCATTGACCCGGTCTTACAATGCCAAAATCATTGAAGGGGAACCTTGGCTGGACGCTGTCATCCCATGTTCTGATCAAACGATTGATGACTTACTAAAAACGGCCCAAGCCGTCCGAAACTCTGGTGCTGATACGGCCATCCTGCTTCCAAACTCAATTCGTTCATATTTACCAGTTCGAATGGGGGGGATCAAAAAGATCTTTGGTTACCGCAGGGGTGGGCGTAAGATTTTTCTGGACGGTCCGTTGCCGAAAAAAAGTCAAAATGGCATTCTGCCGATGCCAATGATTCATTATTATTTGGAACTTTGTAAATGGCTTGGCCTCGATGTGCCGGATGATCCAAAGCCTTGTCTAAGTGTCTCTGAAGAACTAAATGCATTGGCTGATCAGTTGTTTGAGCAATATCAGATCAAACCCGAAGATCGGGTGATCGGCTTTAACCCGGGAGCCAAATTCGGGTCATCAAAATGTTGGCCACCTCAATATTTCGCAAATTTGGCGGATTTGATGAAGGATCAATGGGACTGTAAAATTTTGCTTTTCGTTGGCCCCGGTGAGGACACGATTGCAGAAGAAATTTGCAAATTGAGCAATGCCGCGGTCATCAATACTGGACCTGATCGAATCGACTTAGCTTTATTGAAACCGATGATTCGCCGGTGCGATTTGCTTGTTACAAACGATACAGGGCCTCGTCACTATGCAGTCGCATTTGACAGGCCTGTAGTGGTGATCATGGGCCCGACTGACCCGCGATACACTAATAGCAATCTTGAGCATACAATCATACTTCGGAAAGATTTGCCATGTGCCCCCTGCCATGAAAAAGAATGTGTTCAGCAGCATGAGTGCATGCAGGATATAACGCCTGAAAGGGTCATGGCTGCTGCACAGACACTTTTGACCAAACCAGACCCTAAAGGACAGCTTCCATGATCTCAACCTATTATCAGGAACAATGGCAGCGAGTCAAAGAGACTGCTGACCCAGAGGCTTGTCGAGAATTAGCAGAAGAAGTAGCTTTGGCTTTTTTGGATCGTCATTATTTTAACAACCAATTTGAATCGGCATATGTGAAAATTTTGTGTGAAATGGCTACCGCTTTTTCTAGAGACGATTTGAATCGTATCGGAGCGTCCGCTCTTTTTGGGATCGTCGTTGAAAGCCTGTGTGACAATTTCGAAGAGTTGCAAACGGCAGCCTACAACCGCTTGATGAGTTATATCATCGATTATTGTGCCAACCTGCCAGGAAATGAAGCTTTCCGAGAACGCATGCGGCATTTTGGAATGCGCAGTTTCGATGATTTGTACCGTCGCATAGAGCGACTAAGAAAAACCAGTGGCAACTATCGTGACCTTGTCAGTTTCCCTCGAAAAATAATTGTGCTTTCAAGAGTTACCATTGGCGCAGATGTGGCGGTTACAAGTGTCCTTGTACAGCGTTTATCCAGAACATTTCCTGATGCGGAAATCATTGTTATCGGTGGTGATAAGATCAATTCGCTCTATACCAGTCATCCCAAAATATCTGTTCAAAGCGTTTTGTATTCCCGTCGAGGCGGTCTTCTCGAACGACTGCAAAGCTGGTTTGAGGTTCTTAAAGCAATAGATCATGCCAAAGATGGTTTGTCCGCTGACCAATATTTGTTGGTCGATCCGGACTCACGTTTGTCTCAACTTGGAGTTTTGCCGCTTTGCGATGACCGTAGCTACCTTTTTTTCAGTAGCCGTAGCAGTCAAATGTTCCCCATGCAACTCTCGATCAGCGAGATGGTCAACCACTGGTATAACCAACTAACTGGTGAGAGCCGCACCTGTTATCCATCGGTTTGGTTGGACAGCTCTTTGCGCAGTCACAGCGATCGTTTTGTTGGCCGTCTTCGTGGATCCGGGGCTAAGCACGTTGTGGCTGTCAATTTTGGGGTTGGTGGAAACAGCCGAAAAAGGGTTGACGATATCTTTGAAAAAGAACTGATTCTCGAGCTCTTAAAGGAGCCTCAGACGGTAGTCCTCCTTGACAAAGGTTTTGGAGAAGAAGAAGTCTGCCGCAGCGATGCATTACTTGCTTGTGCCGCGAAAGCCGGCTACAAGGTCGTGGATACGGTATTTTCAAACCTTGACAAAGCCGAACCTGACGCAAAGTTATATGGCATTGATGCAGGGATTGATCAGGCTGCAGCCCTCATCGGGCACAGCGACGAATTCATTGGTTACGATTCGGCATGCCAACACATTGCCGCTGCACAGGAAGTGCCTACCTTTACTATTTTTGCTGGTTCAAACAATACCCGGTTTGTCAGACGGTGGTGCCCATATGGATTGGGCCGCCGCGAGATTATTCATGTCGATACCCTTACACAGCCCCCTGTTTATAATCGAAAAGCGGTCCTTTTGAGGCTGATGCATGCGCGGAGCCAGTAAATGAAAGTCCTTTTTATCTATCCCAACAGTGAATCACAAGTTGGCTTCAATTACGGTGTTGCATGTCTCTCTGCCGAACTCAAAAACAGCGGCCATCAAGTCGCCTTTTGGCAATTATGCGAGGACATCGAACCGCTCCCTGATGAAGCCAAGGTCGCAGATATCCTCCAAAAAGAACAACCAGACGTGATCGGGTTTTCAGTTGTGACTAATCAATGGCAACTTTCAGCGCGTATCGCTGCATGGTGTCGTAAACATTCATCGGCGATTCTGATTTGCGGAGGTGTGCATGCCACGCTTCTTGGTGAAGACGTTTTAAAGAGCGGTCTATTTGACTACATTATGGTTGGCGAATCAGAAGGGGCCTTCCTGGATTTTGTCGATCGCTTGGAAAAAGGCCTTGATGTCCATTCAGTCAGCAATCTTGGATATATTGAAAATGACAAAGTTACTATTAATCCAGTCCGAAAGCTGCCTGAGTTGAGCCAATTGCCGAGAAAAGATTACGATATATTTGACTTTCAGCGAATCATTGACGCGAAACATGGTTGGGTTGGATTAATGGCCTCCCGTGGATGTCCTTTTAATTGCACGTATTGCTTCAATCATACAATGGTAAAAAAGTACCGGAACGACCTACAATGCAGCTTTAAGGGCCTGAACTACATACGTCACCACAGTATCGAACAAATGCTTAATGAAATTCGCTTTCTTGAACAAACATACCAAAATATCACCATGTATATCTTTGATGATGATCTTTTTACTTATGATCAGAGTTACGTCGTTGAATTTTGTAAAGAATTTAAGAAAGTTTCGAAAATGCCATTTGTTGTCAATGGCCACATTGGGTTTTGGGATGATATTCGTGCTGCAGCATTGGCCGATGCCGGATGTAAAATCGTCAAGTTCGGAGTGGAAAGTGGCAGCCCCAAAATTCGCAAACAGGTGATGAATCGTCACATGACCAATCAGCAAATTGAGGAAGCCATAGCCATAACCCACCGGCATGGCATGCACAGTTCATGTTTTCTTATGATTGGACTCCCTGACGAAAATCGAGAAGACGTCATGCAGACAATTCAGCTTATGGCGGATTCAAAGCCAGGTCGATACCGTTGGACCTTTTTCTATCCCTTCCCAGGCACTGAGTCCTATAATTTGGCAGACAAGGGGAGCTATATCAATCGTCAAAAATTCGAAAGCCTGGTTAACTTTACCGATGAGAGTTGTCTTGAATTTGGGGAAGAGCACAACCTTTTTCTAAAAAAAATCGGCAAGATTTTCCCATGGTTTGTGAATGCCAACTCAGACTTGGAAGTTGCACCATTTTATCGACAACAAGTCGAAGAACTACTGGCACTGGATGAACAACAATGGCAACATGAAGCCGAAGGCTTAAGGGAGAAGGATAAGATTTTCTCAGAACGTTTTGTGGCTGAAGGGAAGAGCCATTATGCCATAAAATATAATCGTTTTATGGGCGTCATCTCTGACTATTTTGTGAACGAGTGATTGGGCTATGGACCCGCGTGCATTATTGAAAAATATTCCTCTTTTTGCTGGGTTGTCTGATCCTGATCTTCATGAAATTCAGTCAATTTGCCGTTTTCGAGAGCATCCTCGCGGAGACCTTCTTTTTTCTGAAGGTGAAAAAGCTCATGGTTTTTTTATTGTTTTAAGCGGTAAGGTCAAGGTCTACAAGCTCTCTGCGGAAGGGAAAGAGAGAATTTTGCATGTCATTCAACCGGGTGAAACGTTTGCAGAAGCGGCAATTTTTGGTGACGGTCAATTTCCGGCTTATGCCGAAACCCTTCAGCAATCCAAATTGCTATTCTTGCCTAAAGACAATTTTCTGAACTTACTGATGAACAATGGTAGAATTGCCGTTAACATGATAGCAGGCCTTTCGAAGTTTTTACGTCAGTTTACCCATCAAATTGAAGAATTGACATTCAAAGATGTCCCGTCTCGATTGGCGCGCTATTTATTGGAAATAGCCACCGATAATCTAGCTGTTGTCACCTTGCCAATTTCCAAAAGTCAGTTGGCATCAAACCTGGGTACGGTAAGTGAAACTTTATCTCGTAGTCTGCGAAAAATGTCTGATGAAGATTTGATACGTGTGCGGGGTAAGACAGTTGAAATTTTAGATTTTGAACGCTTAGAAGACCTTGCGGATAAATGTAAAGAAGCCTAGAGCCGGTCAGTGTTTTATGACTCCATTTTGACTTCAGTCAATCTTTACCGAGCGAATTTCTGCTAAAAAATAACTTATGAAGCATATGGTAAATTCAATCTTTAGACCGTTTGTTGTCCTTATACTGTTCATGTCAGGCTGTTCCGCTCCACAAATTCCTCAATCTGTTTCCGAAACGCCATTGGTAAAAATTGTGACCATGCAAAAAAACGGATCTTTTTCGGGGAATTTACAGGGAAGTCATGTAGCCTATACACGCGATGGTTTGCAGTTGTTCGACTTGATCAACCGATCGGCATATGATTTGTCTGAAGACACCCCCCAGGTTCTCGCATGGAATACATCGGGGACGTTTTTGGCAGCAGGGTTTTCATCCGGCTCGGATTCCTGTCGATTGATTGTGGTAAACCAAAATGGTGAAACCGTGATCGAAAATATCTTTCCCATCAACTTATTGGACATTCAATGGTCAACGCGCGGGGATCTGCTCATTCTTGGGTATGCAATCAAAGACTTCAGTTTTGGGTCTAATCTATCACAAACGCTCTATGTGGTCTCTGATAAGGAGCATGTCCCAATAATTTTGTCCGATAACACCATTAAACCCCGCACGGCGCAAATTCTGAAGCCTATTTTACCAGCGTTGATGCCGTCAGCATTTTCTGCCCAAGGAGATGAATTGGTCTATCTCCGGCTTCATGATCCACCTGAATTTCCTTCGTTCCTGCAAGTTGTTTTCCGGAACTGGCAAGTTCCGGTTGAACAGCTATTGGGCCGGTTGGAGGTTTCTCAGACCAAGCTGTTTTTGCAGGAAGACATCGAGCAAGTTGCTACACTAGATGTCGATGGGACATTGACAACGTTTCCTCTCTGGGAGGATGCAAGTGTAAATAGGCTGGGCTCTTCAGGCCCATTAGAACAATTTTCCCCTTCTCGACAATATCGCTATATCGGAGGCAACCTTTACCATAATGACAGGCTTATAGCCTCTTGGCCAGCCGGAGCACGGTTGCAGTTTTTAAGAAATGGGCGATTTTTACTTGCTGTTGATAGTGACATCTATCTCGGTGAAGGCCTCAACAGTGAATTCTGGCCTGAGTATAACCAGCAAGAATGGGTACTGAGACGTTGGCTCCATCACGGATTGATTACTTATGAAGATTATGTGCAAGAAAAAAGCAGGTTGTTGCAATGAAGGCTGAACGGCTTTTGTTACCAAGCATATTGTTGGTTATGGGTTTCCCACTGCTTGCCTTGGCGGATGAATGTCTTGAATGCCACCGTAATGAAACACCTGCGGCTGTTAGGCAATGGACCAACAGTGCCCATTTCGATAAAGTCGGTTGTGATGACTGTCACGGCAATGATCACGATCAAATTTTATCTGGTGAGTCCTCAGTGGTTGCAAAGAATTGCGGGAAATGTCATGAAAATGCTTTTCACCAACATATCAATAGCCGGCACGGGGTGAGCCTGCATACTGGCTGGGGCTGTTCGCGCAATCTGCCGGACCGTGATCCTCGTGAATGTCGCTTCTGTCATGAAGAAGGCAGCACCAAGCCGCGCAACTCTGTGCAGTGCGCACGATTTTTGAAACAAACTTCAGCAATGGCATCAATTGGATGCAATCGTTGCCATCAAGTTGAGAATTCATGCGCCGCCTGTCATACCAATCACCTTACAAACCTTGACATTGTTCGTCATCCCGGGGTGTGCGCCACCTGTCACATGGGTCCAGACCACCCCCAATGGGAGATGTGGCAAACGTCCAGGCATGGATTGTTGTTTGAAAGCTATGGCGACGAAACCGGCCCGACCTGCCAGCGTTGCCACATGCCTGAAGGGACTCATGATGTTTCCATCGGCATTACAATGTCACCGGGTATGCAACTTTTCGACAAAGAAACTCAAGTGGAACAACGCGCACTGATGCTCGGAATTTGTCAGGAATGTCATGCTGCGGGTTTCAGTCAGAGGGAGTTGGATAAGGCGGATGCTGTCCACGGCCAGAGCATGCAGTTGATTGCTGAAGCGAAAGAGGTTATTCAAGACATCGCTGACCTTAATCTTTTAGTGCCGTCATTGAAAGAACGTCCAGCCCATCCTCTACATGGCCAGCAATTAGTCCTCGATGGGCAGATGCTTTACGAAGATTTTTCACATATTGAACGACTATTTTTCAAGATGAAGAAATTTGATCTCTCAAAGACCGTTAAAGGAGCATATCATCAAAACCCAGCGTACACCCACTGGTACGGCAATGCTGAGTTGAAAATGACTCTTGTTGACATCAAGGCTGAAGCGGACCGTTTAAAGCGATTATTGGCGATCAAAAGTTTTTCGGAAACTGATTCAGGTTCGCAATTCGGTATTGCCGAACGGCGTTTGCTAATGTTGAAAAGACGTTTTGAAAGAGGAGTGATATCGGAACAGGATTATAATCATCAACGGTCTGAAATCCTTGAGAATTTGAATAAGTAAATCTATCATGCTTGCGAACCGTGTAATGTAAATTTCTGTGTAATGCCTGAATAAAAAAATGATTAAAACACTCACAGCCAAGGAAGTAAAAGACCTCAAGATTCTAATTCAATTTACAGCCGTGTTTTGCAAAGCCAATCATGTTGGTATCAAAAGTCCTTTTCAATACAAAAAGGACGGTCTAAATAAATTCACTCCAAAACAGTATGCTGTTTGCAATGAATGCCGTGACTTCCTTCTATATGCCATTGAACGCCGATTGCGGTGTCCCTTGGAAACGAAGCCTGCGTGCAAACATTGCCATATCCATTGCTTCAAACCGGGACATCGCGAGAAGGTCCGCCAAATCATGAGATTCTCCGGTCAGCACCTTATGAAGCGAGGTCGTTTTGATCTTCTCTGGCACTATTGGTTCTAGTCTTTGACGCTCGTCAAAGAAACTGAGGTATCTTCATGTTAGCATTTTTGTTGTCCGCTAATAATTTTTGAGACCTCAAGGAGTTCATCAATGAAAAGACAGATTGTCAAAATAGACGAAGAAAAGTGTACCGGTTGTGGACTTTGCGTTCCAGCTTGTGCAGAAGGTGCAATAAAGATGGTCGATGGCAAAGCAAGATTAATTGCTGATAACCTCTGCGACGGACTCGGGGCCTGTCTCGGCGACTGTCCTGTAGACGCAATCACCATAGAAGAACGAGAGGCCGATAGCTTCGATGAAAAGGCCGTGGAAACCCACTTGAAAAATATGAGCCGAAATGTGTCTGGTCAAAATCAGTCCTTGAATATATCGATTTCAGTTGACGACAGATCACCATCAACGTCAGGGATGCAAAATACACCTTCTGTTGGAGGCTGCCCATCTGCTCGAACATTACAATTCTCTCAAGCTGAAGATGAACGACCTGAGGCACGGAATGCAAGAAATTCAAGGCTTACCCAATGGCCGATTCAGCTGCATTTGGTCCCTCCCAAGGCGCCTTTCTTCGAGAATGCAGATATACTTTTGACGGCTGATTGTGCCCCCTTTGCTTATGCTGATTTTCATGATGACCTGCTCAAGGGCAAAGCACTGGCTATAGCCTGCCCTAAGCTTGATGATACCACCCCTTATGTGGATAAACTAACAGCCATGATCCAGCAAAGCAAAATCAAGAGCATTACGGTCGTTCATATGGAAGTACCCTGCTGCAATGGCCTGATTTTTATGGCCAAGCAAGCAATTGAAAAGAGTGGACAGGATGTTCCTTTGAAAACAATTTGCATCGGTGTCGATGGCAGAAAGAAGTAAGTTGCCTATTCAGCCTCAGAGGCCTTGAGACCCGTCGAACCATGCCGACAGGTTTTTTATATGGTCTCGACATTCGTTGTCAGTGCAGCGAGGCTCTAAAACCGAAGCCATACTTAAAAGATGAAATCACTTGCCGCAAAAGATGAAGTTTTTTTACGTTGTGTGTCTGAAAAGATGCAGACCTATTTTGGAATGGACAAACGACGAATTTCACACGCCTTGATGGTAGCAGAATTTGCCAGGAAACTTATTAAAAATACGGCCGCAAATCCTGTCGAAACACTTTGTGCCGCCTATTTACATGATATCGGTATTCATGAAGCTGAGCGAAAATATCAGTCTACGGCAGGAAAATGGCAGGAAATCGAAGGCCCGCCTATTGCTGAAGAAATACTCAAGGATCTTGGGGCAGGCGAAGATTTAGCGAAAAATGTTTTGAGGTTAATCGGAAAACACCATACCATCGCGGGCGTCGATTCTGAGGAGTTTCGAATTTTGTGGGACGCAGATGCGCTGGTGAATTTTTCTGAAACGCTGCAAGATAAGCCGGATACGTTCATCGAGTCCAAACTTGAACGGCATATGGCCACCTCGCAAGGCTTGAAATTAGCCCGTGAAATGTTCCTCAACAAGGGTTAATGTGAACATCATGAAGCAGTCACTCGTCAGCAATTGCACTCTGACTGTCTGATACCAAAATACCACTTCTGGATGGATTGTCTTTCACTCTAGTTATTTAATTTGGTTTGAAGAAAATCAGATTTGGTTCGCCAAACTAAACTCAGTTAACGTAATTGGGAAAAATATGATAGTTGTTTTGTTGTGAGACGTGTTGAGCTGAGATGTTTTTGATACTGGTTGTTATGAAGACCAACCAACAATAACTAACACACTTGAGAAAAAGAAATCGTTACTCTATCTTTTATGCCATGGGTATTCAACCAACACCAAAAACTGTCCGCAGATAGGCTAGCCCATCATGTGATTGTAAATAGGCAACGTGTTTTGAGAAACGCTCTTAATCCATAAAATAAACTTTTTTAGCAAAAAGTATAAGTTGACTCTGACTTCTGAACTGTGGAAGGCATATACTGCAACTGAGTGCTCATGAACCTTTGCAAATCTAGAAATATAGAGTTTAATTCTCAAATTTTTATGACGATATCCTTGAGTCTTAGGCGGACACCAAAATATATGTTTCTGATTGACAGTCTATAGCGTTATTGTTATAAAAATTTTCCGTTTTATTCAGATGACGGCAAATTATTGCAGGTATAGCTCAGCGGGAGAGCACTCGCCTCACACGCGAGGGGTCGCTGGTTCAATCCCAGCTACCTGCACCATAATAAAAACAGGCACTTAAGATTATATCTTGAGTG
>JAFDBS010000206.1 GCA_019313185.1 Deltaproteobacteria bacterium | reverse complement strand
GGGTCGCTCCAGCAACTGGTTGTGCCATGTTTTTGCCAGACCGCAGCACAGCTTGAGCATGACTTGTCCGGTGGGTGGTTTCGGTTGCTCATCATTTCCTCCATGTCTAATACGCTGATATCGCTCTCGGAGCATAACCTGCTCGTCGATTGCTGTCCAGACCAGAGCAAAGGAAATTTTCTGCAATTCGCATTGTCAGATGCTCGGTCCGGCGACGTTTTCATGGTCCGGCAGAAGAACGCCGGCCCTCAGACCTTTAATGCTGTCGTCACCTGTGGTTCAGTGGCGGAAATGGTGAGAAAGGTCGGGATGGGAGTGTGGACAGGGCGGAGCATTGCACCCGCCCAGGTCCATTAAAAAAACTGGCCCCCGGCAGGTGCTGTCAGCTTAGATTATCTTGTTCAAGGGATATTCGACAATCCCTTCGGCACCAAGTTTCATCAGCTCCGGGACGATCTTCCGGACATCGGCTTCCGGCAGAATGCTTTCGATTGATACCCAATCAGAATTGTACAGATGGGCAACTGTTGGCTGGTTTAAACTTGGTAAAAGTTGCGTGATGGCGTCGACCTTATCGCCGGGAGCATTCATCTTCAGACCGACCATGCCTTCTGCACGCAGTGCAGACTGAAGCATGGTGTGAATACGTTCAATTTTGGCGCGTTTCCAGGGATCTTCCCAGGCGTCTTTATTGGCGATCAGAACGGGCACAGACTCCATCAACTCGCAGACGATACGCAGGTTGTTCGCCTTGATCGTGGAGCCGGTTTCTGTGACTTCAACGATTGCATCGCACAAGCCCTTCAAAATTTTTGCTTCCGTGGCTCCCCAGGAGAATTCGACATTGACGGGGATATTTCTCTCGGCGAAGTAACGCTTCGTGAAGTCGACCAGTTCCGTTGAGATGGTGCCGCCGGACAGGTCTTCCGGTTTTTCTACAGTGGAATCAGGACCGACAACCAAAACCCAGCGGGCTGGGCGCCGCGACACCTTCGAATAGACCATTTCTCCGACTTCAACCACGTCGGAATCATTTTCTCGGACCCAGTCGCGACCGGCAATGCCAACGTCAAGTTTGCCGCGTTCGAGGATTTTGGCCATCTCTTGCGGGCGCACCAGGCTGCATTTGAGTTCGTCATCATCGCTTGTCGGAAAATAACTGCGCGAGCTGGTCTTGATCTTCCAGCCTGCTTTGGCGAACAAGTCGACAGTGGCCTGCTCCAGGCTGCCCTTTGGTATACCGAATTTGAGTTCTTTGCTCATCGTTCTCTCTTGTCCTTTGATAGCTCAGTTAAGGTGTCCTTGGGTTATGGCGAATCGATAGGGGAACGCACACCCACCTTTTTGTGCCGTTGACGTGCCCGCCCGGTGGTGGGGCCGGCTGACCGTTAGGCGTTCAGATGGGCGGTCACTTTTTCTTATAGACCTCGTCAGGGTCGAACAAAGGCTTGGAATGCTCCACCCACTGGCCGTCTTCCCATTTGACGTAAAAGCAGCTTCGGTTGCCGGTGTGGCAAGCCGCGGGGCCGTTTTGCTTGACTTTGATCACAACCGTATCGGCATCGCAGTCCGTGTAAACTTCGACGACGTCTTGGGTGTTCCCTGATTCCTCCCCTTTCATCCAGTATTTATTGCGGCTGCGGCTGTAAAACCAGGTCTTGCCGTCGCGAAGGGTGTTGTCGAGGGTCTTCTGGTCCATAAAAGCGACCATCAGCACTTCTCCGGTCTCGTGGTCTTGGATCACGGCGGGAATCAGTCCGCCCATTTTGTCGAAATTGATTGTTGTCACGATCTTCGGCCTCCAGCAGTGATGTTTGAAAATGCCATTTATTACCTGCTTACTCGTGGGGTGTCAACTGTTTCAAGGTCAGGTGGGTGAAAGGGCAACTCAGCCTCATCGGTCAATGCCACTGCTAACCTTGGCCACCTGCGGGGTGCGGTGGCAGTTGGCTGATCTGAATCGGTTGCATCGCCCTTTTCGCTCTGGGCGAAGTCTGAACAATCATGCATGGGCACCTGATCACAGGACGATTTGTGAGATCAGGATGATCGGGAACACGGTGAAGGTCACCCCGACCGTCGCATTGCAGGCCATGATCATCACCAGTCGGGCACCGCCGGCCGAGGTTTCCCGTCCTGTCTCCAGGTTGACATAGCCGACCGGAACGGGAAAACCGCAATAAAGCTGGTTCTGGCTGCCCTGGTAGATGCATGTGGTCAACTTAAAACCCAAGAAAAACCCAAATCCAGCACTCAATATCGTCAGGGTCACCAACGGCAAGCGATAGGTGTCCACAGACGTCATCAGACCTTGAAAACCGATTAAATTGTAAATTGACACCAGACAGGCATTGAACAGGCTGGCCCATCGCGCTATACGCCATAATGTTGGCCGCCGCGGAAGGCGCCCGTGGCGACGACGGTTCACCCTCTCAGCAACCTCGTCCGGGGTGTAACCACGTTCTTGCAACACCAGCTTGATCAGCTGATCGTCGATTCCGTTGTTGTCCGCGAGGAGATCAAGCAGATATCCTGAGGGCAGGTCGCGGAGGTAGGCCAGGAGTTTTGGGTCGCCAATATTAAGCATAAGAAGTCAATAGAACACGCATTGGTTGTCAAGCATACACCAGGTGGGCCCGTCAATGCACATGATTAAAATTTTATGCAGCTGTCAAATTGCTGAAATTGGGGGATCAGCGCCCTGCAAAGAGCGGCCCTTTGATCGGGCTGGTAGCTGACCGCGGTCTGCACGCCCCAAACCGGTTTCGGCCAGGCCGCGTCAGAGCGATAACGGACGATGTGATGGATGTGCAGCTGCGGGACCATGTTGCCCAGGGCCGCAATATTCATTTTGTCCGCTTGGAAATGACGGCAGAGGACCTCTGCCAGGTGACAGGATTCCCAAAGAAACTGTTGCTGATCTTCCGGGTTGAGTTCGAAAATTTCACGCAAGCCGTCGCGGCGGGGGACCAGGATAAGCCAGGGGTAACGGGCATCATCCATCAGAAGGGCCTGGCTCAAGGGAAAGTTTCCCAGGCAGAACGTGTCAGCGGCAAGCTGTGGATGCAAGGCAAACATGGGCTGCCCTTTCTCAGTTGGTGGTTGAGGTTTTGCTCGGGTCGAGATCAAGGACGAAGAGTGATTCGGCATTCAGGCCGGTAAGGCGACGGAAGCAAACATCCAGGGGGCGGTGACTCACCTGATGCTCCCGCTCCAGCCAAACCAACAGCGGAAAATTGCCACTGAGTGACCAGCCGTAACGCGACTTTTGCCGGGCGAGTAAATGCGCTTCGAGGTCTCGTGCGTAAGTCTGGGTGGCGGCAATGAAATGAGACGGCCAGGCGACGAATTCTGGGTCGAGACTCTGCCGGTAAAGTTCTCGGTCCCAGTCGTCCAAAGCGGCAAGATCGGTTGCGCACCATGCAGCGGGCCGCGTCGAAAGCAAGGCTCGGCAAGACAGTGGCCTCTGCGCGTAAATTCCGCACGTTGATGCCTCTGACAGGAAAGGGCAGTGACCAACCCGTTGCGGGTGCCAGCGCAAGTAGTCCCTGAACTGTACCCCGCAGGCAAGAACTTCCTTCAGGCCGTCAACATACTCTGCAAGGCGCCGGGACTGGTCTTCGGTTAATCGTCGGGCTATCCCGACCGCCTCGTCGTGCGTGGCATGAACAGCCATGCTGCAACACTTGTCGCATCCTTGGCGACAATGGAGAAAAGGGCGTCTGTCCGAGGTTGACTCCAGCCATCGGGCGACGAAATGGTCCATTTTTTGGTGGATTGTTGGAACGATTGTTGATTCCGGGCGCATTTTGATACGTTAGGATAAAACTGGCCACAAGACAAGCGCTGAAACTCTTGGGTTAGAAACGACGCGACAACGCCCTGACAGGAAATCAAACGCAACAGGCAAAGGCCGATCGCGTTATTGTCCGCAACGCAAGCGGGGCGCCACACTTGGAGATGACGGTCTTCAATCCGCGTTAGATGAGGAGAGAGCCACGATCTGTCGCCCCTTGCCCAAGAGCTGAAGATGCTTAAAAGTCGGTCATCCCCAAACGACGCGCTGCCATTTTCGCACAGCGTTAACCAAAAACAGTTTTTCGCAGCGCGGCAGGTCTTCAATGGTCAGTTTTTGCTCTCTGATGACCTGTTTCTTCAACAGATAGCTCCGGTAACTGCCGGGCAAAAGCCCGGATGTAAGTGGGGGGGTCAGCCATTCGCCGTCCAAGAGTGCAACCAAATTGCCAACAGAAAATTCCGTCACTTCCCTCCGCTGGTTCCAAAGCAACACCTCCTCCGCTTCAGGGCGCCTGGCCAACGCTTGGTCATAAGCCTTGCGGTGAGTGGTTTTGTGGTAAAGAAAGATGTCCCGGTCGTCGACGGGGTCTAGCGCGAGTTGCAGCCGCATTGGCTTGTCCCGCATGGCCGGTTCAATAAGGGTATGCTGGCAGTCCATGCTGCCATCCCTGTTGAGGAGCAGTCGAACCTTGCATGGTGACCGAGGCAATCTGCCGGCGAGATCGGCCAGACAATCGCGCACAGCGTTCTCACCCACCGGGATGTCAAAATACGCAGCAGAGGCCAGCAGGCGGTCGACATGCTCAGCCAATAAGAAATAACCATGCCACGGGGTCCAGCGCAGCGTTTCGATCAAGGCGATCGCTGCCTTGGGATAGTTGAGCACGGCAGATTTGGCCAGGCATTCGGCATATTCATCGCCTCCGACCGAATCCCAGGTGATCCCGGCGCCAACCCCGTAGGTCGCACTTTGTTGCTGACGATCGACCAACGCGGTCCGTATTGCAACACTGAAGTGGGCGACACGTCCAGGGCCAAGCCAGCCGAACGTTCCGGTATAGATTTGGCGAGGTCCGTGCTCCAGTTCAGCGATAATCTGCATCGTGCGGGCCTTTGGTGCCCCGGTAATGGATGCACAGGGAAACAACGCGGTGAACACCTCTGCGAGGTTTGCATCCGTTTGCGCTGAGGCGGTCGAGGTCATCTGCCAGACGGTGGGATACTTTTCAACCCGATAGAGATTTTCGACCTTCACCTCGCCGGGTGGAGCCAGACGTCCCAGGTCATTGCGGACCATGTCGAGAATCATGACATTTTCCGCACGGTTCTTAGCGGACCGGAACAGCTCTTCGGCACGGATACGGTCTTCAGCAAGGGTTCTGCCGCGGGCTGAGGTTCCCTTCATCGGGCGCATGGTAATCAGCGTGCCGTGCCGTTGGAAAAACAGCTCGGGAGAGGCAGAACAGATCGCCCATCGGCCAGCGCTGAGATATCCGGCGTGGTCAGCCTTTTGGCCAAAAACGAGACTTTGAAAGAAAAGCCACGGATCACCGGCAAAATCTGTCAGGAGCGGAAATGTGTAATTGACTTGATAGGTTTCGCCAGCAGCGATGGCCCGGTGTATCTGTTGAATTGCTCTGGAAAACGCTTTTTGCGTGATTTGAGGTGACCAGAGGTTCTCGGCAAAGTTGTTTTTTGGTTGGGTCAGGCAGCAAGCTGTCGGCTTAGCGAACAGTCCAAACCGAAGGAGTGGCAAAGACTGTGGCGGCTTTGTCTTGAGCGCTGGGTCAAAGGCGGGCGCAGCCTCATAGCTCACATATCCTGCAGCGAACAATCCCATGTGCTCAACACGCTGTTCCAGATACTCCAAAGCTGGAACAACCTCGGTTAGACTGGTGACTTCCAAGACCTCGACAGGATGGCAAAACCGAATCCATTGCTGCTTGGCTGGATCGAAGAGGACGGCAAATTCAGTCATGTCAGGCAAACGGACTGTGAAAAATCCGCTTCACTCGAACTGGGCTTTGAACTGAGCCAAATCCTTTTGCATCGCTTCAAAATCGCGTCGGAGGTTGGCCATTTCTGATTCCAGTGCGGCAATTCGGTCCTGATGCGAGGTCTGTTCGGACAGGGGTGTGTCAGACGCGCCTTCATTGACCTCGGGCATGCCGCCAAGCAGCTGCGCATACCGGCTTTCTTTTCGTCCTGGCTGACGGGCCAGTTTGGCAACGAGCGGTTCATCTCGGCCAAGCAGTGCCTGAAGGCTCTCATCGACTTCCGCAAGGTCGGCAAATGGGTGCATGCGCGCAGCGCGGCTGCGCAATTCGCCAAGGGTCTGAGGGCCGCGAAGCAGCAATTCCGCCAAGACGGCCAACTCCGAGGGCTCAAGTTTTAGCAGGCCCTCGAGATTGTGACAGTATTTGACGGAGCGAACTCCTTCGGCAGAAACATGGGCGAATTGACGCCGGCGTAAACTGTCCAGCGCTTGCTGGACGTCCGATTCGCCTAATGCCAGAACCGGTGCCCGGTTGGATTTTTGATTGCAAGCACTGGTTAAGGCGTTCAGGGTCAGAGGATAGTACTCCGGTGTCGCCAATTCCTTTTCGATCAGGCAGCCCAGCACGCGCGCTTCAATAGTATTCAGGTTAAATTCCATCAGCTTTCCGTTCAGCAGAGAGTTCGAATTGAATGACAAGCGAGATCGTCAGCCGGGTCGAGACGAATTGGCCCTGCGCATCGAGCGCGGTCGGTCAGGACGCAGCCGCCTGGCCGCGTCCTCGCGCCCGCAAAGCCGTAGAGCCTCAAGAACGTCAGGCCATTGCTCTGGAATGTGCCAAAGCAAAAGTGCTTTTTGCAGTCGCCTGTCTTTTGCCGAGCGAGGAACATGGACGGCTTCCCCGGTCAGAGGGTCAGAGCCTGTATGATAGATGCAGGTGGCCAACGAGCCAGGCGTCGGGGTGAACTCCTGAACCTGTTCCACACGTAAGTTGTGCTGTTTGAGGAACAGCGCAACCTCGATCATGTCGTTTAGGGTCGATCCCGGGTGTCCACTGATGAAATATGGGACGATAACATGGTTTTTGTCAAGAGCCTGACTCTGTTGGCGAAACCGGGCCAGAAACTCTGCAAAGGCTTTTGGGCCCGGTTTGCGCATCACGTCAGTTACGCGGGAGCGAACTGATTCCGGGGCGATTTTGAGTCGACCGCCGACGTGATGTTTGAGCAGGCGAGCGAAATAATCCGGCTGGTGTTTTAACAGGTCAAAACGAAGGCCCGAAGCAACGAAGAGGTGTTTGACCGCAGGATGTTTTTGCAGGGCGCTCAGCAACTCGACCAGCCGATGATCGGACATATCAAGTTGCGGACACGGCTGGGGATAAAGACAGCTCGTTCGGCGGCAGTTCGCCTGTGCCGATGCATTATTGCAGAAAAGGCCGTACATGTTGGCGGTTGGGCCGCCAACGTCCGTCACGGTCCCTCTGAACTCGGGATGGCGGGACAATTGGTCGACTTCGGCCTTGATCGAATCCTTCGAGCGTGATTGCACGATTTTCCCCTGGTGGTGCGTGATTGCGCAGAACGCGCATCCTCCGAAACAACCGCGATGGCTGGTGATCGAAAACTTGATCTGCGTGTAGGCTGGGATCGCCTCGGTATAGTCCGGATGAGGCTGCTTGGTAAAGGGCAGAGCGTAAAGGCGATCGAGGCTTTCTTCCGTCAACGGGAATGACGGTGGATTGACGACGAGCCAACGTGTTCCATGCTTTTGAGCGAGCGTTCGGCCATGGTGAGGGTTGGTTTCGTCGCTGGCCAGACGAAATGCTTTGTTGAAGTCTGTGCCATGTCTCGACACATCCTCGAAGCTGGGCAGCTCAACTGCACCGGGTGGACAGGATTTGGCAAGAAACGCTGTGCCCCGCAGATCGCGGACCTTGGTGATGGTGTCGCCGTTTGCCATCCGTCGGGCCAGTTCCAGTAAAGCGTCTTCCGCCATGCCGTAGACCAGCAGGTCTGCTTTGCTGTCAGCCAAAATGGATCGCCGAACGGCATCGTCCCAATAATCATAATGCGCCAAGCGGCGCAGACTGGCCTCAATGCCGCCGATGACGGTCGGCACGCCTTTGAACGCTCCTTTGATGGCAGCTGTATAAGCAATCGTTGCCCGGTTCGGCCGGGCTCCGGCCCGACCACCAGGCGTATAGGCATCATCGTTGCGAACTTTTTTTGCCGCCGTATAATGATTGACCATCGAATCCATTGCACCCGCCGAGATGGCTGCAAACAGGCGCGGCCGACCGAGCCGGCGCATATCGTCTAGACTGCGCCAGTTTGGCTGGGCGAGGATGCCGACCCGAAAGCCGTGTGCTTCGAGCAGCCGTGCCAGCAATGCGGTTCCAAACGCCGGGTGATCGATATACGCATCGCCAGTCACAAACAACACGTCAAGCGTATCCCAGTTGCGGCACGACATGTCCGCTCGACTGGTCGGCAGAAAACGTGCGCGCTGGTTTTGCTGTTTCGCATCACGGCCGTCAACCATTACGCCCTAAATTCCTTTCGAATCCTGAATTAAGTTATGGATTGCCTTCGCCATCAACCGATAGCCTTGCGCATTGGGGTGAATGGTGTCGCTTTTCAGCTGATCATCATTGAGCAGGGCACTGACAATCTCGCCTTCGTAGGGGATCTGGAGGCTTAAGGCAATATCGCGGTAGAATTCAGGGGGCTCCAGGAAGAACCCCGGCTGAGGCACGCCGACGAGAATGACATCAGACCCGCGCTCGCGAATCATCGACACCATCGCCTGGATATTCGCGATCGTGCGATCACGGTCCAAACGGCGGAGAAAATCGTTGCCGCCGTGGCAAAGAATGACCAGGTTTGGTTGATATCGCTCAAGCACACCCGGCAAGCGGTCCAGCCCCTTGGCGGACACCTCGCCGGGAATCCCGGCATTGATCACTTTGCGACGCAGCAGCTGGCCAAGAACCTCGGGATAAGATTCTCCTTTGCCTGCCCCTGTCCCCCGAGTCAAACTGTCGCCAAAGGCCACGATCACTGCTTCCGGCGGCAACAGCTTGAGTTGTGGGGGCGACTCGCAGCCAACTGTGACAACGACCAAGGCCAGCAAGACCAGCTGGCCGAGACCCCTGCGAAGGAAGAGGTTCATGATCAGACCTTTATTTCTAGAACGTTATTGACTAATCTTGGCATATTTCTGGTCTAGAAATAAAGAGCCAACCATAAAGCTGGCCAGGACCTTCGCTGAATGAATTTGGAGACAACCATGGACGAGTGGCTTCTTGCCAACGGATACATTGCCCTTTTTATATTGAGTTTTTTGGCTGCCACCCTCTTGCCGCTGGGCAGTGAATGGATGCTCGTCTTATTGCTGGTCAACCAGCATGATCCCGCAGCAAGCGTTGTTGTGGCGACTCTGGGCAATAGTCTCGGGGCTTTGACCACATATCTGCTCGGGCTATGGGGTGGTCCACTGTTATGGCAAAGGCTTCTGCGAATCGACGACAGTCAGCGACAGAAAGCGGAGAGAATCTATACACGTTTCGGCAGCTGGTCATTGTTGTTTGCCTGGATACCGATTATCGGTGACCCTCTCTGCCTGGTCGGCGGCCTTTTCAAGGTTGGCTGGGCGCGTTTTCTCATTCTCGTCAGTCTCGGCAAGGCGGCCCGGTACCTGGCCATCGCCGCAACCGTGGTAAACTTTGGGTCCAGTCCTGTCTAGCGGCCGTTTTGAAGGCAACTTCGATATTGACGTGCGCCTTTTGGCAGTGCCCGTTGTCACAGATTGTCAACGGTTTTCATTTTGGCGGACCAGTGATTCAGCTGTCAAAACCCCTCATCGTGTTCTAACCATCAGGATTGATTATAAAATCAGATTTTTTAGGGCATTGGAGTACAATTGGGCACAGGCTTTGCTCACATCACGGTTAAGGAAAATATTTATTGTCCATCCAGAATTTTCGAATGAAAGCCATTAAAACGGGGGACGCCATGTCTATCGCCAAGCAAGCGTTCTTGCTTATTCTTCTCATTGGTTTGATTGTTTCGCCTGTGTCTGCTGACGAACTGTTTTCGTTTAAGGCAGGCTATTTAAAGTTGACACCCGATGGCGATTTCGCCGTGTCCGGTGGGGGGCTCGAAGGGACCAAGGTTGACATGGACGACGACCTGGGATTCGACGACAGTGAAGATTTCGTTTTGGACGCTGCGTTGCAAGTTGGTCCGCTACGTCTTTTCGGTGGGTATTTACCAATCGAGTTCTCCGGTGATGGTACGCTTTCAGAGGACATTACATTCAACGGTGAAGTGTTCTCAGCCGGCTCCGAGGTCAAAAGCGATGTGGATATCGATATCTACGAGGCTGCCCTGGCCTGGCACTTGATTAATTTTGATGATTTGCCCACCCGAGTGCAGCTTGGCCCGGAAGTATCGGTTAAATATATCGACGCCAGTATCGACATGAAGGATCGCCTTTCAGGACTGAAAGTTTCTGAATCGATCAGTGTCCCCGTGCCGACCATCGGGCTCCGCGGGCGTGTGGCGCTTGCAGACTTTTTTGGGGTGGCGGCGCGGGCCGGTTACCTCGAATATGATGGCAACAGCTTTCTGGATCTCGACGCGCAGATTGAGTTTTCACCCGTCCCGCTTGTCGGTCTGTATGCCGGCTATCGCTATCTCGATATAGATGTGGAAGAAGATGATGTGGTCATCGATGCCAGCTTTGACGGCCCATATGCCGGGGCGTTGATCAGGTTTTAGCTGATTTCTCTCTACCGTTCCGCAACGGATGTCTTGATCTGTTATGACTAAAGGCTTTCCGTTGTCAGCGGCCAGTTCAGCGGCGTTCTCTGCCCAAGGTTATAGTGTTCTCTAACTATCGGTTTATTGTTTTTCGGCTATTTTCTAATAGACTTATACTCTTTGAAGTCTCAATTCAGTCAACATGTTGTCAAACCGTTTGTCTTTTACCCGGGAGGTCGAAATGAAAAAGCTTTGGATTGATGGACTGTGTGCCGTGCTGACAGTGGCGTTGACCATAACGTTGATTTCCTGTGGCGGGGGAGGCGGCAGTGACGGCGGCAGTTCGGTGTCTGCGACAACAGGCACGGTCAGCGTTTCCCTGACCGATAATTGGGAGAATTACAATGCCGTTGTGCTTTCCATTGAAGAAGTGGGTATCGTGGGCAGCAATACCCCGACGCGTTACAATTCAGTCGTTGATTCCGATGGGAACCCTTTTGTTGTCAATATTCTCGATTATCCAAACGAGGTGACTTTGCCACTCGCCCAATTCAAGGTGCCTCTTCCCGACAACGGTGATGACGTCTGCTTTAGTCAGGTCCGGCTGGTTTTATCAGACAATAAGCATCCCAACAACAATTGCAGCGGTCCTGAATACAACATACGCCATGGAAATAGTAAGGGAAAACCCGCCAAGTTGTGTAATTATATCGAAGAAAATGATGGCAGTTATTTCGAGCTTGACATTCCAAGCGGCACCAAGTCAGGTTTGAAGCTTCTTTATGTCGGGGATCAAGCCAATTCCAATGACGGCAATGATTCTGGCAAGCCTTTTTGTCTTAACAGAGAGGACAATGCGGTTAGTCTCACCATCGATATTGATCCTAAAAAGGCTTTCAAAGAGATGGATGGGTACTATAAAATGCCGCCGACCGCGTTTAGAATAATCGAAGGTGATTTTTTCAAAGCGACTTCCTATATCGATGGCTTGGTCGCCGTACCGATCACCAACACGGCGACCATGGGAGATTCCTGCCAAGAGCTGGCGGTTGCCGAGAATGAATCGCCCTTTGTTACTGTTACAGCTTACAACAGTGCTCAGCTGCCGACCGTCCTCACCTTTGTGCAAACCGACGAGGTGCCGATCAATGTGGCGGATACCAAGGATTTGTGCACAGAGAAATGTGCTGGAGATCTGGATTGTTTAGCGGATTGCGATCTCTTGGATGTCAACGATGAGACAACTTGTTACCACAATGGAAACTTCAAGTTGCTTTTGCCAGAGAAAGAAAGCTATGACGTTGAGGCCACTTCGGGAGCTTTCTTTGCAGAACAGTTGGACGTACCCTACAATTCCACTATATTTATGGAATTGATGGAATAATTAAATCCATAGTTAAAGCGTTCCATGAGAAAGCCGAAACGCTATACAGCGTTTCGGCTTTTTGCCTCAAAAGTGGTTCAGTCAGGGAAACGGACCTTATGGCAGGGCGCCATCTGGAGGTCCAAGATTCAAATCTTCCACCAGGCGGACCACGGCTCCGGCCTGATTGCTACTGCGCCAGTTGTCGATGCCCAAACCAGCCGATTTCCAGATTTCAACCCCGTTGCGATTCACGCCATTGTATGCCGAAAAGTAGAGCACTCCGTTCAGTGAATTTGGGCCGAAATGATCTCGGTAACCGGAATCGGAGCCTGGCGCTATGCCGGTTTCGTCCCGGTTGGGGTCGTAAAGCAGTTTGGCATCTGTTCCATTGGTGACGACCCCGTCAGTCACAAAAATTTCTACACCGCTGGTGCCGTTCTCCGCCGAAAAATAGAGCAGGCCGTTGAAAATGGTCAGCATCCTCAGGTTGGAGGCAGTTATCGGTTGATTTCCACTCCATATGGCCTCAAGCAGCGCTGTCCCCTCTGGTGACCCGTCAGTCACCCACGGTTCGAAGCCGTTTTCACCGTCATCGGCAAAAAACAGCAACTGGCCATTGAAGACCTCGAACACATCGTCACGGTTGGCTACCACGGAGAGGACAGTGTCATTAATATCCGTGACAAGAGTTGTGCCTGCCTCAGTGCCATCAGTTTTCCAGAGCTCTCCGGCGGCAAGGTAAAGCTGGTTGTTGAATTCTGTCCAATAGGACAGGTCGTCTGCAGTGGCGGGCGATGGGGAAATGGAGTCATCACCGAGATTTCTGACCAAGGATGTGGCCGCTTCCGTGCCGTCAGTTTTCCACGGCTCAAAGCCGTTTGTCCCATTATCTGCGAAAAAATAAAGCGCATTATCGAAGACAATGAATTCTTGGGGAGCACCGTCATAAGCTCGGTTTGGATCATCTGGATCAATGCCGATATTTTTGACAAGAATCGTTCCGGTCTCAGTACCGTCGGTTTTCCAAAGTTCTCTGCCATAGCGTGTAACGGCAAACGGACCGTCGTCGGCCGAAAAATAAAGATAATTATTGTAAACGGTCAGTCCTCTCGGATCACCGTTGAAAGTTTGTTGGATATCGTCAGCCCCGATATTTTTGACCAGTACGGTTCCTATCTCAGTGCCATCGGTTTTCCAGAGTTCTCTGCCGTAACGGTTAGGGTTTGGCGCATAGGGACCGGTGTCCGCGGAGAAAAACAGAGCCCCTTTAAAGACCGTGAGATCTCCCGGATTGCTGCTCTGCGGCGTGGACGGGCTCAGGGGGTTTTCGATGCCGATATTGGCAACCCGGACTGTGCCGGCCTCGGTACCATCGGTTCGCCAAAGCTCCCGTCCATCAATCGGGTCGAAGGCAGTAAAGAAGAGACTCTCGGCAAAGAGCAGAAAATCTTGCGGGTTGCTGTCTCCTGGCCCAGGGTTAATGTCACGGACGATTTGCGTTCCCCCGGTTGTTCCGTCGGTAATCCAGGGCTCGCACCCCCGGTTGTCGCACGCAACAAAAATTGTTTTGTCGCCGAACGGAGCGAAGCTTTGAATACGACTTTGCCCACTGAAGTTGATCTTTTTGACCGGCACTAAATTGTCGTCTTGGATTTTAAACAGACCGTCCCCGGCGACATTGTCATTGTCACCGTAGAAAAGCAGAAAGTCGCCGGGCGGAGGTTGATTGTCGCCATCATCACCGCCGCCGCCCCCTCCACATCCGGACAGGGTAAGAAGTGTTAACACGCATAAGGTCACAAGCCCTTGCAACACTGTTGGTCGACATTGCATCATGAACCCCTCCGGTTTCCAGGACCTTGATTGGCTGAATTGCCGTGTATTTATAGGTACTTGCAAATTTATCACATTGTATGGAAACTGCAAGCTCTGAGTTGGCGTTTTGGCAACAATGGAGAGAACGGCATGGGCAAAAGAGATAAGAAGAATTGCGCCAGCAGCACGATCTTATCGTGAATTGAGAGTTAACCGGGACGGGCAGCGAGAATAACCTAACGCCTGTTGTGCGTGTCGAAAAGTTTTCTCTGAAGGAGACGAGCTGGCGGCAAACGTAGCGCAGAGGGATTGAAAAAATCCGAGAAGGGTTCTAGGTTTTGTGCCCTGCGGTGTGGTCAGCTTTGGAGAGAGAGCACTGCCCACGTTCCGGGTTGGGTTCGACCTGGCAGTGCAACGTTTCACTCAGCTGCTCAGCACCGCCGATATAATGGCCATCAAGCCAGATTTGCGGTACGGTGATCGGTGTTTTAGGGCCGATCATGGGCTTGACCCGGGCTAACATTTCGTAAAGCGCACGCGGCTCTTTCACAACATCATGATCACGGAAATCAATTCCAGCTGACTGTAAATATTCCTTTGCGCGCTGACAATGGGGACAGGTCTTTTTGCCGAAAAGGTGATTGCCGGTCAGAGGGGTTCTGCGCGCATAATCTTGGATCACGGCCTCGGTGAGCAGCCCGCGATTAAGCGCCCGTCCTTGACTGATGACCCTGTTCTGGACCATGACGATCGGTGCATGCCAGCCTCCTTTGAAAAGAGGCTGCCACCATTCTGTAAGCCATTCCCGGATCACCAGTTCAGTTGGGATGCCATCGAGTTCGTTTGACAAGGTGTCGCGGATCACATCTTTGGTCAGTGAGCATTCTCCACAGGGGATTTTGATCCTGAAGGGCCCCCAGGTCCCGGCCCAGCGATACAGAACGATTTTGACGGGATCGTCAGCCATTGAACTAACCTTTTATGGTCATTATACCGGGCCAGCAGCAATTCACGCCAAGATAAAAACAGCAGAGCTGGACAAACAGGTCTGTTAGAATAATCCGACAAGCTAACCGGAGCCCGGTTTTCTTGAAGAGGAGGTGACGAGCATGGACGAACATTTCTGGCACGAACGATGGCAGAAGAACGAAATCGGTTTTCACTTGGACCAGCCGCACCACTTCCTTACCCGGTTCTTCGAGACCATGAATCTTAAGGAACACAGTCGTGTGTTTGTTCCAATGTGCGGCAAAAGCCCTGATTTGCTCTGGATCGCCGAGCAGGGCAGCCCAGTGATCGGTGTAGAGATCAGTCAGCTGGCAATCGAATCTTTTTTTGTAGAAAACAATCTGAACTACGAGGTCACGGAACGGGATGATCTTGTCATCTTTAGCAGCCCAACATGCCGGCTCTATTGCGGTGATTTTTTTGACCTCAATGCATCTGAATTGGCCGATGTGGACGGCGTTTACGACCGCGGTGCTCTGGTTGCACAACCGTATGACATGCGATGCCGCTATGCCTCAAAACTAGCGGATTTGCTTATGCCAGGGTGCAAAGTCCTGCTGGTCAGTTATGACTATAACCAACAGGAGACCTTCGGCCCGCCGTTTGCTGTGCCGGTCTCCGAAGTCCAAGCGCTGTTTAACGCTCAGTTCCGTATCGAACTGCTTGCTCGAGAGGATGTCCTCTGGTCTCATCAAGCCCTTGCTGCCCGAGGGGTTAGACAGTTGGACGAACTCGCGCTTCTTCTGGAACGCCGGGGCAATCGGGGTCGGTGAGGCTGTACAAGCTACTCGGCCTTGTTGTTTAACTGTTCAGCCCGGCGTCGTGCTTCAGCGATTTGTGCTTCAGTCATCTGATCTTTGATCATAGCCAGGTTTTGCTCGGCAGATTCGCTTTCGTTGGCTGCAGCGAGCAACCAGTAGGCATATGCCTCAACATTGTCCTGCTGGACGCCACTGCCCTTGAAATACAACCAGCCCAAATTGTTCTGGGCATTGGCATTGGACTGTCCGGCCGCCTCGGCAAACCATTTTGCGGCCAACGTGTAGTCCTGGGCCAAACCTTGGCCGTTGGCATATTGAACCCCTAAATTGTACTGGGCGCGGGGATGCCCCTGTTCGGCTGCATTCAAAAACCATGCTGCGGAGGTTTTAAAGTCTTGTTCAACACCTTCACCATTGGCATACATAACGCCCAGGTTATATTGAGCTTTGGCATGACCTTGGTCCGCGGCAAGACGATACCATTTCACGGCAGCGTCATAATCGATGGGAATCCCTTGTCCATAGGTGTACATAAAACCCAGAATATACTGGGCTTCCGCATTTCCATTGTTGGCCTCCGCAGTCCATTGGTCGATTGCCTGTTGGTAGTTTCCGGATTGATAGGACCCGAGGGCGTCGTCCAATGGTTCCGCTATCGACTGGGTAACCATCAAAACCAAAAGGAAACAGGTGATCATGGCTGGGATACAGCGTGGCATAACAACCTCCTTGTAATGACCGGGATCTCTTACAATCCATCCTTGCGGTAAATTCTCCTATGGGTTCTTCTCTATGATTCTGTATGGCTATAGCCTGATTCTTTTTATCATCAGACACACTTGAATGCCAGTTTAGACCTTGCCAGGCTTCGGAGCCGGGCTGGACCGTAAACGTTTGATCAGCCAGAGCAGCACCAGATAAGTGAGGGCAAAGGGTGTCCCCCGAAAGATAAAGATAATCCACAGCCGGAATTCCATGCCGATCCCGGCAATCGACACCAGAATCAAGGGCATCAGGGAGATCAGAGGGATTGCAGCAAGCTCTTTCCAGCGGCCTTCGTAACGTCTGAGCATCTGAACCTGAATGTAGAGATACAGCGGTATGGAAACCAGACAGATGAAAAAAATCAAGTCGATCACAGTCTCTTTTTCAATCGGTTCTGGATCATAAATATACTCTGCTTTTAGCTTCTGTTTGCGCGTGAGGGCCGTAACCCAATCGGGAGTTTGGCGGGTTGTATCGACCACACTTTGCTGCCAGCGTAAGTCGACTGGAAAATCTTTCTGGGTGAGGGGTTGCCAGTCGGCACTGTTAGCAATCACCCGCAAGGTGTCGATGTGGGTTGTGTTATCGAAGCTGAGCCAGGCCAGAGCCTCGCCGGAGCCGGCTGAATGAAGAGGGGGGAGATCTGTTTTTGCACCGACTTTGCTCAACTCGCCGTTCAGCAGCGCCATGATGCGAAAACGGACAGGCTGGTTGCACTCGTATCCAATCCGAATATAAAGCTTCTCTTTGAGTCCGAGAGTGCTGTTGGATTCGGGAGACAGGGCTGTGATGTCCAAGGCGACCTTGCCATCTTCCTTGGCCAGAACGGGAATTGACAGCGAATGGGTGAATATCACAAGGAGCAAAGCCAGGACAATTTTCAGTCGCATTATTGGGATCCTCGTTGGATGGTCATGTTAAGGTTAGCTTTATAAATACAACTTGGCAGAACTATACGCCACAAAAAAAGGAGGCAAAGGCCTGAGTGAATTGAGGCTAACGGCTTCCGATGCCTCGACCGCCATTGCAATCCCAATTAGACCAGTCAAGGAGGACGGGGTCGTACGGGCGACTTGCTTTGCCCCTCGAAATGCTAGGCAGTGGCCGGCTTTTGGCGTTGCTCTGGGCGTTTGCAGAAAACACGATTTTTGAGCTGCCAAAACGCCCTGCCACGGCGCAGCCAAGAAGCCCAATAGGCTAATTACGTTTCTTTTGGGCCTTCTTGAACAGTTCGGCGAATGTCCCCATGTTGGCCTTGCCAGGTTCGTGATACGAGGTTTCTTCGGGTTCCCCTGATGTTTCGGCAGCCATGGCCAGAGATATGCGCCGCTGATTGAGATCTATATTCTCAATCACGACATTGAGCACCTGGCCAACGTGCAAAACATCTTTAGGATGCTTGATTCGCTGGTCCCCGCCGATCTTTGAGATGTGCAACAAACCGTCAATACCGTCATCGAGGGTGATGAATGCACCGAATTTTGTCAATCGGGACACGCTGCCGGTGCGTGACTCGCCGACTTTGTACAGATTTGCAACCTTGCCCCATGGATCGGCTTGGGTGTCCCGGAGGCTGAACGTGAAACGGTCCTGTTCCCAATCGATTTTCTTGACCGCGACGTCAATCTCTTGCCCGACTGCAAGAAGTTCATCGAGACGATCAATGCGCCCGTAAGCGGCCTCCGAGATCGGCAGCAACCCTTCCAGTCCACCGATATCAATAAACGCTCCGAAATTCTCTATATGGGTCACCGTTCCCGAAAGCACTTGTCCGACTTCAAGGGTTTGTTTCAATGTTTCACGCAGCTGCTGCCGTTCCTCTTCAAGGATCGCGCGATGAGAGACAACAATATTTCGGCCCTGTTCACCAAATGTCTTGATTCGAAAAGAAAATTTTTGGCCAATCAGCTCTGATGGGTCGTCATGGCGACGTAAGCCAATTTGGGAGTGGGGACAGAAAGCGCGAACATTGCCGGCAAGAGACACCTCATAACCACCCTTGATCTCTTTCTCGATCCGGCCTTCTACCGGAATCTTGTTCTGCCAGGCTTCCTCGAGTTGGGCGGTTCCGGCCCCACCACCGCCCAGTTTGGTCGTAAAACGCAATTCTCCGCCTGCGCGAGAACGAAAATAAACAGCGATCCTGTCTCCTTGCTTGGCCGTCAGTTGACCATCGGGATCGAGCAGTTCCTTGACGTCCAGAACCCCTTCTCCTTTCTGGCCAACATCAAGGAATGCCCATTCATCGCCGATCTGCAAGATTGTTGCATTGATTTTTTGCCCTGGCTCCAGCTTGGCCATTCCGGTCATGCTTTCTTCAAGCATGGCAGCAAAGTCTTCACCTTCTGCAGAATTGCCGCGGTCAAAAGTGTTGTCGGTCATCATTCTCTCCTGTATGGTAACGTTCTCAAATGATACGTGGTCAGCCGCTGGTTTCAAGAGCGGCCCCTGCAATGCTGTTTGGATGCGGGTCTGGCGACCCGGCAATCCCATCCCATCGTTCCACCAGTATAGGCAGGTTTGCTGGCTCTGTCATGGTCGAAAACACGCGAAACTTTTTTAAAGGGGAACCGCATTGCTGTCTTGCGGATCATTTCAGGGCCGGGCTTGACCCCCATTTTGACGAAGAAGGATGACTACACATGCCCCACCACGACGTCATTGTGATCGGCGGGGGTGCTGCCGGGATGTTCGCCGCCGGTTGTGCCGCACGACAGGGTGCCGACGTTTTGCTGTTGGAGAAGAATCATGTTTGCGGTGCAAAGATTCTCTTGACAGGCAAAGGACGTTGCAACGTGACAAGCTACCAAACGGATCCCCAGAGCTTTGTGAAGGCATTTGGTCAAAAGGGCCGGGCGCTGCTCACCGCGCTTTATACGTTTGGCGTCAATGAGACGATGGCTTTTTTCGAAAACATGGGAGTCGAACTCCAGGTCGAGCGCGGTCAAAGGGTTTTTCCAAAAACTGGCGATGCCCGATCGGTGCAACAGGCATTGGTAACCTTTGTCAGGCAATCCGGTGTTAAAGTGATGACCGATTGCCCAGTACGAGAACTGATGGTTTCCAACCACCGGGTCCGCTCGGTCATAGGCCCAAAGGGAGCCTTGACTTCGACCAGTGTGATTTTGGCGACCGGCGGGCTTTCCTACCCGGAAACAGGGTGCACCGGCGACGGCTTTGCCTGGGCGTCGGCCTGTGGGCATCAATTGGTTCCGGCTGAACCGGCGTTAATGCCTGTCAGATTGGGTGCAAAATGGACAGGACGCGTGAGCCGTTTCAATTTGAAAAATGTCTCAATCAGTGTCTGGGCCGACGGACAAAAAGCCGATGAACGCTTTGGAGAAGCCTTTTTTACCAAACTCGGCATTGGCGGGCCGATCATTCTGGATATGAGCAACACAATTCGCTCTTTACTTCAAAAGGGTCCGGTCAGACTGCAGATCGATTTCAAGCCGGCCGTTTCCGAAGACTTGTTCGACAAGCGCTTGCAACGTGAACTCACGGCTCATGCCAACCACGCGTTTGCAAATTCCCTGGAAAACCTCCTGCCTCGGGACTTGATCCCGGTTTTTTTGACCCTGTCAGAGATTGACGTGAATAAAAAATGCCATTCGGTCACGCGGGAGGAACGGCGCCGTTTGCTTCGGCTTTTTAAAGCCTTGGACCTTGAGGTTACCGGTTGTGAGGGGTTTTCCCGCGCGATTATCACGGCTGGTGGCGTGTCCTTGCACGATATTGATATGCGCACGATGCGGTCGAAAAAAGTTGAGAATCTGTTTTTTGCCGGTGAGATGATCGACATCGATGGGCCGACCGGCGGCTACAACCTTCAGGTTTGCTGGTCAACAGGCTATCTTGCTGGAGTAAACGCCGCACCTTGCCAAACTGGGTCGACAAAAACTTGATTCCTATGGCGTGGTCAATTCGCCTTTTCAATCGTCAATACCGTTGGGTTGCGGCATCTTAAGATGCCATCAAATCATTCAGAAGCAAACCTTTTGCATGACTCCCGAAACGAGCTTCCGCCTGGAAAAGCAGCCGTCGAAAATATCGATCTTGAAGGGTTTGTTGTCTTTCTTTTGCTCTCTGTCTGCGGTCGTCCTCTGTCCTAACCAACCTGAAATTTATTCGCAGGGGTATTCGGCAACCAGGGCAATCAGCATCGCTTCGGCAACAGGTAGATGGTTTTCGATTGACGAATCGGTTCGAAACAATGCGTTGTCCAGAATTTTCATGTAGTCAGCCCCACCCAACAAGGTATCATCCGGCACGCAATAGAGGGGCGACTCGCCTCGAGCCAATCTGTGTTTATTGATAATTCGAAACCCATCACCGATTCCGGTCAGATAAAGCATATGGTGCAGGGTATGATCCACGGTGGCCCCTTTCTTCCGGTCGGCACTGATATGGTCTTTATAGACTCCGACGGTGCGAGGTTGCTCCTGGGCATGGCTCACTGTCCACAAAATGAGGGTTAGGGCCATTCCGCTGATAACTGCTCTCATGGTTTTTCTCCTTGAAGATAAACGGGGGAGCCTGAGACGTTTGACTGCTAGGGTCCATTTTATACAATCCGGGCATTATTTTGAACTCCCCTGGATCCGCCCTGCCTTTTATTTTTTTAACAAATTTGACGGCCGTGACCCGACTCCATTTTAAATCCCGCCGAAGAAAATTGCCGAAATGGTCATCAGCACAATAGCGATTGTCGAGAGAACATAAAGAACCCGAACTCCATTGAGCAGGGTGCGGGTGAAGGTTGGTGTGGTTTTCATATCAATCTCCACGGTTGTGAATAGTTTACTTTGAGCGATTGTCCCATAGAATATGGGTATATGATGGCAGCAGGCAAAGAAGTTGTCAATATATATATTAATATATTTATATTTAAAGACGTCTAAGGCGTTTTCCCTCGGTCTCACCCAGGCAGTGAACGGACAGCCGTCATGGAATTGGTTTCAGGCAGCCTGAAGCAGGCCCTGATGATTACAGGTTTCGTCTTTGTGATGATGCTGGTCATCGAATCCGTCAACGTGTTGGGCCGCAAGTTCTGGCAGAAAAGGTTGCCCGGCGGAGCGTGGCAGCAGTACGTTTTTGCCGCCCTAATGGGTGTTACGCCTGGTTGCCTTGGAGCTTTTGCCGTGGTGTCGCTTTATCTGCACGGCATGGTCTCGCCCGGCGCCGTCGTGGCAGCAATGATCGCCACAAGTGGTGACGAAGCATTTGTAATGCTGTCGATGGTCCCTGACACGGCGGGCTGGCTCTTTTTGGTCTTGTTTGCAGTCGGCGTTATCTCAGGAGTATTGACCGATCGCCTTCCGCAGAACGTGTTCGGCCGGTGGTCAAAACACTGTAGCAATCACCAGACCCATGAGCATGAGTCATGTGCCTGCACACCAACCAAGGATTTATTGAGGCAGATACGAGAATGCAACGTGCCCCGCGGTGTGTTGCTGATTACGCTTGGCCTGTTTATCGTTGGTGTGTGCACCGGGTTATGGGGGCCGGATACTTGGAACTGGTTACGCTGGACCTTGCTGATCACAGCAGGCGCAGCCTTGTTGGTTGTGCTGACGGTTCCAAACGAATTCCTCGAAAACCATCTTTGGAAACATGTGTTTTTGACGCACATTCCACGTATTTTTATCTGGACCTTCGCAGCATTGCTGCTGATTGGCTACTTGATCGATACCATTGACCTGGCCAACTGGCTCCAAAGACATCAAACTTTGCTCCTGTTTTCAGCCTGCTTGCTTGGCCTGATTCCCGAATCAGGACCGCATCTGGTCTTCCTGACTCTTTACAGCCAAAACCTGGCGCCCTTCAGTCTGCTTCTCGCCAGTTCCATTGTGCAGGACGGTCACGGCATGTTGCCCCTGCTTGCCGAATCGCGTGGGGATTTCTTAAAAATCAAAGGGATCAACTTTGCGATTGGGCTGTTAATAGGCCTGATTGGCCTGTGGGTCGAATCTTAACCGGGGCGCGGCAAAATTTCCTTAACATATTCATATATAATATTATATATTTTAATAAATAAAATATTTGCAGAGTGGCTTTCGCAACCGAGCGGCGGCTCACCGATGCCAGGCCAACAGGACCAAGCATGGACATTTACCGTACCGAAATCAGAAAAACCATCGCCCAATTCATCGATGACTTTGAGAGGGCAGCAAAACCTCGCAGGTTTTTGATACACAACAAGAATACGATGGCCTGACGCTTACTCTATGGATATTTTGACAACCAAGTCCAGAGGGGATGGAATCTGCGCCGTGAAGCGCTGTGCACTCTTGTTATGACCTGCCTAGATGTTGCAGGGTCAGCTGGCGAATGGCCGCCATTCAACCGTCTGCTCGAGTCAAGCAGCTTGTTGCGAAATGGCCAGATCGTCTGCTCCAATGACGAACCTCCATTTGGGTACACCGAGCAAGCCCCCTCAATGAGTTTTGCCAAAAGCAGCTGATTGATCTCAGCTTGGCTCGCCAGCGTTTGGACAACAGGGTCTGTTTTGAACATGGCGAAACGCTCGAGCAGGTGGCAGCCCGCCAAAATCCGGCAAGCCATGGACTTGCTCAAATATGTGCTGGCCGGCAGCGGATTGATTCCTGAAAGAGCCCTTGAGGCAGGGAAAAATGATTACCAAACTTTCTGTATTTGTTGTTGCAGTTACTAAAAACTGCTCCCGGTGGGGCGATGTCAGCGCGTAAGCGATGAGCCAAACTATTTTGACAAGCGCCTTGTTTTAATATAAACATTAAAAAAAAATAATTTATTGATGGGAATTGTGGCCAACCCCTGTCGTCCAGCAGTTTCAACAACGGAGGAAAGAATGAAGATTGGGACACTCATGGTTGTTTTTGTCACTTGCACCTTTTGGTTGCCCAATGCACTCATTGCCGCCAATTTGAGCGAAGAGACGGAAAATTGTTTGGGATGTCATGAAATCGTAACGCCTGGAATCGTCGGCGATTGGCAAAACAGCCGTCACGCATCAGTCAGTCCAGCAGAAGGTTTGGCCAAGAAAGATGAAGAGCGCCGTATCTCTGCAAGCCGTATTGCCGAAAACCTGTCCGGGAGCGCAGTTGGTTGTGCCGAATGCCACACCATGAATGCAGAGGACCACCCAGACAGTTTTGACCATAATGGTTATTCCATTCATACTGTTGTGTCGCCCAGTGATTGTGCAGTCTGCCATCCCGTTGAAAAGCAAGAATACATGCACAACTTGATGAGTCAGGCGCATGGCAACCTGGTCAGAAACCCTGTCTACCAGATGATGATTGAAAACATCAACGGACCTCATGAAGTCGACGGGACCCTGATGCGCATGCATGCGCCAGACGAGCAGACGAATGCAGATTCCTGTTTGTCATGCCACGGGACGGAAGTCAGGGTGACAGGAACCGAGACCCGCGAGACAGCAATGGGGAAGATGGATTTTCTGGCCCTATCGAATTGGCCCAACAATGGTGTGGGACGTGTCAATCCGGACGGTTCGACAGGCGCGTGCTCCTCATGTCACATGCGACATCAATTCTCCATTGAAACCGCACGCAAGCCTTACACCTGCGCGCAGTGTCACAAGGGGCCAGATGTCCCTGCTTACAAAGTATATTCGGTGAGTGTTCATGGCAACATTCAAAAATCGATGGATAAGAACTGGAACTATGACGCTGTCCCATGGATTGTTGGCAAAGATTTTACAGCACCCACCTGCGCGACGTGCCACGCTAGCCTGATCCACGATGACAACGGGCAGACTCTGGCCAAACGCACCCATCGGATGAACGACAGACTGCCTTGGCGGATTTTTGGCCTGCCTTATGCCCATCCCCATCCGATTGCCGCCGATACGACACAGATCGTCAATCAAGGTGGTCTGAACTTGCCGACCGAATTGAGCGGGGAGCCAGTTGCCAAGTTTTTAATCGATGAACAGGAAATGGCCAGGCGTCTACAGGCCATGAAGACGGTCTGCCGTGGATGTCACAGCGGGCAATGGGTAGACGGCCATTTTGCGAGGCTTGACAAGTCGATCCAAACCACCAACCACATGACCTTGCAGGCCACCAAAATATTGAGTCAGGCCTGGGAGGCTGGGGTGGCAGAAGGTTTGCCACAGGCAAAGAACCCCTTTGACGAGGGCATTGAAATGAAATGGATTGAACAGTGGCTTTTCTTTGGCAACTCAACCCGGTTTGCTTCGGCGATGGGCGGGGCCGACTATGGCGTGTTTGCAAACGGTCGGTGGGCACAACAGAAAAACCTTCAAGACATGCTTGATGACTTGAAAACCTTGCCGTCAGGCAAACATTAGAACAGGAAGCAAGCACTTGCGGACATAGTCGATTGACAATGCGAAGCCGGCCGGTCAAGGGTGGATTCAAGCAACAGGTCCCTCGGCGATGAAACAGAAATCAGAAGCGGGAAAGAGTCTGTGGACAAACGGACCTGGATGGTCTTGACCCCTTGTTCGGTCCAAAGGCCTTCAACCCACTGCAGCCTGTTTATTGCTGATCGACTCCAGGACGTTGTTGAGTACGCAGGAACTCTGGCGTTTTTAGAAGACTTCAGAGAGGCGAGCAGCTGTTGCCAAGCTGAGTCGTTTGATTTTCAAAAGGGCAAACCCGGACAGTCATCAACCTTATCCGTGACATTTCAACCGCCGTGGTTGACCAAAACCCGTTATAAGATGGTTTGGTCAACTCCTCAATCTTGAAACTTGACCGAACAATTCAGCAACTGTGCCCCTCCTCGGCGATCGATGCGGGAGGCCTTGTCAGGCTTTGATGACGATTGGTGGGTAGAACCCAGCGTTTTGTATGGAGCCGTTTGGGCGCAGGATTCGTGGCTGAAAAAACATGTGTTGGTGGCTGACGCTTCACCCCTTGAAGAGGTCAGCAGTTCCGAACTGTGGTGGTTGGACAAACTGTCGGCTTTGACAGCGATAAGCTCATTTGCCAAACACAGGTTTTGTTCGCGTTCTTTCTGCAGAGCATAGGTTAGCCACATGATCAGCACTAGCAGAACACAGGAAATGATTGCCCAAACAGAAAACATAATCCCCCTCCTTGAATTGTTGAAATCATGGCTTGCTGAGCATCAGCCGTCAGAAGGGAGATGGTTCACGGAGAAAATGCACTGAGAAAATGAGAGCCCACCTTCGAAAATCAAGGTGGGCTCCCATTTACTCCCCCCTCCAGAGAAAACCGAAGTTCAGCAAAAGATAACCAGCTCTTCGGCAGTCCAGCCATCCGCTGGGGCGGATCTGAGACTTTGCGTCCCTGCATTGCTACAGGTTTGCCCTTCTCGGAGTGAATAACAATTTGTGTTGCGGACATTCCGCAGGAACTCACATAAGTTCCAAATCAGACAGACAAACGTTTCAAGGTGTCTTTATGTTTAATGCAAGCCAGAGGAAAGTGCAATATAACGAAAGAGTGGAAAGTATAAAACTAAAGTTAGGTTTTTGAAGGCATGACCTCAGCCGATGCCCGTTTAAATAGAATCCAACGGCAGCGTTGCACGAGATGGATTGAGATGTCTTGATTTCTCACAAGCCCGAAAACAGGCGTGCTCTGATCAGAGCATCAGGACATCTTGACTTCACTGCGGGTAGTCTGCAAACACGTACAGGCGTTGGTTAGGAGAATCGACATGTGTTGCCGCGGGGAAGCATGAGTGAAATCAAGCCGGCGATCGTAACAAATGCTGCAGACACCCACAGGCACGCGTCTAACCCTCCCCATTGGAAAAGCATTCCAGAAAGCAGGGTGCCAATCAGGCGGCCAATGGCATTGGCCATGTAATAAAAGCCGACATTCAATGCCGCTTGGTCGGTTTCAGTGTAAGCCAGGATGAGGTAACTGTGTAAGGAGGAATTGATCGCGAAAATCACGCCGAACAAAGCCAAACCGCAGACAACGGTCACCCATGGAGAGAGGTTGAGTCCGACACCGAGCGCGATCAGACCGGTCAGAAGGGCTAACACAAAAGAACCGATTGATGCCGAACCGCCACGAGGCGGTCCATCGCCGAGGCAAAGGCTGAGTAGTTTTGGAGCGAGAACCTGAACGGCCCCATAGCCGATCACCCAAAACGCCATAAATCCACCAATCTCGGTGTGATCCCAGCCGAGGCTGCCGGCAAGAAACACCGGTAAACCGACAACAAACCAAATGTCCCGGGAACCAAACAGGAAGAGCCGTGCCGCTGACAGAAGGTTGACCTCACGACTTTTTGCAAAAAGCCTGGAAAAGCGGACTTTGATGTTTGCCCGCCCAAGGGTCTTGGGCAGACTGAGAACACTGATGGCCAAAACCACCACCAACCCAACTGCCATGGCAATCAGAGATGCCCGGAAGCCGAGCCAAGTCAGCAAAATGCCGCCGGAAAAGAAGCCTGCTCCTTTCAGGGCATTTTTCGATCCGGTCAGAACGGCCACCCATTTAAAGAGAGTTCCCTGTGCATTATCGGGAATCAGAACCTTGATGGCACTTTTCGAGCTCATTTTAGTCAGGTCCTTGGCAATGCCAGACAAAGCCTGAGCCCCCATCACATAGGCGACAGAAAAGGGTTCGCTCCAAGCCGGATCAAGCAACGCCAATGCCAACAAGGCGATGATCTGCAGAGCCAAACCCGAAGAGAGCGTGATCTTCAATCCAAAGTGCGAGCCGACCCAACCTCCGATGAGGTTGGTGACAACACCACAGAATTCATACAAAACGAACAACAGGGCAATCTTGAACGCCGAGTAGCCGAGTGCATAGAAATGCAGCAGCACGAGCATTCTGAGGGCACCATCGGTGAGGGTAAACCCCCAGTACGAAGCGGTGACAAGAATATAATTACGCAGAGCAGTCATCTGTCCGGAGCGGCTGCAATGATAAGGCGACTTTTCGGCAAAGTTCCATCATGCGGTGGACATAGCCCATTTCGTTATCGTACCAGGCCAGCACCTTGAGTTGCGTGCCATCAACAACCATTGTCGACAGGGCATCGATAATCGAAGAGCGGGGGTCGCTTTTAAAATCAACAGAGACCAGCGGACGCTCTTCAACCCCAAGAACTCCTTTGAGATATGTTCGCTCCGCGTCCCTGAATAAATCGTTGACCTCCTCGGCATCGACAGGGCGTTGCATTTCAAAAACCGCATCGGTCAGGGACGCATTCAGCAATGGGACGCGCACCGCGTGGCCGTTCAGCTTTCCTGTCAGCTCAGGATAAATCAGAGTAATAGCGGTTGCTGAGCCGGTGGTCGTCGGGATCAGTGACAGGCTGGCCGCCCGCGCACGACGCAAGTCTTTGTGCGGTGCATCAACAATAACTTGGGTGTTGGTCTGGTCGTGAAGGGTGGTAATCACGCCGTGCTCAATCCCGATGTGCCCATGCAGGACTTTAACGATTGGAGCTAAGCAATTTGTCGTGCAGGAGGCAGCAGTCAGGACCCTGTGCCGACCGGGCTGATAAAGGTGGTCATTGACGCCCATGATGATATTGAGAGCTCCTTCTTTCACAGGTGCTGCGACAATCACCGTATTGACCCCCCTGTCGAAATATGGTTCCAGTAATGCCGGGCTCCTGAATTTACCAGTTGCCTCGATAACGATATCCACGCCGCGTTCGGCCCAGTTCACCTTGCCGGGAGACCTTTCTTCGCTGAAAGTGACCGAAGTCCCGTCGATCGAGATGGACCTGTCATGGGCCTCGATGTTTCTCAACCAGCGACCATGAACAGAATCAAACTCAAGCAGGTGGGCAGCGACAGCGGGCCCTCCCTTGGTTTCGTTGAGATGGACAATGTCCAAACCCGGCCAATCCCAGGCGACTCGCAAGGCAAGACGACCCATTCGACCAAAACCGTTGATGCCCACGCGAACACTCATGTGCCTGACCTCCTTGATCTTCGTCCCAGGTTCCAGTTGCTTAACATGCCTGATGATCTCCATCCTGACAAGTTCTTTTGATCCAATTTTTTGGAAGATTTCGGGGCCCTCTCACGCAGGACTGCTGTGACAAGGTGGTTGGACTGCACAAGAGGCTGAAGGCCTTGCCACCATCGATCTGCTGGTAAAATTCAAACTTGCAGAGCATTGGCGTCAGACATTGGTTGTTCGAATTACGGAGCCTAGAATCCTCAGCACGCTGGAATCATTTTGTGAGGGAGTTCCCGCTCGAATGAAAAAGACTGCTTTGTTGATCAACGTTGAATATGACTTTGGGTCTTCGCCAATCAAGCGGATTGCATGTGCAAAACCACAGGTCCGATGTGTGCATTGTTGATGAAACGATTGCGTTTTGACACGTTCGTTTGCTTGCCAATGGCATGTTAAGATAACAGTCCGGTTCGGAGACCAAAGATACGAAAGCGGAACCAATGAATGAAAAGATAGAAATAACCTTGTTGGTCCTTCTTTACCTGTTTATCGCCATCGCGGGCATAAAGCTGATGATCTTTTTGCTGTCTGGCAAGTGAACAATGCCTTCTCATGGGTCCTTGTTGCAAAAGCATCCGGACAAATGGCAACGCTGTCTCTTCATTTGGCACGATATGGAACTGCTGAAACTTGACCCAAAGGTCACCTTTTTAGTAACATATGTTTAAGGCAAACGTCACAAAAGTTTGTCTTTACTAAACCCTTTGCCCCGTGGCTCTCCCTCCTGGCTACGGGGCTTTTTTTGCAAAATGGCATGGGATTGTTCACGGAACGTTGCGAGAATATCAAAATCATGGTCTTCAACAACATAAAAAAGCTTTTTAAGTTGCGATGGTTTCCTTAAGCTGTTAAGAATTCTATTTTTTTGACGATTTTCATTGGTGATGTCCGGATGCGCTTTGGGTCGTTTCAATCTTGCTGTTGCAATGACTGGACATCAACAAGGAGCGCGTGTGAACGAAATTCTGTTCTGGATGATAGGAGTTGAAAACGCGGCCGCAAATTTATACTCTGAGGCTGCAGTTTGTTTCAGCGATGACAAAAAGCTATCCGGTTTTTTGCATCACCTTGCAGTTGAGGAGCGGGAGCATCTGAAATTACTCCGAAAAACGATGGAGTCTCTCCCCATCGCACGTCTCGCTCCTGCTGCCATTTATTTCGATGATGATTTCCGGCGCAAGATTGACCAACCAATCATCAGCGCACAAAACGCGCTCGACAGAGGTGAGTTAAAGTCAAATGACATCATCGATATCATTGCCGAGATCGAATTCTCAGAATGGAATGAAGCTTTTATCTACACCATCAGCGCATCGAAAGGTTTGGGTGAAGACTTTGAGAAGGCCGCGGCCAAAATCGACCAGCATCGAATAGGGATTCAAAATTTCATTTCAGATATTCCGCAGGGGGAAAGTCTTCTGCAGAGGGTTCGCAGGCTCCGTCAGCAAACCAAAAATCGGGTTTTGATCGTTGAAAACGATCTGGCCACGGCCATCATGCTCAAAGCCTTGCTAATGGATGAGGCAGAGGTAACGGTTGCTCGAGATGGAGATGAAGGCCTCGCCCAAATCCGGAAAGGCCATTTCGACCTGATACTCTCTGAGGTTAATACACCGAAAATCCGAGGCATTGAAATGTACAAAAAAGCGCTGACCCTCGCCCCTGAATTGGAATATCGCTTCATTTTCTTCAGCGACACCAAGCGCAGTGAAGACCTCAACTTTTTAGTGACGTCAAAGATCGCGTTCTTACCTAAACCATCCTCTGTCCAACAGATCTGCAATGCGATAAGCCGAATACTCAATTCGCCACCGCCTCGAGAAAACAAGAGGTTGCACTAGTTTCCGTCTCACTGACCCATGACCTTGCTTTGCGGCGGGCAGCAAGCACAGTCTCGTCATTTGAACGCGGGGTGGATTGTCCCGTCTCAGGACGCCAGTGCCACAAAAAACCCATCAGGTCTGCAAGCGGACTATTGAGAGAGCGCAAGCCTTCAACAACCAACAGCATGGTTCTCAACCCGCTTCGGTTTCTATGGTTACCCATGCGGTCCGGCAGATATTCCAAAACGCCTAAGATTTGCTATCATTACTCGACAAGGCATTCTTTTTTAACGGGCAGTGAGTCATTATAAAAGCAATTCAAGGGCGCCAGACTTTCAATTTATGGTCGACTTTACCAACTTTTTCCTGACCCTGGGCCTGCTTTTTTTTGTGGGCTTGATGACGGATTTGATCGGGCGGAATACATGGTTGCCCCGGGTGTCACTGCTGATGGTCTTTGGCTTTATCGCAGGACCGTCAGTGCTCGACATTATTCCCGAAGTTGGACACCGCTGGTTTCCTGCTGTGGCCGATATGGCGTTGGTGATGATCGGGTTTCTTTTAGGAGGACAGCTGACCATCCCATTTCTCAAAAAATCAGGCCGTCACGTGTTGGGCATTTCTCTGTTTGAAGTGATCATAACAGCCGCCCTTGTCACGCTGGGCATGCTGATAGTTGGCATGTCCCTCCCGGCTGCATTATTGCTTGGCGCGATTGCACCCGCGACGGCTCCGGCAGCAACGGTCGATGTTGTCAAGGAGACCCACGCAGAAGGCCCGTTTACAGACGTATTGCTGGGTGTCGTCGGCATTGACGACATCTGGGGAGTGGTGTTTTTCACAGTGGTCCTGTCGATGACCATGGCATTATCCGGCGGCCAGGGTGCTTCCGTGATCTTGTTGACTGGCCTTTGGGATGTGGCCGGCGCCATCATTCTCGGCGTGCTAATGGGCATTCCGATGGCCTTTTTGACCGGCCGGGTCAAGCCTGGTGAACCCACCCTGGTCGAGGCGCTGGGTTTTGTCTTCTTGTGTGCCGGCATTGCGTTCTGGATGGAGGTGTCTTTCATCCTGTCCTCAATGGCAATGGGGAGCGTGGTTGCCAATTTGGCGAAACATCATGCGCGGCCATTCCATGCGGTTGAGGGGATCGAGTGGCCATTCCTGACTTTGTTTTTCGTGCTCTCAGGTGCGTCTTTACACTTAAAGGCAATTTTTACCGCAGGGTCTGTTTTTCTGATTTATGTCTGCCTGAGAGTACTGGGCAAGTTCCTCGGCTCGAACATTGGTGCCAAGTGGAGCGGGGCCGACAAGATGGTTTGCCGGCATATGTGGATGGGATTAATGCCTCAGGCCGGGATCGCTTTGGGTATGGCTTTGTACGCTTGCCAACGTTTCCAAGACCTCAACAACATCATCATGCCGGTCGTCATAGGCGGCACAATTGTCTTTGAATTGTTTGGCCCGATCATGACCAAACGGGCGCTCATCGCAAGCGGAGACGTTTCAATCAATCGCTGACCTGTGTCAAAAACTCACCCAATGCCGGCAATTGCGTCCAGTCCAAGCCAGGTCTTGAGCACCTGCGCAAAAAGGGCGACCAACTGTTACAACAGTGTCGCCCCTTTCCTTGTCTCTTTATTAGAATGTCGCGGCAGGCCAGTTCTAGCGGCCTTTACGTAACAGCCAAGCCAATTGAGCAACGACAATGATCGAAATATAAGAGACGAGCGAGGCTACAAAACTGATCAACATGGTCCATCTCCTTCCGGTTACAGCTTGCCGAATTGCAAGTCAATAACCCTGATAAGCCAGATTTGTGCCATAACTCACTGAAATTTTGATGTTTTTATAAAACATCATTCGTCAAAAATTGTTTGTTTGCAGCCATTTGCCAGCCTTGTAAATTTTTATTTTAATAAAACCAAATAGTTATAAATAAAAGACGGTTTAATTTCCGCACTTAAAGATTACCAGAATCGTCCTGTATTGCCTGCCTGGTGCGGTGTTCTGTTTTAAACTAAAAAAAGATGAGCATCAAATCAGCCTTTTTACGAAAGGCAGTTAGCAATGGACGTGTTCTGCCGTTACCCAACAGTGATAACATGTCGCGATCGGTTTCGGTTCCACGGAATCGATTATGACAGTTTGTTTCCTTGGCCAAACCTGTTATACATAAGAGCATTCAAGCTGTCATATATGATTGTTTGGCAAGCATATAACATCATTCCCGATAGAATTAAGGAGGTTTCGAATGCAAGACTGGGGCACTGGACCCGACGATCTGGAAAAAAAGATTGTTGAAATCAAAGACCATTTGAAGAAAAAATTTAGCCCCCAAAAAGGGGTTTTGCCCTTATTGGTGGTAATTGTCGTCTTGGTGATTGGTGGCTACAGCAGCATGTATGAGGTTGATACCGAAGAGACGGGCGTTGTCCTGCGTTTCGGGAAATTTGCCGGTTATTCTGACCCAGGACTCCACTTCAAGCTTCCCTTCGGCATCGACCAAGTCTATCTGGTGCAAACGGGGAGGGTTCTCAAAGAGGAGTTTGGTTTTCGAACAGTGGCGCCTGGGGTAAGGTCGACTTACACGAAAAAAGGTCTCGAAGAAGAATCCTTGACATTAACCGGCGATCTCAATGTCAGCGACGTTGAATGGATCGTTCAGTTTCAAGTGGCTGACCCCTTTAAATTCATTTTCCGCATAAAGAACCCGGTGGAGACGATTCGCGACATATGCGAGGCGATGGTTCGCAAAGCAATTGGCAATGCCAACGTCACGGAAGTGTTGACCACAGAACGTGCTCAGTTGGCAGGGGATATTGAGGCCGATCTTCAACAAACCTTGAACGATTATGACATCGGGGTGAGGATCGTGACGGTAAAGTTTCAGGACGTCACGCCCCCGGATCCGGTCAAAGCAGCATTCAACGAAGTCAATGAATCCGAGCAACAAAAGGAAAGTCTGATCTTCCAGGCTCGCGAACAGTTCAACCGTGAAGTGCCAAGGGCCAGAGGTGAGGCCAAAAAGGCCCTGCAGGAGGCAGAGGGTTATGCCATCGAGCGGATCAATAAAGCCCGGGGTGAAACGGATCGGTTTTTAGCCCTTCTTGCCGAATACCGTAAAGCGCCCAATGTCACACGTCGGCGAATTCACCTGGAAACCTTGGAAGAGATCCTCCCACGTTTCGATGAAACGTATATCCTCGATGAGACCAGTGATGGCCTGCTGCCATTGTTGCCCCTGCGCAAGCAAATGGAAGGAGGCGCCAAATGAAAAAGCAAATTATCATCATACTGATTGCAATTGTGGCGTTTGTCGCTGCGAACGGATTGTTTGTGGTCAATGAGGCAGAACAGGCGATCGTCACCCAATTCGGCAAGCCGGTAGGCGACGTGATCATGCCCGGCCTGCATTTTAAATTGCCGTTCGTGCAGAACGTCAATCGTTTTGAACAACGGATTCTCAAGTGGGATGGCGATCCGAATCAGATCCCGACCAAAGACAAGAAATTTATCTGGGTCGATACCACGGCCCGCTGGCGGATTGTCGACCCGCTCCTGTTCTACAAAACCGTGGCGACTGAACGGGGTGCCCAAAGCCGATTGGATGATATCATCGATTCGGTGGTGCGCGATGCCGTGTCCGGCCGGCTGCTGGTTGAGTTGGTGCGGGGGAAAGACTACAAACCCCAGGAAGGCAACGTTGAGCGTTTTGAGGTCGAGGGGGTTGAAATTCCCCTTGAAGACTTGGTCGGCCGGGAAGATATCCTGGCGGGACTCCTCGATAAAGCCCGCGCCAGCACGCCGGAATACGGAATTGAGCTGCTGGATGTGCAGATCAAAAGGATCAATTACGTTGAGCAGGTTCGAACCCGCGTTTACGAGCGGATGATCAACGAACGTAAAAAAGTCGCCGCCCAGTACCGGTCCGAAGGTGAAGGTGAAAAAGCGGAAATCCTTGGCCAAATGGAACGTGAGCTGAAAGAAATCAGGTCCGAGGCGTATCGCAAAGCCCTTGAAGTCCGTGGCGCTGCCGACGCTGAAGCCGCGGGAATTTATGCCGAAGCCTACAACCAGGACAAGGAGTTTTACGCGTTCTTGCGCACCTTGGAATCCTACAAAAGCGGGATCAAGAGCAACAGTCGTTTGGTGATTTCAACCGACTCGGACTATTATAAATACTTGAAAAAAGCTCAGTAAGCGGCCATGTCCCCGGGCACACTCTGGCGGAGCCCGAAGCGCTGCCATTGACGCAGATTCAGACGGGCTGTCCGAACCAAGGACAGCCCTTGATATATACCCAGATTTTTGCGATCAAGTGTGTCCGTGATGATCTACGGCGATAGAGCGATACATTAACGGTTATAGAAGAAAGGCCAAGCAAAGCGAGGTGCATTCACAACTTGAACAACTTTGCCTGTTGGATGTGGGTCGTATTCAAAAAAATGCCCCCCTCAACGCCCAGAACACCTGGCGAATTGGCGGTCCGGCAGACCTTTTGATTCAGCCGTCGACTGTCGCTCAAGTGGCGGCAGTCGTGAAATTCACAACGGAAAAAGACATCCCCCTGATCGTGATTGGCCAAGGCAGCAACTTGCTGTTTGATGACGCAGGCCTGCGCGGTGTGGTTCTCAAGCTCGGTCCTGAATTCAGAAACGTCTCCATTTCCGGGCAGACCGTTCGGGCGCTCGGTGGCGTCTGGGTGCCGAATTTGGCACGGCGAGCTTTACACGCCGGTCTGGCCGGTCTCGAGCATATCATTGGCATTCCAGGGAGTCTGGGGGGCTTGGTGTTGATGAATGGGGGAAGTCATCGTCGCGGGATTGGCGATCACATAACTCGCGTCAAGATTGTCGACAGAAGCGGCACGGTCGACTGGCTCAATCGAGAGGAATGCCAATTCTCCTATCGAAAAAGCGCACTCCAGGATATCGGCGCCATTGTTGTCGAGGTTGAGCTCGTCTGCCCGTATGGTGATCGCCGCAAGATCCGTCGTTTAATGCTCGACGATTTGCGAGAAAGGCGAGGTAAATTCCCGCGGAAACAACCTAATTGCGGTTCGGTGTTTCTCAGTACCGCATCCATGCACGCGTCGGTAGGTCCCCCTGGCAAGATTATCGAAGATGCGGGTTTGAAAGGGTGGTGCATTGGCGGGGCAGAAGTCTCATCATTGCACGCGAATTTCATTGTTAATCGAGGTAATGCGACCTCACAGGATAT
>JAFDBS010000205.1 GCA_019313185.1 Deltaproteobacteria bacterium | reverse complement strand
TTGTGACAACCTCCTCCAATGCCATGGTTTGGGCAACGCTCAACGTGAACAGGAATGACCCTAACATCACCATCAAACTCATCTTTCTGACCATCTTACTCTCCTTGTCATAGTTATTTTAGCTCATTGATCCGTGCTTCAACCTCTTCGTAAAAAGGCTTTTTTAAATATTTAAAGCTATTGGCAAAAGTTTCAAACTCCTGGAATCTTTTTTGGTCGAACTCACCATCCATTGTGCGCCATTGCGTACAGGCAAGTGACACAATGTATTGTCCGAGCTTATAGAAGTACCCCATTGCCTTGACTTTCTCGTTGCGATAAGGATTCTCACCGCTTGAATACACAAGCAGGGCGTTACGGCCATCAATCATGCCATCTTCAATTTTGTTTATTTCCATTTTGACGCCGCGCCCCACTAAGAAATATTTAAAGAACTGGTTGATGCGTGTCTCCAGTTCCAGAGCGTTGCCATAAACCTTGTCATTGTAGAAAAAGGATGTCTGGCTAGGAAATTCGCCCTCCTCCTTAAAGAACATAAAAATTGTTTCGCCATCACCCAAATCCCTGAACATTTTATAGCCTTCAGGTTTTGCAAACTCAAAAACACCGTCGAGCGTCACGGTTCCATGTCCTGTTGGCTTTAAAGGGGATTCGTTCGTTTTGTCGTGTTTCGATCCAACCGCGGCACAACCGTATGCAAAAGCAATAATGAGGACGAGGCTAGTCTTACGAAGGACATTCAAAAAGAACTTGTTATTCATGATTGCCCTCCAACTTTCTCATTCTGTTGAAATTCCTTTTCAAGGTCGATCAATACATTCAGAATTTCCTGGTAATCGGGAGTCGCTCCCTTGACATCACCGAAGACACCGCCATGCGTATAACGGATAATCCCGGCCTTGTCGATCACAAAGGTTTTTCTTAAGAATCGTGGACGAGCATGATGGACCACATTGGGGTATACACCATAAACTTGGCCAACCCTCGCCGTGACACTTGACCCGAATGGAAACTGGAACCAATGGGCTTCCTTAAACTGTCGATTGGTTTCCACATCGTCCCGGTTAATCACAAGCACCTTTGTATTGAGACGCTCATAAAGGTAGTTGACCCTCCCATGCCCCTTTATGTCATCGCTACAATTGGGGCCGAAAGCGTTGGCAATGAACGATAAGACCAGATGGTGTTTGCCGTAATAGTCACGGTAGTAATCGATCTCATGTCCAAGGGTGGAAGAGACTGTGAAGTTTGGTGCCTCGTCTCCGACTTTTGGTGGTTCGGCTTGTGAATTTCCGCTAATAGACACAATCGAGAAGATTACGGCGAATACCGTTACTAAAAATCGAAATGTTTTCATATGGCATCCCTGTCGTAATTAGATAGTCAGCCAAGTGGCTTTTTCAAAATCATCGAAATCTTTCCTTTAGCTGCTATTCATGGCTCTCTCCTTTCGATGCCGGGGAATAGTCCTTTTAAAATCCGCCAGGTTTGGCAGCTTCTGGCGGGAAATCAACCAATTAGCGGATGACCTTGCCCACGGTGTTGAACCACGGCAGGTTGAACAAAGGAGCAGCCTGGAAGCTTTTCTCCAGCTTACGTCTTCGATCCCCTGAACAGCATTGGGCCCGAATTGCAGCACGATGTCGTGGCCGAAGATGCGAAATCCGGAGTTCTCTGATGTGTCCAGGCCATCAATGGATTTAAACAAATCAAGCATCCACTGTGGCGTGTCGATTTATGTAAACTTGTCTGTCATTGTTTGGGTTCCTTTATGTGTATCGGGTCAAGCCGATCGTCCCTGGCCATCACGTTACTTGCATTCACCAAGATAATAGTTGTTCACAAACGGGTCGGTGCAGGCATTGCAAGCGTTGGAATACGTCTTTAATGAACCATCCGACAGCCTTCCACAAACCGGGTCGTAATCCATCGTACAAACGTCCGGGCGCACTTCGGGGCATTTTAGCGGCTGCATGTCATTAGAATCCGGCTGATGCATTGAGCTGCACGCAGAAACCAATAGAATGCTTGTTATCAGGAACCATCTTGTCATGATCTGTTTCATTGCTCCGACTTTCCTGTCTGAATGTGTCCACTGCATTGACCGGTGAAGTGCTCTAAGTTCGATCGTCAAAATGATCCCGTCTTGCCCCGAGGGCGGCTACAAGCGGATTTGCAGTGATCCCGTGGCCCAATATGCTTAGAACAATGGTGCACACCACGGTCATCGAGATAGTCTCACCGCCTGGCAGATTTTTGTTCAGCACGATCACGGCGAACACGATGCTGGCCAGCCCACGAGGCCCGAACCATCCCGCAAAAAGCTTTTCATCCTTGCGCAGTTTCTGACCGGCCAGCGAAAGGAACACCGGCAACATGCGCACCAAGGTGAGGCTGAGGACGGCATAGATGACGATCTCCCAGCTGAGCGAACCGATCGACCGACCGACGATACCGACCCCGAACACAACCCAGGTCAACAGTGCCATGGTATCGCCGGTCCCTTCGGCCGCAAGCAGAAGCTTTTGCTTGTACTGCTTGTCAACTCTGCCGAACAGCAGACCGCCGACGAAACAAGCAATGAACCCGCTGCCGCCGAGCCACTGGGCCATGGCAAAACAGGCGACCGCCAAAGCCGGCACCGGCAACTGTGCCCAGGTGTCGGTGACCCATCCATGACTGTTGCAGAACTTGAGAAGCTTCCTGCCCAGCAGGGTAAGACCAATCCCGACAAAACCTCCTATCCCGATTTCTTGAACGAACAGTTTCAGCGCGAGCAATGTTGTGCTGCCCTCAGTATAAGTGTGCGTGATCAGGGCCAGGAACAGGAACAGGATTGGCACGCAGATGCCGTCGTTAAGACCGCTCTCAACGTTCAGCCCCTCGCGGATGTACGACGGGACAGTCTTATTCGTCACTACGGCTTTGCCCAGAGCCGCATCAGTTGGGGCGAGCATGGTCGCCAATACAGCAATTTCGAGCAGGGTCAAGTTTTGGAACAATATGACCCCTGTAACAAAACCAAGAAGAATCGTTAACGGCAAGCCGATCACCAACAAGCGTACTGGAATGTGAAAGGAGTGTTTGAGTTCGCGAAGATTTGCATTGGATGCGTCGGTAAAGAGAACGAGTGCCAAAGTCAGTTCGGCCAGAGTCCCAATGAGTTCGGCATCCACTTGCAGGTCGAGCAACCCAAGCCCCAGCGGCCCAAAGAGCACGCCGAACGCAGTAAACACGGTTGCTCCACTGAACAGGGTGCGCTCAAGCCTGCCAAAGAAAGCACTGTAAAAAAGAACAAAAACAGCAAGAATGGTGAGGTTTCCGTACATACTCAAACACCTTCAAGCTTGACAAGCAACACCCAAGAAAAAGAGATCTCGATCTTTTTGTTTGACGAAAATCCTTCTGCTTCCCGAAACGTCCTTTTTCAAGACAGCGGCTTCTTGGTCGCGAGGTCAAAGTAAACAGTTAAATAAAGTCTGCGGACAGATTGCGTACTGTTTTGCTAGCATCGCCATGACTCGATCGGGGCCTGTGACTTCCATCAGCGTACAGGAAACCGAGCTTAGAGTAGGTCATTCGAACTTTGCCGTTTCACAATCTAACCTGAATGTCGAGCATCACCGCATAATTTCTGTCAAACGTCCCGTTAAAATCTCCCGTAAGCAGGCCGCCGTCTGCCGTCACCTCCGCCTCACCCAAATCAAAGAAGTTCAGATTGATTTGGCCGAAGTAATCCAGAACAGGCAGACTCAGACCAATGCCTCCACCAACAATACGGTCCATTGGCAGTGCGATGATGCGTTTACTGTCCTTAACCGGAGAGGTGGCATAAAGAGCTCCAAGTGAAATCGTACGGTCTTCATCAATCCGATACTTGACTCCGGCAGTCGTGACCCACATATCCCGGAAGGTCCCATCAACCGAAATACTTTCCTGTTCGACTTTCATGTGAGTGATGCCGAACTCTGACATGTCGAGCCAGATAACATCACCGGTCACTGCCCAACGGTCAGTGAGTTCAGTGTATATGCCCGCCTGCACGATTGCGGGCACGGTAAAATCCACGTCGATTTCGGTACCAAGTAAATCTGCCGCAGCCAGGACTTCACGCAGCAAAGGATCAACATTGCGGAATGAAGGCGTCCCATCAAGTTCAGGCTTGAGCTCAGAGTGGTAGGTTGCACCCAGCCGGGTCGAGTCGGTAAACTGGTACATCATGGACAGAACATAACCGAGATCGGCACCCGACTCCTCCAATTCAACTTTGCCGTCAGAGTAATCCGGGAGGAGATTGTTCACCCGCGTCTTGGTCTTCGAATCCACGTATATCAAATAAGGACCTGCCGCCAATGAGAATTTATCAGTCATCTGGTAGGCGGCAACAGCAGAACCGGCAACGAAAGCCAGGCTGGTTTCGGTCACATGGTAACGCCCCGACCAGGAGTTGCCAAAATCGTATCCGATCCCGCTCGGCACATTCACAGAGAGACCGATGTGCCAGCGTTCAGCTATTGGTCGAGCATAAAAAAACCCCGGGATGACCAGGAATGATGAATCATCGTCACCGTCTCCACCGGGAAAGCTGGCTTCGTCAACGTCAAATTTGGAGCTTTCATATACGAAAGCAGTTTGTAACACAGCTTGGGATTGCTGTAGACGTGTGATACCGGCGGGACAACTAAAGGCGGTCGTCGCATCGTTGGCGTTGCCGCTTAGTCCCGTCATTGCCGGGCCGATTTCGCCCACTGCCAAAGACGGCAAACATACCACTAGCAACCCCAACAAATATAAGTTTCCTCTAAATTTGGTCAACATCTCATCTCCTGATCTTTTAAGAACAAGTCTCATGTCATGCCTTTGATTACGAATCTTGATAACATGGGATGGTGGCCTACCTGTGATGATCATCATCAAAAACTCTGTAAGGCCTTTTATTGACTCCAAATCATTGAATCTATTCGAGAGCATCCCACCACAACCAGGTTCTCTCCCGCATCTCGTCCTTGGTCGCGGTCGGCAGTAAGTCGACGGGATCTTGCTGCCCGCGAATCTCCCAGCCGCCACCCAGCGCGCGGTAGACCTGGACCAGGTTGGTGGCTACGCTGCCCCGCGTCGCCGCCAGCAGATCATCTTGCTGAACATTGCTAGCCAGGGTGTTAATCAGCGTATTGAAATCCTCCTCACCCTGCTGATAACGAATGATGGCAATATTGACGGCCCGTTTTGACGCTTCGGCCGCATTTCGGTATGCCGTTAGCTGCTGATGAGATTTAAGATAGGCGACGATGGCGTTTTCGATATCGCCTTGTGCCTGCAAGACTGCATTACGATAGTCGACCAGCAATTGCTGGAAGAAGGCATCCTGAAGTCTGACGTTGCTTTGCAAGCGTCCGTAATTGAGGATGTTCCATTCAAAGCTGCCAAACAGGCTCCAGGTTTCCGAAGCGTCCTTGAAGAGATCATGAGATTTCAAGGCCGTTGTGCCGATCGAGCCGCCAATCGAAAAGTTCGGAACCAGTTCGGTGATAGCGACACCGATCTGTGCGCTCTGTGCAGCAAGCTGGCGTTCGGCAATCCGGATGTCCGGACGACGCCGAATCAGATCCTGGGGCATGCCAAGGGCAACCTGCGGTGGCGCCGAGGGAATATCCGCGATCGAACCAAGCAGCTCGCTCATATCCTGCGGCGGCATTCCCAGGAGCGTCGCAAGAGAATTCTTTAACTGTTGAAGGGAAATCTGCAACCCGGGCAACGTCGCCCGGGTGTTGTTGAGCAAGGTCTCGGCCTGGCTGACATCGAGCTCACTGACTTCGCCTGCCTCAAATTTTGAACTGGCGATGCGAAAACTCTCCTCCTGGAGCTCGATATTATACCGTGCCGCTTCGAGCCGTACCTCGAAGGTCTGAATCAGAATATAGGTCTGAGCCACCTGGGACACCAGCGAAACCAAGGCGGCATCATAACTGGCCACGCTCGCATCAAGTGCCGCTGTCGCCGATTCGACCTGTCGTCTGAACCGCCCCCAGAAGTCAACCTCCCAGGCGAGGTTCAACCCCAGACTGTAATTATTGAACGTTACACTATTTTCTTTTTGCCTGGATGCCAAACCCGTCGCCTGTTGTTGTTGCGGGAACTGATTTCCTATCGCAATCGCCAACTGCTGCTGGGATTGCAGCACACGCAAGCCGGCCGAGCGCAGCGTCAGGTTTTGCTCAAGAGCCGTCTCAACCAGGCGATCGAGCACAGGATCATGAAAAGCCGTCTGCCACCAGCGCGGATCAACGTCGGGACCGTCGCCGAGCAGCGGATCGTTGGCCTCGAGCCAGTCCGGCTGGGTCACGACCTCAGGCGGATGATAGTCCGGGCCGAGGTTGATGCAACCGGCGAGCAGCAATATCGTCAGCAGGCTGCTGGACAGGCGTACGAAGCGAGTCATTGACCGGTTCATTCGGAGTTCTCCGCTGTGCCGGTCCTGACCAGGACTGACGCAGTGGTCCCGACGCGCAAGGCGACATTGTCCGGGACCTCATCGAGCAGGATGCGCACCGGCACCCGTTGCGCCAGCCGGATCCATTCAAAGGTCGGGCTGACCTGTGGCAGCAGCTCAAACCCCGTGCTGCCATCCTGTTGAGAAATACCCCACCCAAGGCTGTCGACCTGGCCTTTTAAAGGTTGATCAGGATAGGTCATCAACGTCACCACGGCCTTGTCGCCGGGACGAATCTCAGCAATTGTCGTCTCACGGAAGAAGCCATCCACCCAATAGCTGTTGACGTCAACCAAGGCGAGTGCCGGTTGGTTGGCAACGGCCTGGCTACCCAGCCGCAGGTTGAGGTTGGTGATATAGCCATCTACGGGAGCACGCACCTGGCTGAACTCGAGATTCAACTCGGCCTGGGTGACTGCGGCCCGTGCTGCGCGAATCGAGGGGTTGGCATCGCCGACCGCACCCAACTTCGCCTCGGCCTCGGCCAGAACGGCAATCGCCTGGCTCATCGCTGCTTTTGCCTGGCGTTTAGAGGCTTCCGCCCCTTTCCGCTTCTCCAATGCAACCTCGTAATTCGCTTTTGCCCTCTCCACGGCTTTTTGCGAGGTCGCCTTTTGCGGCAGCATTTCCTGTTGACGCTGGTACTCAGCCTGGTTCTTCTCGATCATCGAATTGATCTCCTTGACTGCGCTTTGCGCCTTGGAAATCGCTGCTTCGGCAGAGACGACTTCTGCCCGGGCCGCCTCCACCTGCTTCTCAAGGGCCAGGTAATTATCCCCGGTTTGATCATATTGTGCCTGCGCCTGGGCCAGACTCGCCTCGAAGGTGCGGGGGTCAATCTCGAACAACAGGTCTCCTGCTTTCACGAACTGGTTGTCCTTGATCGGCAAGCCGACGATGGGCCCTGACACCCGCGGCGTAACCTGGACGACTTCAGCACGCACCTGGCCATCCCGAGTCCATGGATTAACAACATAATCCCAGTATTTGAAGGCCGCCAAGGCGACAGCAACAATGATGACAACTGACGTTAAAAGGTATTTACGGGTAGTGTTCATGGTTTAAATCCTGACAACGAATGTTCCAATGAGAATTGTGTAGATCACCAGCAATGCAATAAAGACCAGCTCCGGTTTATAGAAGTAGCGCGAGATTCGGTATCGGTTGAGAACAAGCACTGTAAAAACAGTCAAAATCACGCCCAGCAGGGCTGCGACGAGCAGCGGGGGCAGATAGATCCCGCCGATGTTCAGTTCATGAGGAGTTGGTATCATCGTATTAAAATCCTGCGTTGTTGATGCTTTACCATGATCAACACCTTAAAGGTTTTGCTGGAAATACCGCGTAAGCATGAGCCCCGCATGTTTCAGAATCGTGACTCGCGCAGATGTGCCCAATCGATGGCGGCCGCCTGTTCTGAGAAATCTACCAGAGCTTCAGACACTCCGCGATGAGCTCCGAGCAGACGATACATGCTCTCACCCTGCCCGGCTGAAACCCTCTGCGTATCTGCATCGGCGAGAGTTTCTTCAATCCGCGACTCCAGATGTTCGAGCATCGAATCAAGTCTTGAACGGTAGCGGGAGTATTCCGCCGCCTCCGGCTCGGTTGCCAGGTGGGCGAAGATTTGTTGGACTTTGTCCCGCCAGCTGCGCACGTCCTCTTGCAGTTCACGCACGATGATATCCGCCTGATCGGCTGTACTCACGTTTATCAGTGTATTCATTCTGTAACTAAGCGCCTGAAGGCTGGTGACCAGGCCCTGTATCTGCGCTTGTGTCGCATTCCCCAAAGCGGCTGCTGTCAGAGCCCGCGCCCAGCTATTCAGTTTCTGGGGCGAACGTTCCACTTCGTTGAGGTGAAACGCTTTCCGCCAGCGTTGCCATCGCGACGGCACACGGTCTCGTTGCCATCCCGTCGTTGACAGCAGAAAATCGCAACTGAGGAAGAAACGCTTCAGGATCGCCTGGAACCTGTCTTCGGCACGAAACGAAACTGGAAATCGCTCAGCCACCAGCAAGTTGCCGACAAGCATCAGGGCGAGCATCACCACGTTTGGTACGGCCATAAAGCTGTAGTGCTGCTCCACGTCAATCGATGAAATGACCATGAACAGGGCAAGGCCCATGAACTTGAGAAGAATATTACGCGGTGAATAGAAAAGGTAAATAAGCCCGAACACGAACACAAAAATCATCGTCCCGAGTTCGAGGAACCCGGAGAGATGCGGCATGATGAAGATGTGCGCAACACCGCCGCCGACGACACCAAACATAAGGGGCCAAAAAAACACGGCGGAAGACGCCTGCGGGTGTAAGAACTGCAGCATGACGACTACGGTCGACAAGATCACGAGCGCGCTGGCCATGGGCAGATCAGGCACATAAATGTAGAGAAGCATGGCCAGCCAGAGTGCTGTGACCACCCGAAGGACACTGGCGAGCCGGTCCGGGTCGAGCGGTGCGCGGGACAATTTGACATCAGCAGCTGGCCTTTGCCTACCCGCCGCGGTAAAACCTCGTATGTTGCAGAGGGTGTCGAAACATGCCTGAGTGCCCTTCTCCAGTTGATTCAAGCAGGAGACCGCAAGGAGAACCGCGCTGCGCTGGAACTGCGAGAGCTCGGAGAAATGGGTCTGATCAATTTCACATGCCATGTCCAAGGGCAAGTGCTGGGGTGTTTGACCGTCAAGCATGCCTTCGATGGCCGTAAACCTTGCGCCGAGTTCAGCACCAAACTCCGGAAAGGCTTTGACGTAGCGCTGGAAATCGATCTCCCTGAAGTCGTGGGCCACCTGTCTCCAACTCTCCATCGTGTCGTTCAGTTCGATCAGCTGCGAGATGAAACCACGCCATTCACGCCGCTCCTCCCAGATCTCGTATGTGTCGAGTTCGGCATGGTCCAGTAACGTTTGCAGACTGCCAAGGGTACCGGTCATCTCGGAACGCAGCTGTACAGCAGGCAAGTCGTCCTGTGCGCCCATGAGTTTTGCCATGTAATGCGTGAAAAGCTGGTGTTGTTTACCGATGACCCCACGAACGCTGCCCTCGAAAGCGGCCCGGCTGCTGACCGGCCAGACCAGGACCGATACAAAACTGTAAACGACGATGCCCAGCGTGGTCTGCTGCGAGCGCATGATTGCCCGATGAAAATTGAACAGTGCATCGGGCTCAGCAGTGACTGTGACAATGGGGATGGTGATGCCAGCCATGAACCAGAAATACCAACGAGTCGTACTCCCCATCATGTAGGTGAAGAAGGCGACAAGGAGACTTAGAGCAATCATAAAGGCCCAGCGATCCTGTGGACACAGTGCCAGCAGAGCGAGAGATATTGAGGCACCGAAGATTGTACCAAACACCCGTTGCAGTCCTTTGTTCAGGGAGTCACCCACGGTGGTTAGTCCGCAAAAAGCCACAGCAAACCCGGCCCAAAAGGGAGTCCCCCATCCCTGGGACAGGGCAATCGCATAGGTGATCACAATCGCCACAGCGATCTTAAAGGCATCCTTAAACCGTTGGGAGAGTTGAAAAGAGTGCGTCACAGCTCCTGGTTTAATGGCATCATGAGAATTTACATTTGCATTCGCAATCACATCCAGTTCCTAAAATACAAAAACTTGATTCAAACCCGGCCATACAGTGACAACAGGGGATTATTATAATTAATCAAATCAGCCTGGTCATTAGAATCAGTAGTAACCATTCTTCCGTCTCGGAATCGCCAAAAAAAACAAACCGCTTAGCAACAGAAACAGTCCACCCCAGGCCGTAGCGGTTAAATATTCACCTACCACCAGCACACCAAGCAATCCTGCAGTTAGCGGTTCGGCAAGGGTCAATGTTACGGCAGTCGGAACCGGTGTGACTGACAGGCCATAAGCAAAGAGGAACATTGGTAAGGCATAACTGAACAGTCCGAGATAAATGACCACACTCCCTCCCCTGACTCCGAAAATCCACAAAAAATCACCCTTCACAAGAATTGGCGCGAGCAATAGTGCCCCTAAACAACCAAGCACAGCCATCACAGCGAGGGACGACTGCCGTGCAACGAGTTGTTTTACCGACAAGGCAAAAACTGCATATGAGCCACCAGCTGCTATCGCCAACAAGAGACCGGCTGGCGAAATCGTTTCGTACGAGCTCTGCCCTGCTAAGATCAGAAGACTGCAACCGTTGATCGCCAGGAAGGTTGCAACCAACCAACGCCGACCGGGCCTTTCGCCGAACACCAGCAAGGAGAGCAAACCGGCAATAACCGGGGAACTCCCCAAGCCAACGATGGTGCCAACAGCAACTCCTGTCGTGTGGACCGCTTCAAAGAAAAACAATTGA
>JAFDBS010000204.1 GCA_019313185.1 Deltaproteobacteria bacterium | reverse complement strand
CACTCACTGAGCTGTAATTCACGCATGCCCGGGTTGTCGATGAGGAGGCCTCCCCCCGGGAGCATGTGCAGGCTTCTTGATGTGGTGGTGTGGCGGCCTCTGGCATCATCTTCGCGGATTGCATTGGTCTTCTGGGCATCCACACCACAAAGACTATTGACCAGTGTTGATTTGCCTACGCCTGAAGATCCCACCAATGCTATAGTCTGGCCGATTCTACACCAGGAATGCAGGACCTCGACCGAGGACGGCTCCAAAGCATTAACGGCTTCAATCACCCAATTGAGATTTATGCTTAGTGCCTGCTGACGATAGTCTGAGACATGATCGCTTAAATCTGCCTTGGTCAGAACAAGTACCGGTTCCACTCCGATGTCCATCGCAAGTGCAAGATAACGCTCCAAGCGCGAGAGATTAAAGTCCTGATTGCAAGAAGAAACGATAAACAGGGTGTCGACGTTGGCTGCTATAAGTTGAAGTCTGGCGTCCTTCCCGGCCGCTCTGCGCTGAAACAGACTTTTGCGCTCCAACATTTTTTGTGGCTGATCGGTTGCCGAATCGATTAGCAGCCAGTCTCCGACCGTGGGAAGTTCTTCAGGATCTTTTAAATGCCATGTTCCCGGGAGGGAAATTTGCTGTGTTCCATAAACACTGGCAATATCGATACTGTTTCGGTAAACACCAAATACGCGAGCGGGGAAGGTCGATTCCCACTCTTCAAGGCACAGTTGTTGTTGAAAAAAGTGACTCCACCCCAGTTGGGATAGAGAATAAGATGGCTGTAACATAGAAACCCCCTTCGGACGTTTATGTCCGAAAAGCAATAGAACCTGACATGATGTTGTCAGTTAAATCTGGTTGGGCTTCTTTGGTAATCAGAGAAACCCGGCACTATGACCGGGCAAAGGAGGCGTGGTGGGTGGTAAAATACTAACCTGCCGAACCTGTCTTTGCCTTGGTACGCAGAATCACAGTCTCCATAAAATTCTCCTTTCAGTGTTTTCTGAGTGGAAATTAACAGTAAAGCAGTTGCCCGTCAAGATGTGATGAGATACTAGGTTGAAATAATCATTCATTTCAAAAATCTTAAATTTTGACTTGGCTAACCCTTCCACAACGTTCCGAAAAGTTATCTCACTTCATTTTGCCGGATCTGATCCAGAGAAAATGGCACTTTACTTACTGACCCTGATTTATAAAAATTTATGACCAAAGCCTCCATCAAGGACAACCCTTTTCAACTCACCCATAAGATCTTTTTGTTTGAACGGCTTGCTGAGATAGCCGTCAAACCCCATCTCCAGATATTTCTCTTGATCGCCTATGAAAGAATAAGCTGTCAGTGCAATCACTTTCAGATGTTTTCCGCTAAGTTCCTCGCCTTTGCGAATAACGCTTAACACATCAACACCGCTAATTAATGGCATCTGTATATCCATAAGTACCAGATCAAAGTTATCCTTCTTCAAAATATCAAGCGCGACTCTGCCGTTCTCTGCAAACGTAACAATATGCCCCATATTTCTCAGAACCGTCTCGATGAAAACCGAATTAATAGGGTTGTCTTCGGCCAGAAGTATATTTAAAGCTGGGCCGTACCATATTGACGGTTCTTTCTCAACAACAAGCGTTTCTGACTTGTTGTCATTCAGTCTTTGCATAGGGACGATCAAGTGGAACGTACTCCCAACGGTTTTTTTGCTTTCGACACGAAGAGAGCCACCCATCAAATCTGCAAGACTTCGACTGATTGCCAGACCCAGACCAGTGCCACCATAGTTATGCGTACTGTCCCCATGAGCTTGTGCAAACGGCTCAAATATACGTTTCTGCATGTTCTTTGAAATACCGACACCACTGTCTTTAACAGCAATATCCAGCATAACCCAATTGCCAGTGTCTTCTGTCACTGAAAGAGCAACAACTATTTCACCTTTTTCAGTAAATTTGATGGCGTTATCTAGCAAGTTGAGTAAGACCTGTCGGATTCTCAAGGAGTCACCAATCAAAAATTCAGGGACGTTATAATCTATGCTGAGATTGAATGATAAATCCTTTTCCGCCATTTCCTTCTTCGGTGCAGAGACCAGCTCGGTGATACATTTATGCAGGTTGAACTTTTTTTGTTTGATGACAAGCTCTCCTGCATCAACCTTTGAAAGATCTAGGATGTCTTCGAGCAATGAGGATAAATTGTCAGCAGACGACTGAATTACTTCAACGTATCTTCTCTGTGCCGAAGTCAAATCTGCATCTTCCAGCAACTCACTAAAACCAATGATGGACGTCATGGGGGTACGGATTTCATGGCTCACTTTTGCCAAGAATAAACTCTTGGTCTTGTTGGCAACTTCAGCAGCTCGTGTCGCTGCTAACAGTGCCTTTTCATTTGACTTGCGTTCGGTAATATCTGTAGCAATGCCTGCAATACGGTAAACCTCTCCCTTATCATTGGTAATTGGAAAACATCGTGCACTGATCCATCTGATTGAACCGTCAGGTCTGATTATCCTATAATCAGGAAAAATAACTTCTTCCGTATCACCCGTTGATTTTTCTCTAATGTATTGCATAACCATGTCTTTATCTTCAGAATGTATTGATTCTACCCATGACAAAGGATTCTTCAGAAGGTTCTCACACCCTTTCCCCCAAAGGGTTTCGTATGCAGGACTTATATAGTGGACTATTTGCCAATCCGGGCTAATGACGAATAACACATCCTTTACATGAGCAATAAGTTGTTCAATGATTGACTTGTTATCTTGATGGTCTTTATTCATTTTTGGGAGTCTCGCAAATGAATGTCTAAAACTTTTCCCTCAATAAGAAGCCATATAATTCTGTCGGTGGTTTTGATTTGAGTAATCTTAACACACAAAAACGCATGCTTCTTACAAGTCCCAAATTGTAAATTTGCACCGGGCTAACCTATGTGTAAAAGTTATTATAAATCTTGCTCATGCTTTTCCAGCAGGAATTTCCCATGACTTTCTTCATAAGAGACATGCAAAAGAATCGAACCCGTACTTTTTTTATAGGCTTTTTAGTCGTAGTATTCTCTTTTGAATATCCAGCCATAGCGTACGATGGGCCTCTTGGAAATACGATAAATCAAGTATTGGCGGCTTACGGTGGAAAGGACCGATTACTGGAGGTAAAGACTGTTTCAGCTCATGGACGCATAGATGATTCTTTACGCAAATTGTCTGGTGGCTACGCACGAACGATGCAACGCCCAGACAAATTACGAATTGACATTATGCCTGAAAAAGGTGGGGAAGTGAGAGTTTTGAATGGCAGTAAAGGGCTTCAGGGAAGTGGCGATCATTTAAAAGAAGCAAATCCACTTTCTCTTTCTTCAATGAATTATCAATACGGCTATCTTGATTTGCCGATGAGCTTGGCTGATGGCACAGCAAAGGCTAATCATAATGGTTTCAAAGAACTCCACGGAAGACCAATGGAAATCCTTTCTATACATTTAGCCGATGCACCCTCATTGACAGTATATATTGATTTTGAAACACATCTGATTCGTAGAGTTGAGACAACCTTTGATATGGGGGCAATGGGAAGCAGCTTATTGGGAACAGAGTATGATCATTACAAAATGGTTGATGGGCTGCTTTTCCCTTTCACCCTTCATAACTATGCGGGAGAGAAAAACATCTCAACCATAAAAATAAGCAGGCTCACAGTTAACCAACCACTACCGAAAGGAACATTTCCAACAGCCAAATAGAGCCAATTCTAACGATTTCGGGAGCAGGGAGCCGCTGGCAGGAAACTAGTCAGCTCGCATACTATATATCCTCTCGCATTACTTCGAGGTATTAAGGTTGGCAGAAATGTAAAATTCTCACTGGCCCTGCAATCCAGGAATCGACAACTGAGCTATAATCGGTTCTATCAGTCGTACTTTGTAAATATCGGCTGATTTATTAATAAGGTTTCTTCCCTACATAATTACCTGCCGGATAATAGTTACAAACCCAAATTTGAGAATTGTCGGCACATACCGCTTTAGCACAGCCAATCTCAGAAGTATTTTCCCAAACCATTTGGGTGTAATGTCCGCAAACTTTTCCATCAGCACATGAATTGCTTGGGTAATGATAATCTGATTTTTCACTACCCCAAGCGGCGGCAACTTGCTTAGCGGTTATTTGTTTTACTTCAGTTTCACCTGTTGAATACCTAACCGCACTTGCCCAGTAAAGGTTCTCTCCTATCCCGTTAGTATGACTATGGATAGGATTGCAACCTCGATCGTTCTTTAGCTTATTAGCATAAGTTTGTGCCATTTCACCTAGTTCTACTGACCAGCTAACTCTAGAAGATACTCCCGCCTCTGACCGATATTGATTGTGAGCCTCCACCATTTCAACTTGCTGGTAACTGTCTAATGCGTTTGCTTCACCTAAAATAACCAACGAAAGAATAAGAGAGATACTCAATAATTTGACATCCATTTTTCTGTCCACATTTTGAGGGCATAACGGTTAATATTAAGGGCGACGCGCCGATCGGTCGAGTCCAATGCTCATATCTTTATATCACTTTTTGAGGACCACCTTGCTAAGTAAAATCCTGAGATTTCCTACTCACCAAGACAAATGGGAGACCATAGCCTGTTCAGAAACAAAAAAGACGGCCACTTACATGACCGTCTCATTTATCCTCTTTTTTCTAATCTGGACTCGAATGTGCTTCAGTTCTTCTGTCTTCTATAAAGGCTGTGACCTGCCCCAGTTGACTGGTCCACATTGAAGTTAGTGAATCACAGCCGTTTCTCCATGCGCCGTTGCCCTTATTGGCAGCGGCTTTATTGTTTCCGGTGCTGGTGGTCGATAGCCAAGTGAGCTGTGTGGCCGGACAGTATTGTAATGTCTGCGCCACTGCTCTATCAGCACCTGAGCCTCCTTCAAGGTATAAAAGATTTCTCCGTTGAGCAACTCATCTCTTAGTTTACCGTTGAATGACTCATTGTAACCATTCTCCCACGGACTGCCTGGCTCAATGAATAACGTCTGTGTCCCTAGCTTATCCAGCCATTCCCGAACACTCCTTGCCGTGAACTCTGAACCGTTATCTGATCTAATATGCTCCGGAACACCTTTGATCAGAAATAGGTCAGCCAAGGCCTCAACCACATCAATCGATTTCAGCTTACGTTCTACTCTGATTGCCAAACATTCCCGGGTATATTCATCAATGACCGTCAGCATTTTAAATGACCGACCGTCTTTCGTTCTGTCCTGAACAAAGTCGTAAGCCCAGACATGATTCTTGTGTTCCGGGCGTTTACGAACACAGGAACCATCATTAAACCACAGGCGACCCCGCTTTGGTTGTTTGTGCGGAACTCTCAGCCCCTCCCGTCGCCAGATCCGTTCGACGCGTTTATGGTTAACGTGCCAGCCGTCCTGTCGCAGTAGTGCGGTAATGCGTCGATAACCATAGCGGCCATATTGACTCGCTAGTTCAATGATTGCTTTTGTCAGTGGCCCTTCATCGTCACGTTCTCTGGCTGCGTAACGTTGGGCAGACCGGTTCTGACCTAACACCTTGCAAGCACGTCTCTCGGAGACGGGCAAACGCTTCATGACAGCTTTGACACCATCAAGACGGCGAGCGGGGCTTAGAAGTTTCCCGCGGCGGCTTCCTTCAGAATCAATGTGTCCAACGTCAGATCGGACACAGCTTGACGCAGACGCGCGTCCTCTTGCTCAAGCTCTTTAAGCCTTTTGAGTTGAGAGGTCT
>JAFDBS010000203.1 GCA_019313185.1 Deltaproteobacteria bacterium | reverse complement strand
GTTTTGGCAACCTACGTTATCTTATTTATTTTTTTTGGGGCCTTTCTGCATAAGTCTGGCGCCGGAAAGTTTTTCATTGATCTACCCCTCGCGATAGCAGGACGAAGCACAGGGGGGCCCGCAAAAGTTGCGGTCATCGCCTCAGCCCTCTTTGGGTCAGTCTCAGGAAGTGCAATTGCTAATACGGTGTCAACTGGTGCATTTACGATACCCCTGATGAAACGTGCTGGCTTCAAACCCCACGTTGCTGGCGCCATTGAACCATCTGCTTCGATAGGGGGTATGTTCCTGCCACCAATCATGGGCGCCGGTGGCTTTCTGATGGCAGAGTTAACTGAGACGTCCTACGCCTACATCATGATGATAGCCGTTTTCCCGGCCTTACTCTATTTTTTCTCTGTTTTTTGCATGATCCATTTTGAAGCCAAAAAACAAGGCCTCAAGGGAATCATGGATGAAGATATGCCACACTGGAAAGAGGTTTTAAAACGTGAGTGGTACTTTTCTTTACCGCTCATCATCATAACTATACTGATGATAATCGGCAAATCTCCTGGCATGGCTGCCTTTTGGTCAGCATTGTCCTGTATTGTCGTAAGCTGGGTCCGGCGGGACAGGAAAAATACTTTAAAAGATAGCCTAATCTACATTCCGATCTCGCTCCTTTTTATGATGATCATCGCTCTTGACTTCGTCAGGCTTCCAATTCACGAATTTTTTGGTTTCAAGATACAGTTTTTTATCACTTCACTCGCTACGCTCTGGTGTCTTGGCGTGAGCGCAGTGCGTAAAAACATCGCGATGGATCTCAAAGGAATCTGGGAAGCCATACAGACTGGCGCAAAGAACACTTTGATCATCGGTGCAACCTTGGGTGTCATCGGCATTATTGTCGGCACGATTTCTTTGACCGGCATAGGCCTGAAATTCTCGGACATTATTATTTCTTTGGCCAACGGCAACTTGCTTGCGGCAATCTTTCTGGTTGCCCTGGCATCTTTGGTGCTGGGTATGGGTGTTCCGGTTACAGCAGCCTATTTGATTACTGCAGTTCTTGCCGTGCCACCACTAGTAGAAATGGGGGTTCCGGTACTCTGTGCGCATATGATCGTCTACTGGTTCAGCCAGGATTCGAACATTACACCTCCTGTTTGCGTCGCAGCATATGCTGGAGCTGCAATTGCGGGATCTGACCCCTGGAAAACTGGCTGGACAAGTTTTAAATTTGCCAAACTTCTCTATGTCATGCCCATTCTTTTTGCGTTTACTCCTTCAATATTATTTCAGGCGAAACCAGTGCTTGTTAAAGCCCCAGTTTTTGAAGATATGCCCTTTGCCACTGTACTGAGTATCGATACGGAAGAAGGGGAAACGGTTCAAGCCGGAGATCTTCTGGCAAAAATCATGATTGGTGACGAAATAAAAGAGATTAAGGCGAAAAGAGAGGCTGACATCACCGTCGTAAAAGCTTTCAGTGGTGGGCTGGTAAACTCTGGTGAAATAATCATAGAAGGTGAAACCGAGGCGAGTACGGCAATGGTCGCTTCCTCATTTCTTTCTGCATTTCTAGGCACTATTGCCTTCTCTGCTTTGACCATGTTTTTCTGGTTGCGCAAAACCAATCTCCTAGAATGGTTGCTACTTCTGCCTGCAACAATATTGTTGTATTGGCCGACCTTGCTTACCGACGCTGTAGGGATAGGGTTGATTGCAATTATATATTTCAGCCAGATCTCTCGTACCAAAAAGGAAAACGCTAGACTGGCAGAGGGTTAAACTTGCCAACTAAGGAGTCGAAGATGGCTGAAATCACCTTCAAAAACATTCTCTATGCAACAGACTTTTCTGAAAGTTCTGTTCCAGCGTGTGATTACGCCATGACATTGGCCAAACTTTCTGGCGCCGAATTATTCGTCTTGCATGTCATTGGAGAATTAAGCGACAGCCGGCGGAGCTTAATGCCACCTCAATCTCTTGCTGAACTCGAGAAGGAGCTTGAATTGCATGCCATTAAGCAGATAGAGCAATTCTGTAGCGAACGCTTTGGCGAACAAGTACCTTACCAAACCGAGACTGTTATTGGGCTGCCTTTTCAAGAAATCTTGGCTTTTGCAGCCCAGATTAAGGCAGATCTAATTGTTATGGGCACACACGGCCGGACAGGGATTGAAAAAGTTCTGGTCGGAAGCACGGCCGAACGGGTTGTGAGACGCTCAACAGTACCTGTTCTTACAGTACAAAGTAGTCGTCAGTAGAAAGGCGTTTATTCACTTAAATGGGGTGGCAAAAGTTATTTTGCCACCCTTAATTTATTCAAGTTGGGAATTTTTTTTCAGGCTTTGCTGTCCAAAAAAACATTTTTTATCAGGCCGCTTAATCGATTCTGGTTTTGCTTCTAACCTTCAGTTCGACCTTCCCTGACATGATAAAATTGAACGCCCTGGGCAAACTTTGGCATCACATCCCTATGAAATAAACTATGCTGCACCTGTGCCGATTTTGAGTTCAGGTTATCTGCAAAAAACTGCATTTGTTCCCGGCATATTGTCATCCGAACGAGTGATCGGTTTTTGACTCAGATGCCTCATAAGAGCTTTGTTCAGAAACTGGCAACGTCAGCATGAACTTGGTCCCATCTTTTTCAGAGCTTGAAAATGAGATTTCTCCCCCGAGGATCTGTGTGAGAAGCTTCATGCTATATGTTCCGAGTCCGCGCCCAGCCCCTTTGGTCGAAAAGTCTCTCTGGAATATTCGTGACTGAACTTCCATGGGAATATGAGGCCAATTGAGCACCCAAAATTCAATTTGCTGATTTTCTGTTTTGACACCAACGAAAACTTTTCCCCCTGGGGATGTTGCTTCAAGCGCATTTTTGCACATGTTGATGAGAATTCGCCTCAGAATAACTGCATCACACAGAAACGGAATATCGACAGCAAGATCATCGAGTTCCAATGATCGATTTTGGGAAATGTCCTGATCTGCAAACAAGGCAACCACTTCAGCAAGCACCTGCCGGCTGTACAATAATTGCGGTTCAACCTGAAGTTCTCCTTTTTCTGCGGCCAAAAGGACTCTTTGGGTGTCGATTTCATCGATAACCCGCTGCGAGACATGTTGGATGCGCTTGCTGACTTCATCAAGATCGATACTTGCATTCAGTTCCAGAAGTTCTGCAAAACCTCGGATACTGCCAATTAAATTGAGAATGTCGTGAAAAAAAGTTTTTTCTAAAGCTATTCTTCTGCGTTCATGACTGATGTCAAAGCCCGACAAGATAGTATAGGTCTCTCCTTCGAGGGTGATTGGCATAGTCCATACCCTCAAAGTCAAATGCTCGATCTTTTCATTGTCTTGCCGAGTCAATAAACATTCCTGTACATCCTGATGTCCGGCTTGGGCTGATGTTATCGCTGCAAGCGCGCCACATGTCCTGCACGCATCACCACTTCCGCAGCCATACTCTCCATGAATTGCACTGCGACAAGCCAAAACATCTCCTGGACGTTTACCATAAAGCAATTCCGGATTTTGAATGCCGATGAGTTCGCAGAAAATTTTGTTGGCAAAGATAATCTGGTGGAATTTATTCAATATGAACACAACGCTGGGCATTGCATTCAGTAACTGGCAGGAAATTGATGGTGGAGAAAAATGAGCGGTTTGACGTGCTAATAACTCGCTCCCCGTTGACGATTCAGTGTCTTTATCACAGGCTCTGCTGGTATCATTAGATTGGTACATTTCCATGCTCCAAGTCGTATTGGACCATAAAATGTCTTATATGACAAGTGGTCATGGTGGCAAGATGCTTCGAGGACTGTGAGTGCCAGAACTAATCCTCGTCAAAGCAGGTGCCGGCAATCAGCGTGACTGGGGCTTCAAGATACGACTTAAGGGTATCTAGGAATTCAGCTGCGTCCGCTCCGTCAAGAACTCTGTGGTCGGCAGACAAGGTAAGTTTAACCATCGGTGCAACGGTCAGTTCTTCATGTTCATCAACAACCACCTCACCCTTTACCGTTCCAACAGCTAGAACCGCTACCTGCGGAGGAGTAATGATTGCCGAAAAAGCCTCTACGCCCATCATGCCCATGTTGGTAACAGTGAATGTGCCCTTGTCCTGATCTTGATCTGTTAATTTGCCTAGATGTGCTTTTACGGCCATGTGCGAGGCGTTTTTGCTGATTTGCTTGAGCGTCGCTTCTTGACATGACTTTAGGACTGGATAATAAAGTCCATTCGCAGTCGCTACAGCAAAAGCCAAGTTTACATCCGTTTGTTCAAAAGCTTCGCCATCTTTCCAAAGGCTATTAACCCATGGATGCTCTTTGATTGTCGCTACCGTAGCTGCCAAAATAAAGTCATTGATTGTAACTCCCAGGTCTTTGCGAAACCTTATTACATCGGTCATATCAACTGCAATAGTCACAAAAAAGTGGGGAACTTGCTGCCAGCTGTCGACCATTTTTTTTTGTATCAGGCGGCGAATTCTGACTGATTTTGCAATTTTTACTTTTTTCTGCTTGGCTGATAAATGTTCTGTGTTGCTTTTTGACATAATCAATCCTTATCAGACTCACAAAAACACCATTTCATGAAAAGTTATTTGCAACTTTTTTAATCTTGACTCAATACAAAATTTTAAGCAAGCATGAATACAAAACAACAAAGGCTGGGACGATGTCCCAGCCTTTGTGAATATCAAGAGTTAATTCTCAGCCAATAAACAGGTTGTGATTGCGAGCCCGATTGGCCAATATCGTTGGATCTACGACTTCCCCACATGTACAACATTTCCATGCATCAAAAGCACGAACAAAATCATAATATTTCTCAGCATACATTCGACCTTTACATTTTGGACATTTCACTGTGGCACCTCCTCATATCCAACGAAATAATAAACTCGAAATCTGTTACTTAAGTTATATTACATAAGGTGTGCCATTTCTCAGTCCAAAGGATAGAAATACTCATCATAAATTTTCTAAAAAATAAAAAACGTTCAATAACAATTAGTTATGAATTTTACTTTCGTTTTTATTTTTGAATTGTTGCCGCTAAAATTCAATTAAAATGTGTTTGGCAATATTATAAACAACGCATCCCGTCATTTCTTTGACGATCATATTGGCTTGGTTTATAATGAAATAGCTCTTTTCCAAAGTCTTTTTGAATAAGGGTTCTTATATTCCATGCACTGAGACAAAACGACTTTTATAACCAAATGAATATTCTGTGTCCCTTCATATTGAATCTGCGTATTTTTTTTGAAATGATTTTTAACAATTTGCCTGTCGTCACTATTTTAGCAAGCAACAGGTCATGAATTGATCTGATGAAAGCAATCCGTGGCAGGTCCGTCAATAAAATGACGCAAGAAACAGTGAAGCGTCAGAATTTTGATGGCCAAATGGATTGATTTTGGGGAGCCTTGCGTGACAGCTCTGTGTTTGTTGACAAAAATCAACAGAGTTGTCGAAAAAATCGTATTTAAAGGGAAAATTAAGATTCTTGGTCACGCATTAATTTATACTGAAGCGCGTCCACAAGGGCTTGGTAAGACGCATCAATAATATTGTCGCTTACACCTACAGTTCCCCAACGGGCAGTTTTATCGCCGGATTCAATCAAAACACGGGTCACCGAAGCCGTCCCTTTGCCAGCAGGTAAAACGCGGACTTTGTAATCAAAGAGTTTCATCTCTTTGAGCTGAGGATAAAACTGTTCAAGTGCCTTTCTCAGAGCATGATCCAGAGCGTTTACCGGGCCGTTACCCTCTGCCGCCGTATGTTCGATCTTTCCACCAACCTTGACTTGAACAGTTGCTTCTGACGATGGCATTTCATCTTCATGACGTTTGGTATCTATCACTCGAAATCCGATCACTGAGAAAAAATTCTTCAAGTTTCCTAAAGCACGCCTCATCAAAAGTTCAAAAGACGCTTCCGCCCCTTCGAACTGGAAGCCTTGGTTTTCCATGGTCTTGATGTCTTCAAGGATTTCAAGTGTTACGGGGTCCTTGCTGTCAATATTGATATTAAACTGCTCGGCTTTTGCCAATATATTCGACCGGCCGGAGAGATCTGACACCAATACACGGGTCACATTTCCAACCTTCTCGGGTCGAATATGCTCATAAGTCTCCGGATGCCTCTGGATTGCCGATACGTGAACGCCACCTTTATGAGCAAAGGCAGAATTTCCAACATAAGGTTGGTGCTTATTCGGCACGAGGTTGGCCAACTCATAAATATATCGCGAGGTAATACGCAGATTTTGTAGCTGCGCATCTGATACGCAATCTCTCCCCATTTTCAACTTCAGTGCCGGGATAATGGAACAAAGGTTAGCATTGCCGCATCGCTCGCCAAAACCGTTGATAGTTCCCTGAACATGAACAATTCCATTTTCAACTGCGACGAGAGAGTTAGCCACTGCACAATCGCTGTCATTATGGGTGTGGATGCCAAGCGGTTTCCTAATTTGTTTTTTGACTGTTTTGATTATCTCCGCAACTTCAAAAGGCATTGTCCCGCCGTTTGTATCGCATAAAACGATGCAGTCAACTCCTGCAGACTCTGCTGCTTTAAGTGTTTGAATTGCATAGTCAGGATTCGCTTTATATCCATCAAAGAAATGCTCTGCGTCGTATATGACTTCGGCAACATGCTCTTTAAGGTAAGCTAAAGAATCATTGATTAACTCAAGGTTTTCTTCAAGGTTTATGCGTAAGGCCTCTTTAACGTGAAAGTCCCAGGTTTTGCCAAAAATTGTTACGGCATCTGGAGATGACTGAATTAACGTTTGAATGTTGTTATCTTTCGCTGGTGTGGTCTTTGCGCGGCGTGTCGAACCAAATGCTGCAATCTTTGCATGGCGTAACTTAACCTTTTTAACGTCCTTGAAAAAAGCAATGTCTTTTGGGTTAGACCCTGGCCAACCACCTTCGATATAGTCAATTCCGAGCTCGTCAAGCTTTTGGGCAATCCGGATTTTGTCTGCAACCAAAAAGGAGACATCCTCAGCCTGAGTCCCATCTCGCAAGGTTGTGTCATAAAGAAAAACTTTTTTCATCTCTAACCTCGTCACATGTCCAAGTGATTGTCTATTTCAAAGAAACCAGATTCCGATTTTAATCCTGGGACACATTAAGACCTTTATCTAGTTCAAATGCATCGTGCAAAACCCGAACGGCAAGCTCGGTGTATTTGTCATCGATGACACAAGACACTTTGATTTCGCTCGTCGAAATCATCTGGATATTAACCCCTTCTGCCGCCAAGGTACTAAACATCTTGCTGGCGATCCCAGAGTGCGAACGCATCCCGACGCCAACTATCGAGACTTTCGCTATCGTTTCATTACTTTCTACACCCCCAGCACCAACAGCAGTGGCAGCGTCTTCTACAATTTTTAGTGCTTTCTTAAAGTCAGTGCGCGGGACAGTAAAAGTCAGGTCTGTAAAACCTTCATGTGATACGTTTTGAATAATCATATCAACCGTAATGTTGTTTTCAGACAGAGGGGAGAACAATTGTGCGGCGATCCCCGGCTTGTCCGGTACTCGCATTACGGAAATCTTCGCTTCATCTTTATTATAGGTAATCCCTGACACCAGGACGGTCTCCATATCTTCATCCTCCTTCATTACCAGAGTCCCTTGGTTATCGTTTAGGCTTGAACGAACATGAACCACAACACCGTATTTTTTTGCGAATTCGACAGAGCGGATCTGTAATACTTTCGATCCGAGAGAAGCCATTTCGAGCATCTCATCATATGAAACTTTTTCCATCTTAGACGCCTCGGGCACAATCCTCGGATCGGTGGTATAAACTCCATCAACATCAGTCAAAATTTCACACACATCGGCTTTCAGGGCCGCTGCAACTGCCACGGCCGAGGTATCGGAGCCCCCTCGCCCAAAAGTCGTCACATTGCCGTCACGATCAACCCCTTGAAAGCCGGCCACAATAACGATTGTGCCACTGCGTAAGTCTTCTCGGATGTTGGTGTCGTCAATTTCCTCAATACGGGCCTTTGAAAATGCCGAGTCGGAATAGATCGGAACCTGCCAACCAAGGTAGCTTTTCGCTTTGTATCCCATTGATTGCAAGCACATCGAAAGCAAGGCAATAGAAACCTGCTCACCGGAAGCGACAAGAACATCATATTCACGTTCACTTGGGAATTCGCAGATTTCATCTGCCAAGGCCACCAGTTTGTTGGTTTCACCCGCCATAGCAGAAACCACGACTATTACATCGTTGCCTTCATCATATGTGCGAGCCACCCTACGGGCAACGTTACGGATCTTTTCGATGCTCCCGACCGATGTGCCCCCATATTTCTGAACTACCAATGCCATTCAGAACAATCCTTTCCCGGCAGCTTCAAGCACTGCCCACGTTAAATGTCCCTCAAGGATTAAGATGTTTAAATAACAGATTTTTTGAAAGCGTCATAGTTTTTTGTCGTCGTTTTAGATTTATCCACTTCTTACCAGTATCATCCTCAAACATCAAACGGCAATCAACTCTAAAAGTTGTCGCCCGCGATCATCATATGCCACGAATGTAAATCGTCGTCGATTTTCATCAAGGCATTCTATAGCGACTTCTAAGCTTGCTTCTGACAACAGATCAATGCGTTCTGCCCACTCGATCACAGCAACTCCGCTCCCCTCCGCAAATTCGTCATACCCGAGCTCATCCAAGTCTTCAAGCTCGCTCAAACGATAGAGATCAAAATGGTACAAAGGAAGACGCCCGCAATGGATGTTCATCAGGCTGTAACTTGGACTCGTAACCGGATGAGTTTTGGGGACACCCAGCCCCGCGGCTAACCCTTGTGCAAAACAGGTTTTCCCTGCACCCAATGGACCATTTAAAAGGATGACTGTGCCTCTCTGAACAATTTCACCAAACTTCTTGCCCAAAGCCAATGTCTCGGAAGGGTGACTTGTGGTAATTTGAAAATTTTGCAAAGGCTATCATCCCATACTGCGAATAATATCAAGCCTAGCCACAACACCAATCAGCTTGTCACCATCCAAAACGGGAACCAAATGGGTCTTGTTTTCAACCATCAAGTTAGCAATCTCGCTTACCGAGGTCTCCGCTTGGCAAGTAACTATATCACGTGAACAAATTTCACCAACTTTTCTTGCTGACACCTTTGAAACTTCGTCGGCAAACTTTTTTGGACTTTCAAGATATAAAACCCAGTCAAACAGTGAAATTACAGTGGGGATGTGAAGTGGCCGGTCTTGTTCGACCAGGTCGGTTTGGCTAACCATGCCTACCAGCTTGCCATTGTCGTTGACAACGGGCATTGCATTAACATTGCGTTGCACAAAAAGTTCTGCCAACTCCTTTAAATCCATCTCTTCACCAACAGTGTAGATCTCAGTTGTCATGATATCTTTTGCTTTAAGCATTAAAAACTCCTTGATGTAAAGCCTCTCTTGCAAGTGGCAACTCTTGCATTATATCGGTGGCAAGCAACCCTGAAACACCGTACTCCACACGCAGATTGTCTGCCGCCCTTCCGTGGATGTAAGTTGCTAAGGCAGAGGCTAACGCTGGTTCCAAGCCCTGCGCCAGGAAACTGCCAATCAAACCAGTTAAAACATCACCCATCCCTCCACTTGCAAGGCCAACATGCCCACTTAAATTGACATAAATTTTGCCAGAGGGACAGGCCGTAATCGTACGGGACCCTTTCAGAACAAGCACGACACCATATGTAGAGGCAAATTCACGAGCAGTATCTACGCGATTAGCTTGAATTTCATCAATGGTCATGCCGGTGAGTCGCGACATTTCACCTGGGTGCGGTGTCAAAACAAGCGGAGGGCCTTGTCGCCGTTTTAAAATTTCGCAATGACCTGTCAAATGCGTCAAACCATCCGCATCGATAACAGCTGGCACAGGACAATCTTGGATCAGTCGACGGACCAATGTGCCTGTTTCTTCTCCTAAACCAAGTCCCGGTCCGAGGGCCAAAGCATCCTTGGATTGAAGAAGTTTGTTTATATCATCCAAAGCCAACATGCTGACTTCTCCGTGCAAATCATCCAAGGGTTTGCCCATCACTTCAATTAATTGGCTGGCAACAATCGGATAAATACTCTGAGGGCAGGCAAGAGTCACAAGACCACAACCGCCTCTGAGCGCGGATTCTGCGGTCATTATCGCCGCGCCGGTTTTCCCAATTGACCCAGCCAAAACGACCAAATGCCCAAATGTACCTTTGTGACCACCATCTGGCCGGTGAGGCAGCCATTGACGGGCCTGTGTTCCGTTTACTCCCCAACAATAATGCTCAGATCTGCTTGAAACGATTGCCGGAATGCCTATATCGACGGTAGCAAGTTCTCCGACATATTCTGCTCCAGGGCAGGTTATCTGGCCAATTTTTGGAAACGCAAATGTAACAGTAATGGTAGCTCTGACAGCTTGTCCGAGAATTTGTCCATTTGAGGCATCAATACCTGAGGGCATGTCCACTGCTACGACAGGTACGTGCAAATGGTTTATCCAATCGACGGCTTCAGCGTAAATACCCTGCAAGGGCTTGCTTAAACCGGTTCCAAATAAAGAATCGACCAATACACCGGGATTTGAGAACTTCGATAAGCTCGACGTTAGCGTGTCTTCAATAAAAGTAATCGAACCACCACACTTTTCCAAAACCGCCATATTGATTGCGGCATCATCCTTTATGTCACCTCTTTTGGCAAGCACGACCGTAGTGACTGGCCACCCCAAGGCAATGAGATGCCGGGCAGTCACAAAGCCATCGCCACCGTTATTCCCTTTGCCGGCCAAAACAAGTGCACCGGAACGCTTCTTATCCGAAAAGCGTTCTGCCACAACTTTGGCAACAGCCCAACCGGCATTTTCCATGAGAACAACACCTGGAATACCAACGTCTTTGATGGTTTCTTGATCAATTGCCTGCATTTGTGCCGCACTCAAGACAATCATCTGCACTCCAGAACAACCATAGCCACGGCATAGTCACCATCATGGCTGTAAGATAAATGGATCGTGTTGACCAGACGTCTCTCAGCAATTTCGGCAGCTCGACCTGCTAAATTAAGGTCAGGCTTTCCATATTGATCTTGCACAACGGAGATATCCTGCCAACTCAACCCATGACGCAGGCCTAACCCAAATGCTTTTAAACAAGCTTCCTTTGCTGCAAACCGTGCCGCAAAATGCGGTCCGGGATCTTGCTTTTTCATGGCATAGGAACGTTCTTCCGGGGTAAACAACCTATTTAAAAGAACAGTCTTCTCTTGAGCCAAAAATTTACGGAACCGATTGATCTCCACAATGTCAGTGCCAATGCCTACGACCGGCATTTCAGTCTCCATGGACCAAGACAGCCATGTCACGAACCGCACGTTCTAAGCCAACAAGAACAGCACGTGAGATGATACTATGGCCGATATTGAACTCTTCAACACCACCAAGGGAAAGCACCTTTCGAATGTTGTGGTAGTTGAGGCCATGTCCAGCATTAACGCCGAGCCCTAATTTGTGCGCGACTTTAATCGCCTCAGCAATTTTTTGTAATTCGGTGGCCTGGTTCTGCCGGGAACTTTCACAGTAGAGTCCTGTGTGAATTTCAATGTAATCTGCTT
>JAFDBS010000202.1 GCA_019313185.1 Deltaproteobacteria bacterium | reverse complement strand
ACTGCTCCACGAATCAGCCAGGCTGTTTGCGTTGGGACGAGCGAGCAAGAGCGGTCGTACAGCGAGGCAATTTTTCAACTACTTTTATGATCGTTAGGCAGCTGCCAGGCAGTCTTGATATCGAAAGGTCTTAAGAGAGGTCGTCCTTCCAAAATAATGAATAGATTCGGATAATTTTAATTGACTAGTTTCGGTCAGGGTTGCCGAAGCTTGATCAGCAACGGACACCAGGTATTGCTATCAGTTAAAAAGCCATATTCAGCCAACCTAAATATTCGGCATGGGCAACCTTCCCCAAGCGTTATTCCCTGATACAGTCTCGACGGATAAAAGCTCTTTGGTTTCAGCGTCTATATCAACCACTAAGCCAGGCAGCCGGCGCACACCCATTTCCATTGGCTTATGAACATGGTCATTAGTGCCGTCAGGCCAAAGTATTTCAACAAAAACTAGGCGTTCATAGTCATAAACCCTGCGGGTTGTACCGATCGTCTTGAAGAATTTATAGCCGAGGCGGAAGAACTTGACCACGCCGCCGCTGTGCCGATTTTTCGATATCTCACGCAAATGCGGATAACGCTTCAAGACGTGCTCTGAATACCTTGGGCCTTCCTGGAGAATTAAACCCGTCAGGAAAAAGTCTCCGGGCATGATATAGACGAGCCTCTTCGGGTTGTCTGCCAAAAATGCCTGAACTTTTGCTGATTGCTGAGCAATCGAAAACAGTTCTTTGAGCTCATCATCCGGGCGGGGGTAAACTGAGACGACCTGCGTCTTAGCTACTCGGATTTGTGGGATTCTTTCCAATGTGTAGGCACGCAAACCCCAAGCGGTTGATAGCGCTGCAGCCATAACCACGAAGTAGCAAACCAAAAGCCCCAGCCAGCGAGGTCCAACCCAGCCAAATAACATTTTGAATAAAAACCGACCGGGCTCGCCGGGGAGAAACATGCTGGTGTGCTGCATGTATTGTTCATAACGTCCAGGTTGCTCCCTTTTCATTCGCCATTCTTCATTGCGTGCCAGCAAGTAATACACAAACAGCATGGTTACAAAGAAAATCAGGACAATAAATCGAGGCCAGTACAACAGCAGACCGAACCCGGACAGTGCAAGAAAAAGGTATTGGGGATGTCTAAGTTTTGCATAAGGGCCGAAGCTGACCACGCCCCGACCTGTTAAACGACCAAAATACAAAGGGACAGCGGCTAACAGAAAGAGCACCATGCCTATGACAAAAAGGGCCTGCATGTAGGCAATGCCGTTAAGCAGGGCATCGTCCACAAAGACCATATGCGGGAGGAAAAATTCAGTGGTCCAGGCCGTCGCTTTATGTATCGACAACCATTCGAGAATAGGACCATAAACACCATAAAAATAGAGTGCAAATGGTGTGATCATGAACAAAACTTCCAGGGCGATCAAGACATACGCAAAGCTTGTGACCCACAGTAGAAAACGCTGCCCTCTTGGATTGTCCATTAGCTGTTCTCCATCCTTAAATTTAGATATTCATATCCTTAAGATAAGTTTTTTTCAAGGGCAATCATTCCAAAGGGATTGCTAAACTGACCAGCTTGCTGTGTTTTACATGTCCGCAGGTCGCGAATCATCAGGTCAATGTGTGGACTAAATTTTTTTGTTTGACATGAAATCAAATTAATCTAAAATATATAAAACGATGTTTTATATATTTGGTTGAGTTGACTCACCAAGACAAACTTTTAGACCAAAAGAATTTTCGGTATCAAACATAATGTTCAGACTGGCAATCTGAGCATTCGGTCAAACCCTTGCTGTGGCAGGCGAGCCTTAAGACAGTTTCTTCAGTTCTACCTCCTTAAAAAGCCCCTCATGGCTGAAGTGGTCAGCCTTGGGGGGCTTTGCTGTGGAGTGTGATTGTCAGGTCTCACGTGATTGTCGTGATGATCAAGCTGGCTAGCTATTCGAATTTATAACTGCGTTTGCTTGACATCTAGAACACACCTTGCGAATCAATTTAGTAACGATGGGACAACGTCTTTCCTGTTGACCGATTCAGTTTGGTCCTGTCAAGCATAGGTTATCGTTTTAAAACGCAATCATTCAGAGCAATATAGGATTTTATAACTATAGATTGCCTTGTTTGACAGACGACTAAAGGTTTTGTTCTACTTGTAACGTAAAAATATTCCGAATAAATTTCTTTATCGCTTATCCTGGTTTAGGAGATAAAAGAGGGGAGACCGTAACATCATTTTACATGGTGATTTTTGGCTGGATAGCGCGGGTATGACATCTAAAGTCTAATAATGTTAATTGTTGTCCGGAGCGTGCAATAAAAATTAGCTTCGTTGTTTTGTGGAAGATCCTGCGCTAGGTGGAGGCAAAGAATGAACATCGGTTTTTTGATCGACTTGAGTGGCACCGTTTACCAGGGCAGCGAATTGATCCCCGGGGCAGACAAAGCTCTGGACTTGATAAGGTCTAAAAACATCCCGGTTCGTTTTATTACCAATTCTTCCCGAACCCCCCGGAGTGCCATCCTGCAAAAATTACGACGCATGGGTTTCGAACTCAATGATAGTGACTTGTTCACCGCGCCCAAAGCGGTTGCCGAGTACCTGCGAGAGCACAGTTTGTCTCCCAAGCTGCTTGTTCATCCAGAACTTAGGCCGGAATTTGACGAGTTCCCATCTGTGTCTCCGAATGCAGTGGTTATCTGTGACGCTGCCCATGAATTTACCTATGATAATCTTAACCAGGCGTTTCGATTGTTATTGGACGGAGCCCCTCTCTTGGCGGTTGGTGACAACCGTTATTTCAAAGATATCGATGGTTTCAGTCTCGATGCCGGCCCTTTTGCCAAGGCTCTTGAATATGCTGCAGATTGTGAAGCGGTTTTCCTTGGCAAACCTTCTCCAGCTTTTTTCCATACTGCCGCTTCGGGTCTTGGCCTTTCGTTCAGAAACATTATGATGGTTGGCGACGATGTCCTTTCGGACATCAATGGTGCACTCAAAGTAGGCATGAAAGCATCTTTGGTTCGGACAGGAAAATATCGTTCAGGCGACGAGAGAAGGATCAATGCTCCTGGTGCTTGTATCTGTAAAAATCTTTTCGAAGCGGTCCAGGGGTTTATTGATTATGTTAAGTAATTCATCTGGTATGCCAATTTTTTGAAAATGAAAACTTGCATTCACGCCTTTGATTTCTTGGGTCAAGATTTAAGGTGTTCAGTTGAATGAAAGTCGTTATAGCGATATGCTCGGCGGTTTTCAAATTGTACTTTCTGGGAATGAGCTTCAACACACCTCTGTTTAGGCGTCAGCTTCAAATTACTGTCTGTGGCGGTAACATCTCAAAAATTCTAAAGAGGGCATACCGGCTTTACCAAGTGCCCTCCATTGCGTCTGTTTTTGATATATTGGCCTGAAACTCCCTAAGCACAGATAAAATGACTGTCCATTTGATGTGTACGACACTTGTGTTTGGAAGAGTTCTCAGACCTATTTGGACAGTCATCAAGAGCAAAATTACTGGTAAGCTATCTTGGACATGCGTTTGATATTCACGTTGTTATTGAGAAATTCAAATGGTATCCTCGTGTTCTTCTCTTGGTAGAAGATCGCACAGCCTTTGCTGAGATGGAATCCCTTAATCAGAGACTTGTAATATTTGTCCAATCCAAGCTCACATTTTTTCAGATAACTGACTTGAGCAGAGGAAAGCTTTTCAAGTTTGGAATATCTTTTGCGGAATTAAACCGGATAATGATCAAAAAAGGGTTATGCTGTCACAGGATTTATTTAAAGCATTGATTTCTTTTTGATTGTTCTGTTGTCTTGGTTCTGGCAGTGTAGTTCAAATTGAAAAGAGAACACTTTTTAGTCTTTTTTCAGCGTATTATTCATCAAGGTCCATTTGAAAGCCAGTCACCGATGCCATGAACCTTTTCTTGGATCGGTAGTTTGATGATTTATGAACCCTTTCTTTGACCTTCATCTCAGGTTGTTGTAAATTGTTAAGCAGTTTTTGGCAGCATCGAGCCCAAAAAGGGCGAAATAACATAGACCGCCCGCTTTAGTAATGGGCGTTTTTCAATATTGGACGCTTATTGAGCTGCCATGCGAGGAATTACCTGATTGCATAAATACCATATGTCATTACGTTTAAGCGAACAACTCTTATGTTAAATTTGCCAGCTTCTGAAAACCAGCTTGCACAGCCTCGTATATGTGCCATTGGTGGAGGGAAGGGGGGCGTCGGTAAGTCCATCCTTTGCACCAGTATGGCAATAACCTTGGCCAACCAGGGCTACCGCTGTATCATGATCGATGCTGATTTAGGTGGTGCTAACCTGCATACTTTTCTCGGCATGTCTCCCCCCAATCTTTCCCTGAGCGACATGTTTCGCGACTCAGGGAAAAACTTGGATCAGATTCTGCTCAAGACACCATTTGAAAATCTCGGCCTTGTCAGTGGTTCAAAAGCAATGCTCAACATAGCCAATCTGCAGTATCAGCAAAAATTAAAAGTGATTAGGCAGGTGGCCTCTCTTGATGCTGATTATATTTTTATTGATCTCGGTGCAGGGAGCGCGTTTAACGTCCTTGACTTTTTCATCTTTGCTCACGATGGGCTCTTGGTTCTAACGCCAACTCCAACCGCTATTGAAAACACTTATCATTTCTTAAGGGCCGCGTATTTCAGAAAACTGCGGCAAGTCATACGAGATCTTGGTGCCGAGACATTTGTTGACGAAGCATTGAACGAAAGAGTGAAGAACGGCATTCGCTCACCCCGAGATTTGATGCATGACCTTATGTCCCGGGATAGCGTCCTTGGCCAAAAAATCAACAGTATCATGGAAGGGTTTTGCCCAAAGTTGATTATTAACCAAGTTCAGCACTATGAAGACGAGGAACTCGGCCATAAGATCGCTTTAGCATGTCAGGATTTTTTTGGTATTGAACTGGCCGTTGCAGGTGTGGTTCGTACAGACGAAAAAGTCTTAAGCTCACTCAAGTTGCACCGCCCGGCAATGACCATGTACCCGCACAGCGTGTTTGCGGAAGATGTAAAATCGGTTGTAGAAAAATGTATGGGGAGTTGGAACAAGCGATGAAAGCCGATAGCCTTAATGATTGTTATGCTTGTTTGGGTTTAAGCCGTGAGGCCACTCTGGATGAAGTGGACCGGTCTTATCGGAAATTGTCAAACCTCTATGGTGAAGAATCTTTAGCGACCTACTCGCTATTGGATGATGATGAGCGAAAAAACAAGCTTGAAACACTCAAGACAGCCTATCAACAAATTCAGCACGCACGGCCAAGAACAAATAAAGTCGTTCCCCTGGAGAGAGTGTCTAAAAATAAGCACTCACCCCCGTCACACCAACCTGTTTGCATCAGTGCAGACCCAAAAGAAATGCCAGGACTTTTTTTAAAGCAACTCCGACTGTCCTTGGGATTGAGCCTGCGTGACGTGGCAGAAATCACAAAGGTTGGATCGTCATATCTTACCAAAATAGAAGAACAAAATTTAGATGGGTTGCCGGCTCCTGTTTACCTGCGCGGTTTTTTAAGAGAGTTTGCCCGCACAGTGAAAGCTCCAAACGCCGAAACACTGATCGAAAACTTTTTCTCTCTTTACGAAAAATCCTCATAGCAAACATACTCGGCACAGAGACAGTTTAATTATCTGCCAATAATTCTGAGCCGAAAACCATTCTTGTTGTCTCTGTGGCAATCCTTGATAAGCTGGGATTTCGTTGCGGAGCGGTGGAAATGCTCCGCTAGCAGGTCTTCTGGCCATTTAATCCCAAACCCGATTATTGGGGCGTCACATAACATCCAAAAGATCAAGGAAGAAACTTAGGTTGTCTCGGTTTATACACCTATTGATGATTTGGGTCACCGCCTTGGAATGTCCCCTTGAGTGCATTCAAACAAGGTAGAAGTTTGCTGTCATAGCAACGCATCAACAGGATACGTCACTTTCGGTCGCCCTTCCACGATCGAGGGTGATAAAATAAAAAAGAGCCCTGCAAACCTAGGAGGGGGGGAAGGTTCGCAGGGCAAAAGGAAAAATTACAGAGTCCATAACATATACCAAAAGTTATACAATTTCAACAAAAAATTCACAGTTGGAAACTCGTGATCATTTCGTTGCATTGAAGTTGCCAAACGTGTGTTTTAATACTTTGAAAATGGAGATTGTTGAGAGGACTGCGAAAGAAAAATTGTCTTGATTGAATGATAAGCCCATTATGCGTAACGAGATTGAGCCAATCCTCTCGACTTTTCAATTTTCTCAATCAGGTCACAACAAACAAATGCCTTCGCTTTATTTGAAATTCCCTGCGGAAATGCAGATTCAAACTGATGAGCGTCTTTGATGATTCCATTGCATGGCACACATTTATCAATTTGGTGAAAACTGAGAAACAATAAATGCAGCGCAAAATCATTTCAGACGTTAATTCGACAACCATTTAGAATTTCATGTTATGACCTGAGTTATGAATAACCTTTTAGTCAAAGTAAGCAATGAAGCAATTTTGCCCTAAACACACCAAACCCCTCAAAGGCCACGAACTTTGCGGGGTTTGGTGCACTTAGGAGTGAAACATGTAAATGTTTCAAAAATAATT
>JAFDBS010000201.1 GCA_019313185.1 Deltaproteobacteria bacterium | reverse complement strand
CGGTAATAACCACTCCAAACGGTGACACATCGACAAGCTGCTTGTACCAACGCACGTCAAAACCAGAGTATGTTTTGTTTGGTTTGGCGTTTGACATCACCCAGCCTTATGCTCCTGATGACCTGTTCGGCCTTTTCATAATGACCCTTTCACGCTAATAATTCAAGACGATGGACTGGAGAACAACAAATCGGCAAAAAACAACGGGCATGCGATGAGGACATGGTCTGGGGACGCGACCGACAAATCGGCCCGTCATAACCATCGATGCGGTCATGGCCAAGGCTTGCGTTCAAATCCGCCCGGGCCAAAAAAACAATCATGCTTGGTCGGCGACATTGCTGACGGGGAATTGCATTCTAACCGTGCACCCACCACCCGGAGTGTCCTCGATTTTGACATCTCCGTGGTAGAGGCGAACAATTTTGTATACGGTCGCCAAACCGACTCCTGTCCCGGTCGGGTAATCGGAGTTGTCACCACGGTAAAACACATTGAACACTTTGTCCCGCTCCCCGGCGGGGATCCCGGGCCCAGAGTCGACAACGGATAAAACAACCACCCGGCGGGTTTGTTCGCCCATGACGTCAACCTGTCCACCGGTTCGGCAACCGTGCCGGACAGCGTTCATGATTAAATTGTTGAACAGCTCATATACCAGGGTTCCCGGTATGAGCAAAGAAGGCAGCGGTTGCTCACAAACAATGTTAACGTGTTTAGACTGGATCTCGTATTGATTGTCTTCGACAACCCGCTTTACAATTGCGTTGGTCTCCACCGGTTTAGACGGTGGTGGCAACTGTCCGACGCGGGACAGAACAAGCAAGTCTTCCATGAGGCATAAAATTCGCTCCCCTTGATTGAGGATTTCCTGCAGTAAGCCTTGTCCATGTTCATCGATCTGATGCTTGTATTCCTGCTTGAGATACTCAGCATAGCCCATGATTGGCGTTAAAGGTGATCGCAAGTCATGGGCTACCGTATAGACAAATGAATCAAGATGATTGTTCAGTTCAATTAATTTTGCCATCACTTCTTTGCGGTCGGTGATATCTCTGCTGACGACAAGTTTCTGCAGGTCGCCACGTGCTGAGTAAACCGGCGAGTGAATGAGCTCATAGTCCCGGCAATCGGGTCCAATGGAACGTTCCTGGGTTACAACCGTCCCTTCACGGATTTGATCCCAGGGGCAAGAGCTGCAAGGTTTGTTCGAAGCATAGATCACCTCAAAGCATCGTTTCCCTTCACTTGGACCGAAGACATCAGTCATTGCCCGGTTGGCAAAAACCAGTTTGAAGTCTTCGGTAACGATATAGGCCATGTCGGTCATGCTATCCAGGACATTGCGTAGACGTTCCCTCTCCTGCTCCAGGGCGTCTGTGCGTATTTCAACGATGCTTTCCAGTTCTTCACCATGCCGTCGCAAAGACGCTTCAAGATTTTTTTGCGGACTGATGTTTATAAACGACTCGATCCCCCCGACAACCTGGCCGTTCAAAAAAAGAAAATCGACATTTTTAGAAATGACGATTTCTTCACCTGACTTCGAACGGATCCGGCATTCGGTACCGATAATCGGTTTATCAGGGGTGCCTGTGTCGAAAAGCCCGCACCCCAGATTGCATTCAATCCCTTCCAGAATAGAACAATGTTGGCCGACCACTTCCTTGGCAGAGAAGCCAGTGATTCGCTCTGCTTCCTTGTTCCAGTAAACGATGCATCGATTCATATCCACCAAGAAAAGGCCGCTCGGCATGGTGCGGAGCAAGGTCTCTTTCGACAGAGCGTTGAGAATATTTACCGCACCGACAGCCATGAATCCGTTAACCTTCGCTTGAGGATGAAGTCTGGATGGTTAAGCGCCGAAATGTTAAACCGCATTAATTATCGCGTTTTGGATTTGATAAGTCAAATGAGATCGGAACAACGTGCAACCTACGAAGCTAAGGGCAATGGTTTTTGCCTGGATCGGCACGGCCATGTTTGGAATGAGCAAGCCGAATTGTTGTAATGGACAGGGAGGAACAATCGGTTGTGCGAACGGCTGGCAATCCATGCGGTAAACAAGTTGCTGTTTGGTTCAGGGAAAACGCAATCAGGATATTGCCAGGGGGAATTCCGTACGGCTTTTTGAACCTCATCAATCAAACTCTTGAAGAGGGAGCCTCTCAGCTCTTTGAGCAATTTTGACCGCTCGCGAAAATCATATATATATTGACTGCTGTAATGTTAATGTATGTGTGTCTCTAAACTCAACAAAGGTAATTATTGAGTTATTTCAATGTCAGGCAACCTGAAAGGTAGAAACACCGGCCAATATGTATCCTATTTGACTATTTGACACTTTTTGAATCTTTCTCAGGCCTCAAAAAGTATACCTACCTTAACCCGGTATCAACGATGAAACACTTTCCCCCGCGCCCATTTCTTGGTGCCTCACGTTAAGATTGTCTCTTACTGCAAGCTGAGTTTTTGCGCTATTTTGAGCCTTCGGAAATAGTAGCATCAGTCAGAATTTGTAATAACCAGTCCGCATTGGGCGAGAAGTTAGAAAAAAATCCAATTATCGAGATATTAAGTCATTTGAAAATTCATTAATAAACTTTTTAGCACAGTAGTTTTGAGCCTCTTCAATCCCTCTATTAAGTAATTTTCCATTATTGGCTTCCCATTCTTCAAGAGAAAGATATTCACCGCCAAACACTTTGTAAAAGCATTTCCCTTCCCAAGAAGCCGTTCGCAGGGCTGTAGGCCCACGATTACTAAGCACCTGCCCGAAAGGGATTATTTTGCCTACGATCCCTACTTGCAGTTGGTTCATTGAAAAACTTGGGGGAACTCTTCTGTAAATGAGATTCCAGTCTGAATGAAAAAACAGTACGGGGAAGTCCAGAGGCAGAGAAAGATCATTTGCCTTTTCTGGTTGGACAATTATTGTTCGAGACAAGCTAGGTATGGATTTCGTAAATTGATTTATTACATTTAGTATAGGATTTTTGATTCCGTATTGCTGGCCAATGTGTTGCCCATAATCTGAGATGCCTAACAGATTTAGTTTCCCCTCAGATTTGATTGATACAGGGGTAAAGAGTGCATAGTGTTGGGATTGACTCAGGAACTCTGAGAAATCTCTGTCCGCTATATCCTTCGATTGTAGAGAAGTGCAGCCTGTTATGATGAGGCTTATTATCATTGACAATGCGTTGATATATAATTGGTTCTTCATATCTTTATCTCGTTTAATTGGCAGCTTTTTTTCTCAATGATATCTAGAATATTATGAGTCGACATGTTTAAGAAGCGTTTTAATCTGAAATAATTTTGATCTGATTTAAGCCTGCTGCGCTCTCTTGCACATATCTACAAAGCCCATTACCATTGAAATATGTGCGGCCGATTCGTCCTTGAAATTTCTCTGGAACAGCTTATGAAGGTCTATAGACTTTCATCGATTCCCAATTTATCTCCACGGTACAATATTGCACCACGCCAACACGTCGCAGTCGTTCGAGAACAGTATGGCGGTGACCGTGAGTTGACTCTGATGCAATGGGGTCTTGTCCCGTCATGGTCGAAAGATCGGACAATTGGCTATAAAATGATCAATGCCCGCAGTGAAACAGCACATGAAAAACCGTCTTTCAAACAAGCCTTTCATGCAAGGAGGTGTGTTATTCCCGCAAGCGGTTTCTATGAATGGGAAAAGTCTGGTGGAGAAAAAATCCCTCACTATATCCACTTTCGGGATGGGACCGTCATGTCACTGGCAGGATTGTGGGAACAGTGGACATCCCCAGATGGCGAGACATTACCAACATGCACGATCCTGACAACAACGGCAAATAGCTTGATCAAAACACTGCATGATCGTATGCCAGTCATACTCCATAGAGACGAGATTGATTGCTGGCTAGATCGGCACTCTGATGATATCAAGCGTCTGACAAGTTTGTTTCACCCTTATCCCCCGGATCAACTGGAACAGTATGCTGTCACCAGACAAGTGAACAATCCAATCAATGATTTTCCAGGTTGTGTCACCCCAGTTAAGCAGGATTAAGCTCCTACTCGGAGTGCCCAGTTGGAGGGCGAAGCAGATCCATTTGAAAACGGGAGATCATCCCCTTCAGCCCATCAGGTTCCATTAACGGGCCATTTCAGTCTCAGTCGGGTTTCCAGTTCAAGGTTGTTTTTCAAAATTGCCATCTGCTCGT
>JAFDBS010000200.1 GCA_019313185.1 Deltaproteobacteria bacterium | reverse complement strand
TCTTTGACGCGCTTTCGCGCCCAGGTCAGCATGCGTTCGGTAATATCCTCCCCGGACTTGGAGAAAACCAGGTGCGGACCGTCCTCTTTGTCCACCAACCGCAGGGTTTCACGGGGGGTCGGCAAACCGACTTCCACTTCTGGACAAACCGGCACCCACTCGACGTAATCCCCCAAGGTATCGCGCAAATAGCGGTCCAATTGATGTCCCCCATCATAACGAACCATTTCTCCCAAAAGGCAACTGCTGATCCCCAGCCGAATTTTTTCAGACATGACGAACTCCTAAAAGGTTTTTGGATGGGCCTTCACTTTAGCTCTGCAAGTCAGTCTCTCGATTCGTTTCTTTTCCTGCAGGCGGCCCTCAATTTGCTATAGTTTAGCAGACGAATACGAGGACGTCATGTCGCAACGCTCAGTTCCCAAGGATCGCATCCGCAAAATCAATCAGCGCCCAATCAATCCAGATGGTGAGTATGTCTTGTACTGGATGATCGCGGCCCGCCGGACCGGCTGGAATTTCGCGCTGCAGCACGCAATCAATCACGCCGCCAAACTCGGCAAGCCGTTGATCGTTCTGGAAGCGTTACGCTGTGACTACCCATACGCCAGTGACAGGTTTCACCGATTTATTATCGACGGCATGCTTGCCAATGCAAACGCTTTTCAAAATCATCAGGTGCTGTATTACCCTTATGTTAGCAGACGCCCAGGTGACGACAAGGGGTTTCTGGCCGCTTTGTCGGTTCAGGCCTGTCTGGTCATCACTGACGATTGTCCGGCGTTTATCATGCCGAAACTCGTCGAATCCGCCGGTGCTCATTTGCCGATGCTCCTCGAGGCGATTGACGGCAACGGCCTGTTGCCGCTCAAGCTGGCTGACCGTGCTTATCCAACAGCGTATGCGTTTCGCAGATTTTTACAAAAAACACTACCAAGCCACTTTCTCACCGCGCCATGTGCCGACCCTTTTCATGGCATTGATTTGCCTCGGTTGAATCAGCTGCCATCCACGGTAACAGACCGTTGGCCGATGGCTGATCTGACTGAACTCAGCAAGCAGGCGGCGCTGGCCAAGCTGCCAATCGATCACTCGGTACCCGTTGTCGCCAAAACGGGCGGAGAACAGGCAGCGAAAAGTTTATTGGAGCTTTTTCTCAAAGCTAAATTGGGCCGTTATGCTGAAGAGCGCAACCATCCGGATATTCAGGTGACCAGCGAGTTGTCTGCCTGCCTGCATTTTGGCCATATCAGCAGCCACGCCATTTTTGCAGCCATCACGACACAAGAGGACTGGTCTCCACAGCGGCTGGGGCCAAAGGCTGACGGCAAACGCTCAGGATGGTGGGGCCTGTCCATCAATGCTGAAGCGTTTTTGGATCAGCTGATCACCTGGCGGGAACTGGGTTACAATATGTGCACGTTCGAGCCAGCCTACCGCGATTATGCCAGCCTGCCGGACTGGGCTCGAAAAACCCTTGATGACCACAGCCTCGACCCGAGACCGTACTGTTATTCCCTGGAAGAGTTGCGGGAGGCGAGAACCCATGATCCTTTGTGGAACGCAGCCCAACGGCAATTGTTGACTGATGGAATGATTCATAACTACCTGCGGATGCTCTGGGGCAAAAAAATCCTTGAATGGTCACCAACCCCGCAACAAGCGCTGGAGGCCATGATCGAACTCAACGATCGCTTCGCCATCGATGGTCGCGATCCAAACTCCTACAGCGGCATTTTTTGGTGTTTGGGCCGCTACGACCGCCCGTGGGGCCCAAAACGCCCGATTTTCGGGTCTGTTCGTTACATGAGTTCAGAAAACACCCAGCGCAAGGTTAAATTAAGCAATTACTTGAAACGGTATGGACAGGACAACCTTTAAGGAGGCAAAGATGCCATTAGCCGGAAAAAAAATTGCCGTGCTGGTTGAACAACAATACGAAGACCTGGAGCTGTGGTACCCGGTCCTGCGTTTTCGGGAGGCGAACGCCCAGGTCGAAATCGTCGGCAACAGCAAAGACACCTATCCGTCCAAGCATGGCTACCCCTGCCAGGCGACCGTCCTGGCAGACCAGGTCAAAGGCGATGACTTTGATGCCGTCATTATCCCCGGGGGGTATGCGCCGGATCATATGCGGCGCCATGAATCCATGATTAATTTTGTCAAGCAAGCTGCCGACGCCGATAAAATCATCGCAGCGATTTGCCACGGCGGCTGGGTGCTCTGCTCCGTTCGCTGTCTGGCCGGCAAGAAGGTCACAGGGTTTTATGCCATCAAGGACGACCTTGAGAATGCCGGCGGTGAGTATGTGGATGCTGAGGTGGTGCGGGACGGCAACCTGATCACCTCACGGGTTCCAAAGGATCTGCCGGCTTTTTGCAAAACGATTTTGGACGCGCTGGGCTCCTGAATCAATGCATCGCTAACGGTTGGCAAATGCGGCCAGGAAACTCAGCATCGCCTGATTGAAAGCATGCGGTTGCTCGAGATTGGCCATGTGCCCGGCATTGGGGAGAATGGCAAGCGTTGACTGGGGCAGCCGGGCGGCCAGAAGCCTGGCATGTTCAGCTGGCACCGCTAGATCCAATTCAGCGCCAATCACCAGGGCAGGCAAGTCAAAGCCGGCCAGCCGGTCGACAAAATCACGACGGTCGCGCATTGCCAACAGGCCGCCGACCAGCCCGTCCACAGAGGTTGATTGCATCCAAGTCTGCACTTCGCTCACCAACTCCGGCTGCTCGTCGGCCGTTTGCGGGGCAAACAGAACTTGTGAAAACGTGTCCGGCACAACCTTGAAATCACCATTGCTGACGGCATCGGCCAGTGATGTCCGCTTGGCCTTGCCGGCCGGATCATCCGCTGCTGCCCGGGTCAGGCAAAACATGGCAGCGAGGGCACGGTCAATATGCCGTTCCAAGAGTTCGAGCAGGACATACCCTCCCATCGACATCCCACCGAAAATCGCCCTTTCCAGATTTAATTGATCGAGCAAGGCGACCACCGCGTCGGCGTAACATGCCATGGACGCCTGGCCTGCAGCAGCTGGAGTCTCTCCAAAACCCGGCAGGTCAGGACAAATGCTGCGAAACCCGGCTTGGCTAAGCGCAGTGTGTTGGGGTCGCCACATCTTTCGGCACAAAGGGAAGCCGTGGATAAGAACAACCGGCAGACCGCCGCCAAGGTCATCATAGGCCAAATTGAAACGGGATTCCTGCATGGTAGAACTCCTTAAATGGCGAGAGCAAAAGAGTTAAGCCGCAGCCGCAAACTTGCCTTTTGGCTTATCCATTCGCGAAAAGGCAAAAGCCAAAGCAACCAAATTTCGATCAACGATACACGACCATACTTGACAAAACATGTCTCACCTAAGGTTTTTTGATAATTAAATTACACAAACACCTGCTTTTGATGAAAATATGAGCATATTTCAATTAATTTTCTTTTGTTAAAAACTTGCAATAAAATGGCGTGCTAATTGCACATAAATATCTGCTAATATTCACCCTGCCGAGGAACAAGCGCCTGACCATGGAACTGCAAAGACCTCACAAACGGCTGGTCTACACCATTTTCGCCTTGTCAGGCTTCTGTGCCCTGGTCTACGAAATCCTCTGGACCAAGTACCTGTCCCTCACCTTCGGCAACACCATTGAAGCGGCCAGCGTGGTGGCTGGGACCTTCATGGCCGGACTGGCCATTGGCAGCTTTCTGTTGGGCCGTTTTGCCGATCGGGAAGCCAACCTGCTGAAAATCTATGCCGCCCTGGAAGTGGCGATTGCCCTCACAGCGCTGTTGTTTGCGCCAACGCTGGATGTTGTCGAAGCCATTTATGTATGGTTGGCGCAAAGGTTTTCAAGCTCGACGCTGGTCATTCCCCTGCTGCACATCAGCTTTTCCGCCATGCTTCTGTTGCCGCCAGCCATATTCATGGGCGGCACATTCCCTATTATGTGCCGTTTTTTCGCACGGCGCAAATCAGGCGGACAAATCGGGCGGCTCTATGCCCTGAACACCCTCGGCGCGACACTGGGCTGTTTCTCCGCTGGTTATCTCTTAATCCCGAGTTTGGGCCTGACGTACACGGGGTTGCTGGCCGTTTTCGGCAATTTGGCTGTGGCGGCGATTTCGTGGTTTTTGGCCTCATTTTATGGCGCGACCGATGCTGAAGGCATAAAAATTGTCAAACCGCAAAAACGCTTTCTCGAGCCCGCCAAGCATCGCCCGGTTTTGATCGCCATTGGCCTGGTGGGGTTTTTCAGCCTCGCCTACGAGATTCTCTGGACTCGGGTCTTGCTGCTGTTTTTGGGGAACACCAGCTATGCGTTTGCCCTCATGCTCAGCACCTTTTTGGTCGGTATTGCCATCGGCGGCGCCCTCTATGCCCGATTGGCCAGGCCGGAGATGAATGAAAAGCGTATTTTCATCCTGCTGACCACCGGCATGGGCCTGGTCATTTTGCTGACGACGCCCTTTTATGACCAATTGGCCTACCTGTTCCAAGAAGCCCACAAATTGGGGGGGGAAAACTTCTGGCTGGTCTCGCTGATGGCCTATCTGATTGTCTTTGCAATTATCGGTCTACCAACGGTGCTGTCCGGCGCATTGCTGCCGGCGGCGGTGGCGATGATCGACCCCGGGAAAAATCATACCGGTGAAGGCGTGGGCCTTGTTGTCCTGCACAACACGATCG
>JAFDBS010000199.1 GCA_019313185.1 Deltaproteobacteria bacterium | reverse complement strand
CGCCGAGTCAGGATGAAGATATTCCGAAAACCCGACGCTATGCCAAAGCCTAGCCATATCAGAGTCATCCAGGGAGACGTTCCCAACCAGTTGTCCAAGGTGTATCCGATAAACAGGCCTATAAATGAGGCGGCCACCATAGAGATCCCCAGGCTTGATAAAAACCCCAAGGATTTAATAAGTTGGCGCTTGTCGTCGGCCATAATAATTGTATACAGAATACACCTGGATTTTAAGCCTCCACTTGATAGCACATGGCTTTTTGGCTGTCAACCGGTTTTTCCCAAAGGCTCCACGCCGGAAAAGTTAAAGTTAAAGTACACATTTTATGCCTCAGGAGGGTCCTGACAAAACTAACCCCGATAGACTTTTCTTACCCGGTTATTAATCATAGAAATTTTGTAACAAAGCGTGCATAATGTTACGTAACCTACCGATACATGCGGTTAATTCAAATTTGCTTATAAAGGAGAACCTAATGAAAAAGCTGTTTTTTATGAACCTTGTTTTTTTGGCTGCAGCCCTCGTTGCGACAAATGTTTTTGCCGAAGAACCGGCGACCCGGGCAGAGGTCATTGCGAAATGCAAGGAAGCCGCTGAGATGGTCTTGGCAGACAAAGAAGCTGCCATTGCTGAAATTGGCAACCCAGAAGGCCGTTTTGTTTGGAAAGATACCTATGTTTTTCTAATGGATTTCGATGGCAATATGCTGGCTCACCCAATGATACCCCAGTTAACCGAAAAGGGCAGCTTGCTGACCGTAACCGACAAAAACAAAGACAAGCCGAAATTAATATTTGTTGAATTTGTCGATATTGCGAAAAAGAACGGTGAAGGATGGCTCTGGTATATGTGGCCCAAGCCCGACAGTCGTGAACCAGTCGACAAATTCACCTATATTCGCCGTGTTGGCTTCACAGATATGTTCGTTGGGGCAGGCCTTTATCATTAACATGCGATTTTCGCCATAATCCAAGCCAGAAGGTCTCTCGCCGACACAGATGACAACCTTTTCGAAAACCTTTCCCGAGGCGGCCTAGCGCCGACGCGTTACACCAACTTTTGGGCATAAGTCTTCGATTTGGCAGTCTGAGCATAATGCAGTCAGTGCGCGGCAGCGCCGCCGGCCATGAAAAATCAGCAGGTGACTGGTCTGTGTCCAAAGGTCTGCAGGCAGCAACTTGCACAGGTCTTTTTCTATCGACTCTGGGTTGGCAGAAGCCGTCCACCCGAGGCGCTTGGCAATACGGCCTACGTGGGTATCCACAACCATCCCGGCAACACCAAAGGCATTACCAAGGATTACATTGGCTGTTTTCCGTCCGACACCTGGCAGGGCAGTGAGCTCCGGCATGGTATGCGGAACCTGGCCACCGTGGTCTTTTAATATTTTCTGCGCCGAGCCAATCAGGCTTTTGGCTTTATTGCGGTAAAATCCGGTTGATCGTATCAGCCTTTCAACATCACCTTGCCTGGCTTGCGCCATTGCCGCTGGGTGTGAATAGGTTGCAAACAGATGTGGGGTAACCTGATTGACTCGCGTGTCAGTGCATTGCGCGGAAAGAATTGTTGCGGCCATAAGCTGCCAAGGTGTTTTGAAGGTCAGGCCACATGCTGCGTCAGGGTAGGCCTGTTGCAGGATTTCAATCACAGCAAGTGCCCGCTGGCGACAAAGTGATTGCTGCCTGGTCATTGGCTCTTGCTTGCTGGGGCCGCTAGCGAGTAAAGAGCGCTGTCAAATGAGGTTGTCTTTGTTTTCAAAAGCTTACCCGGGAGCTGCTTCCATTCGCCCCCCAGCAATTTTTGTTAGCCTGACGGAGCGGCGCGTGTCTGTGATCTGCACGGTCAGAGTCAACGGCAAATGATTAGAAGCCTGACGGGCCAAGTACGTATGGTTAATCGATGCGTCTAAAATTCGCAAACCTCCCCGTAAATAGGCTCGATCTCGGCCAAACAAAGGGATGCGTGCCGGATAAGTGCCACGCCATAGAGGCCTTCGCGTTCGACGGAGGGTCGCTGCAAGCTGAAGGTTACCAGCACCCCAAAAAAAGTCTGCAAAGTCTCCTAAAATCAGCATCGGGCAGCCCAGTGAGGGATTGCCGAGCAACTCAGGGCCAAGAAGTCGATTGATTTGAAAGCTGCGAAAACGAGGATAGCTGTCGAGGCAGACATTTAAGAGATGCATCCTTTTGCCAGACAGTTCGAGATCTCCGCGAAGACAGTATCCGCCATAGCCAAGATCATGCTGCTGAACACCTTTCAAAGGATAAAAGGAAAGAAAGGCTGCTGATCCACCGGCTAGGTCGCGATAAAAGTCCAGGCCGAGCGCATCAGCCATATAAGGAAGCACGTCGGCATGATTCACTGAACCGACTTCTTGAATGGCAACGACATCAGGTGCGGAATCGGCGATAACATTCATAATGCGATCCGGGTTGGCCTGGCCGTCACTGCCACAGCATCGTTGAATGTTATAGGTCATAATTCGCGCGGTGGTCATGCCTGCCTCGCCAGGAATAACAAGTGTAGGGCTTTTCGCTTGCTTTCGACTAGTCTGACGTTTGACGATAAGCTTTCTCTATAACAACTGGTTCGACCGGGACATCTCGGAAGCCTTTGAATGTATGCGTTTGGCTGACGCCAATGCGGTCCACCACATCCATTCCCGAAACGACTTGACCAAAGACGGCATATCCAAACTCACGCGGCGCGCTGCTTTTGTGGTCAAGAAATGCATTATCCTTGAGATTTATAAAAAATTGGCTGGTTGCACTATCCACCACCCCAGTCCTTGCCATGGCTATGGTCCCGCGTAGATTCTTCAACCCGTTGTCAGCTTCATTCTTGATCGGCTGCTGGGTTTTTTGAGGAGCCATCTCAACTGTAAAATTGCCACCCTGAATCATAAAATCTTTGATCACCCGGTGGAAAATTGTTCCTGCGTAGTGTCCCGAGTCGACATAACTGAGAAAGTTGGCCACAGTAATTGGTGCCTTCTTCTCGTTCAACTCCAAGGTGATTTTTCCGTAGTTGGTCTCCAGAACCACAACTTCGGCAGCGAGCCCAGTGGTTGTAAAGAGCAAAGCAAAACAGAGTGCAGTCAAGGTCATCAGCTTTTTCATAATCAATATCCTTTTTGGTTTGAGCATTACTAACAGCCATTACTGGCGGTCATCACGCGCCTTCAGCCTTTGGTTCACGCAGCATAAGATCGTAAACAGCTTGATGAGGGTCTTTGTCATTATAAAGAATAGCATGCATTTGCTCGGTGATTGGCATCGAAACGTTGAGTTTTTCTGCAAGCTGATAGGCCGACAAGGTGGTCTTGACCCCTTCAGCAACCATTCGCATCGCCCCAAGGACCTCTTTCAGCTTGCGACCCCGACCCAATTCCACACCAACAGTGCGATTTCGAGAGAGGTCTCCTGTGCATGTCAAGACAAGATCTCCCATGCCAGCCAAGCCTGATAGTGTGGCCGGGTGAGCCCCCTTTGCTTCACCTAATCGAGCGATCTCGGCAAGACCCCGGGTGATCAGCGCCGCTCGAGAGTTGTGGCCAAAACCAAGACCATCGGAAACACCTGCAGCCAGAGCGATCACATTTTTTAACGCTCCTCCTAGCTCTACCCCCATCACATCATTGTTTGTATAGACTCGAAAATATTCTGTGCTGAAAAGGTCCTGTACTTTGTTTGCAATCGATTCGGCCTGTGAAGCCACGGTGACGGCGGTTGGCATTTCTTTGGCAACTTCTTTGGCAAAGGACGGCCCTGAAAGGAAAGCTGCCGAACAAGCCCCTTTTGGACCAAGCACGTCTTCGATCACCTCAGACATGGTCAGCAGGGTCTTATTTTCTATTCCTTTTGCCGCCGAAATGAGAAGCGCTCCGTGAGGAAGAGAGGGTTTGAGTTTTTCCAGCACCCCACGCATGACTTGAGATGGCGAAACCAAAACGAGTGCCTCACGCTCGGCGGCGGCAAAGGCTAAATCAGAAGTCGGCTGCAACTGTTCACTTAATTCCGTGTCAGGGAGATAAAGGTCGTTGATACGGCTAGCCTTCATTCTCTCAGCGAGATCTGCTTCATAAACCCAGAGACGAACATCGTAGCCTTTTTTTGCCAGCAAGTTGGCCAAGGTTGTCCCCCAGCTTCCCGCACCAATCACTCCAATTCGCATCGTAGTCTCTCCCTATATCGCTTTCTTTTTCTTATCAATGCGGACGCGAAGCTGCTCCTGCTTGCGCTGCAAGGCGTCTTGATTTGGATATACACCCTGAATGTCATCAAGAATCTCTAGCGCTTCACGCAGACGTTCTTGCTCTTCCAAAACCGCCGCAAGACCGAACTGCCCTTCAATACTGTAAGGACTGTCCGGCCAGGTTTCTGCGACCAAACGGTAGGCGGCTTCCGCTTCATGTAACTGTCCTTCTAATGCATAGGTTACAGCGATTCGATATTGAATTTCGGCATTCAATGGACTGGACGGATATTTTTTCAACAGGGTCTCGAATTCGATACGTGCCTGTTCAAAGTTATTGAGTCGAAAATAACAGTCGGCCACTTCGTAATGCAGTGGCTCCCCGTTCGTTTCCTCTTGGTCTAAAATCTGTTGATATGCCGCGATGGCCTGACCACAGTCATCAAATCTGTATTTATACAATTCGGCAATTTGTTTTTGAGCAATCTTGGCTTGTACTGTCCCCGGATAATCACGAACTAGAAGGAGGTAGACCAACAGGGCATCTCGATAACGCGCCTGATAAAGGTCCAATGTTTCTGCCACTTCAATCAAGGCTTCAGGATTTTTTTCAAACTTTGGATATTCCTCCACCAAAGACTGCAGCGTTGTATTTGAGCGGTCATACTGACCAGATGCTTTTTCAGACAGGCCCTTTTGAAATTTCGCTGCCAGAATTTCATCGAGATTGGCTTGATACCACAACCACCAAGCGATCAAGGAAAAAGCAACCCCGCAAATACAAAACAGCCAGCGTTTGTACTTAGGTGCCTTCCCCTGCCGGCTCAACTCCTCCCTCAGAAGCTGTTTCTTCAGCTTCTGGATATTCTTCATCGTCATCATCTTTTTCCGCCAGTTTGGCCACGGCAACAATCCGTTCCTCAACTTCAAGAACCATCAGACGAACACCTTGGGTGTTTCGGCCAATTACAGAAAGTGCGCCAACGCGCGTCCGAAGAACCTTGCCGCGATCCGTTATAAACATCAGGTCTGAATCTTCGTCGACCAGCTTGATATCAACGACCTTCCCGTTTCGCTCGGAGGTTTTAATCGTGATAATCCCTTTTCCACCGCGACTTTGCACGCGGTATTCATCAAGCTTGGTCCGTTTGCCAAAGCCGTTTTCAGTGACAGAAACCAATGACGCTGCCGTGGAGTCGTTAACAACCTCCATACCAATTAATTTGTCGTCTCCTTCAAGCATTATTCCACGAACACCACGAGCGGTCCGCCCCATTGGCCGAGCATCTGTCT
>JAFDBS010000198.1 GCA_019313185.1 Deltaproteobacteria bacterium | reverse complement strand
GCAGGTCGCAGCCGAAAAGCAAGAAGCCGAGCGACTGGCGGCTGAGCAGGCCGCAGCCGAAAAGCAAGAAGCCGAGCGACTGGCGGCTGAGCAGGTCGCAGCCGAAAAGCAAGAAGCCGAGCGACTGGCGGCTGAGCAGGTCGCAGCCGAAAAGTTACAAGCCGAGCGACTGGCGGCTGAGCAGGCCGCAGCCGAAAAGCAAGCTACAAAACAGAATTCTGTTGTCCAAAAGAAGAGTTTTCACGGAGAAATTGTGTCAGCACCTCAGCAACGAGAGAGTGCAGTTGATTCAAAAAATCAAGCTTCTGTTATAAATATTGACAACCACACACCAGGTCAGGTTCTGATTGGATCGAATGGCAAGATTGATGATTATAAATATTTTACCTTAAATGACCCACCACGCCTTGTGGTCGATGTATACATGAGGAATCCGGCTTTTGACAGACGCGTCCTTGCAGTCTCGAATGGTTTCGAAAAAATCCGTATCGGTTCATATGACAATAAAGTTCGTGTGGTGTTTGATGCTGACGGGTCGACACTTCCTGAACACAATGTTGAGGGCCATGAATCAGACATTACTGTGACCTGGACGGAGCCAGGAATCAACAACGTCGTTGAATCGAAAACTGATGAACTGGTGGAACAGCCCGCTGGTGATAAGCTTGTCATTCAAAACCAGCAGACAGCATCTACTGAGATTCGGGAGGTTGCAAGCAACTTAGAAAACCAGAGCAAGCAAGAGTTACGTCTCCAACCACACTTCCCATCCTTCGTCGCAACTCTGCAAGAGACAGACTTGAAGAAGCTCGAGCAACTCGTCAAGCAAGTTAAGTCTCAAAAGTTGACCAGAGTTGAGGTGGTCGGACATACTGACAATCTGCCGATAGCTGCCCGAAGCAGACATATTTTTGCTGATAACCGTGCCTTGTCTGAGGCACGTGCTCGCAATGTCGTTGAATACTTGCAAAGGCATCTTGACATCCCTGCTGAAATCATCAAAGCGAGCGGCCGTGGCTGTAACATGCCAGTGGCCGACAACACGACTGAAACGGGTCGAGCACTCAATCGTCGTGTTGACATTTTTCTGGTTGCTGAGTCGGTTGAAACATCGCTGGGGCTCGCAAGTGACGCGAGTAAAGATCATCGCAAAGGGAATGCCGACCCTAACAATGATGGACGTGATCTCGTAACCATTAATCTAAAATAAGTTTTGCAGTTCATTCAGGGCGGCTCCCGCCGCCCCGGTTATTTAGGGGTTAGCATGATTATCGAAGAGATGAGCATGCATGAATTTTATAATGGTCTGCAAAAAACACGTACGGTTTTGCTGCCAATTGGCGCCACGGAAGAACATGGACCCCATCTTCCTCTGGGCACAGATACCTTTCAGGCAGTGGATGTATGCCGACGGTTGGCAATGCGACGATCTATTTTTGTCGCACCTTCGATTCCCTATGGTGTCTGTCGCTCAACATTTGACCATCCAGGCACACTAAGTATTAAAACCGAAACCCTTAAAAATTTGATATCTGATGTCGTGTTTGCTCTATACCGCCAGGGTTTACGAAACATGGTCGTTTTGTCCGGTCATGCTGGCCGAACTCACAATGCCGCACTGATTGATGCAGGAGAATATCTGATCCAGCGTTTGGAAGATCTAAAAATGGCAGTTGTTACGGAATACGATCTGGCCAAGGGCTCGGGAGCTGGGTTGGTTGAAACCGTCAACGATTCACACGCAGGTGAAATTGAAACATCGAGAATGATGGCAACTCGGCCCGAATGGGTGAAAGGAGTTGCCGCACCAGAATTTCCCAGATTTCCATCACACATTCTGGTCAGAGACAAACAACGCTTTTGGCCTGGAGGAGTTTGGGGTAACCCACAAAAAGCGACTGCAGCCAAGGGGCGTAAGATCGAAACTCTTGTGGTGGACGCGCTCGACCAGCTAGTGCAAGAATTGGAAGATTTCTCAGAAAATTAAAGATGCATTGAGTTATCATTCAATTGCTTTATTAAGTGCATCAAGCAAATCATCGATATCGACGTTGTGTACATTCGCTCCATGTTCAACCTCCTCGAAGTCCGCAATTTGACATTCTTGACACTCTAGGCCAAATGATCGAAAGACTTTTGCAGTTTGCGGATAACGGGCAATTATTTCTGAAATCGTCATATTGCGTGTAATCATATTGCCTCCTGTGTTCACTTCGACGGTTTAAATTTATCCAATAAAGCCTTTAAAACTATTTCCGGGACAAGAGATTCAATGGGACCTTGGAGAGATGCCACCTCTTTAACAATAGATGAACTGAGATAGCCGTAAGGCACTGAGGTCATCATGAACAAAGTCTCTACTTCGGGTTTAAGATTGTGATTCATCTGGGCAATCTGAAACTCATACTCGAAGTCGGACACTGCGCGTAGTCCGCGCAGAATGACCCTTGCATTTTGTGCCATGACGTAATTGACCAACAAACCCTCAAAAGTATCAACACGAATCCGAGACTTATCTTCAACCGTCCGCTTGATCAAGTCGATACGCTCTTCAGTCGTAAAAAGGCTTTTTTTGCCAGAGTTGCGTGCAACGGCGATAATAACCTCGTCAAAGACTTTTAGTGCGCGGTCGATAATATCAAGATGACCAAACGTAATCGGATCAAATGACCCTGGATAGACAGCAATCTGTTTATTCATGACATATCCTGTCCCAGATGCGAGTAAAAATGTATTTGGGTTGAACCATAATATCGGCGATCAGTACACGCAAGACTATCGTAATGTGATAATAATAATTCCGTATCGCTGGTCTCAACACAGGCTAATCCACCGGCAGCGAGAATCTGAAAAGCCGCCACAGACTCCAGGGCCTGTCCAGCCAGTCCCTGATTGTACGGTGGGTCGATGAAAATTAAATCAAATGGCCTTGCGCCTTGAAGTGTCCGACAAGCCTGAAATGCATCCGAGGCAATGATTCGAGCATGATCAGAGAAACCACAGGACTTCAAGTTTTGCTGGATAACACTCACTGCTTTTGGAGACTTTTCTACCAAGACAGCAAGCTGTGCACCGCGGCTGAGGGCTTCCAGTCCCATGGCACCGGATCCGGCAAATAAATCGAGAACAATATCACCAGAAAGTGAGCCGTGTTTGCTGAAAATAATACTAAAAATAGCCTCTCGAACTCGATCAGAAGTCGGTCGAGTCAATTTGCCTTTAAGTGTAGTTAAGCGTTTGCCTTTGGCCTGGCCAGAGATAATTCGCATGTCGACCCCTTCCCAGCCATGTTGAATGAAGCCTAACATGCCAAAAATACTAGCTCATTCGGGATAATCGGTCAAGTTCACAAACTAGCTCGTCATCTCTTGACAGTTGACGTGCAGAGCGGTTTAAATGACCGGCATGTGAGAAAGGAAAGGCTTATGGAACGACAAGATTTGGCTCTCTATGCTTCTCGGAGCAAAGATTCAAAGGGACGCAAGTACTCTGAGCCATTTAAAGACAATCGTCCTGTCTATGAACGTGATCGAGACAGGATCATACATTGTGCTGCTTTTCGCAGACTTGAATACAAAACTCAAGTTTTCGTCAACCATGAGGGTGATTATTATCGAACACGTTTGACCCATTCGCTCGAAGTAGCACAAATTGGTCGAGGTATTGCGCGTAGACTCAATCTAAATGAAGACTTGGTTGAAGCACTCGCTCTGGCACATGACTTGGGTCACACCCCATTTGGACATACCGGTGAAGATGTTCTCAACCGTTTGATGAAACCTTATGGCGGATTTGAACACAATCGTCAGTCATTGCGGATCGTTGAAGTGCTCGAGCAACGCTACCCTGGTTTTAATGGTCTAAATCTGAGTTGGGAGACGCGTGAGGGAATTATTAAACACTCTTCTGAGTTCGATATCCCAAATAATTCGGACCTGATTGAATATCGTCCTGACCAACGACCGACACTTGAAGCGCAAATTATCGACCTTGCTGACGAAATTGCCTACAATAATCATGATATTGACGATGGTTTGAAAGCCGGATATATCGATTTAAAGGAACTACAGAACGTTGATTTATGGTTCGATATTTATCGACAAGTTCAGGATAAATACCCAAATCTTGATTGTGAGCGCCAAATCTACCAAACAATCAGCCATTTGATTGGTTTTTTGATCCTAGACTTGGTAGAGCAAACACAGGACAATATTCAAAACGCCGGGCTAAAGTCGGTAGATGATGTTAGACACTGTTCTATCAATCAAGTTATGTTCAGTTCGATTACCGCTGCGCGCAATCGTGAACTCAAGAAATTCTTATGGGACAGACTGTATAGCCATTACAAGGTAGAGAGGATGCGTATCAAGGCTGAGAGGTTTTTAACTATGCTTTTCGAGAGTTATGTGAACAATCCGTCGCTGCTGCCTGCGAGCTATCAAGAAAAATTTGAGGTGCATGGCCGGGAACGAGTAATTTGCGACTATATCGCCGGCATGACTGATCGATACGCACTTGATGAATACAAAAGACTTTTTGATCCATATGAAAGAGTTTAGCCCTCTGTTTTCAATCGGTCAGAAATTGATTAGGGGAGGTTGATCAATTGTTTTTCCCCAGGACGATAGAGGAGGATTGTTTTCCCTAGAACTTGGGCAATGACTGCATGGGTCTTGCTAGCCAGTTGTTCAGCAACCGAGTGACGATCTTCCAGGCAGCCTTCCTGAAGCTTGATTTTGACCAGCTCATGAGTATTCAATGCTTCTTCGAGGGAAACAATGACTTGTTCAGAAACATGTTGACGGCCAATCATGACCACTGGTTTGAGCTTGTGACCGAGACTTCGCAAATATCGAATTTGTTTGCCGGAAAGTTGTTGGTGATGAAAATCTTGATCTGTCATATCATACTCACTTATTGAGATTGCTGGATAATGTACTGAACGGCCGCGCGAATTTCTCTGTCACTTAAACCGAAGTGGCCGCCGCGTGGCGGCATGTAACCCAGGGCGCCCATATAACCGTCAATGGAATGTGATACCAAAACTTCAAAGCCCTGGGCTATGCGGGATTGCCAGCCTGCCTTGTCACCGATCACTTGTGCGTTCTGGAATCCTGTATCGTGGCAATTTGCACAATATTTACTATAGATTGTTTGACCGTCAATCTGCTGAGAAGAGGTCTGGGGTCTGCAGGAGATTGCAACGAGGCAAAGCAATATGTATGTTATCCAATCAATTTTCATGTCTAGACTATAACATTCTTGTCTTCAGAATGAAGACTTTTTAGTTAATTGGCAAGAAGTGATCAAGGACTGATGCGTCTTACCATAATTTGTGACAATACAGTGGGCCGCCCAATACCGGCCATCGGCGAACATGGTTTTGCGTGTTTCATAGAATCCCCTGAACACAATTGGTTGTTCGATACCGGTCGTGGCCATAGCCTTTTGCATAACCTGTCCGTGTTAGATATTGATCCTAAGAAGATTGATCGAATCGTCTTAAGCCACGGACATAATGATCACGTCGGTGGATTGGAATCGTTACTTGAACAAATTGGGCGTCGTCCTGTATACGCTCACCGTCAGATTTTCTCCCAGAGGTACTGGCAGGGTCAACACGAACGTCGCAATATCAGTATTCCTTTCAAACGCCAACAGCTTGAAGCCAAAGGGGCCGATTTCATTTGGGTTGATCACTTTCAACGATTGTCTCAAACCATCTTTATTTCGGGCCGGATTCCCCGCAAGCACCCTGAAGAAACAGGTGACTCACATTTGGTTTGTACTTCAGCAAATGGCCGAATTGAAACAGACCAGTTTCCCGACGATATGGCTCTTGCTCTGTTGACAGGACGAGGTCTGATTGTACTGTTCGGATGTGCTCATGCCGGTTTTATCAATACTATTGAACATTTTCGTCAGCATTTGCCAAATTGTTCAATACATGCCGTTGTCGGTGGGACTCATTTGGGCCCGGTCAGTGATGCTCAGTTTACAGCGACCATCTCTTACTTAGACACGCTGTCCTTTAATCGCTTGGGCTTATCTCATTGTACAGGCCAGATACGCGCTGCTCAATTGCATGCTCGTTATCCGAATAAAGTTTTCTTTGCCAATGTCGGAACAATCATAGAATGTTCTGATCCGTAAATATCCTCTCTGCTTAAATGCCAAATGTCATAACAATGCCCCGGGGGATAAGTTATCCTTTTTCAGACAATAATAATGGAATGAACCTCTAACAATTAAAATCTTAGTCAGGGCTTTAATAATCGGATTCATGCTGACATATTTGGTCATTTCTGATATTAGATAACAAATTCAGCCCAGAGGAGATGTGATGAAGATCATTATCGATTACACCAAATGCCATGGGTCAGGTGAATGTGTGAAGGCGTGTCCGCATGGAGCCATTCAGATAATTGGTAATAAAGCAAAAGTAGACCATGACAAATGTGATTTAGACGGTTTGTGCATTCCTGCCTGCCCTCATGATGCGATCTATTTTAGCGAGGATGCATAAGTGATAAAACCCTCTTATTTCTAATCTAGTGGTACCGTTAACCTGTTGATTTTTCGGCATAAGCCCTTCTCCTCGGGAAGTAAAGGCCTATTTCTTGCTGAGCGATCACACCTGTCATAACTAACCTGTTTTCAATCCAGTCAACCCCAGCGAAAACAGTCAAAATCTGTTCTCAAGTCAGGAAATTTAAGTGAGGCGAAGGTTGAGCCGTTACCAAATAGGAGTTCATTCCGAGGCTCTATGCCAAAGTATCGATTGTAGCGCGGTGCAGTCTGTCGTTTTTGGGTGACATTGCACTTGCAGAGGCGCGAATCGGCTGTATGCTCTTCGATTCCTAATGTACGCGCTGGAGTGCCCTAAGCGCCATGCATAAGCGTGCGGCGTCTGCACTGAACAAAAAAGTGCTCTATCGGAGGCCCATTATTAAATTGTTAGCAAAACAAAGACCCCGGAAACATGAATTTTCCAGGCTCTTTGTTTTCAACAGGTTAACGGCAACCTTTGATTTCTGATGAGAGGATTATTGTACCTTTCATTACTTTTGAAAAGCGCAATCTGTCTTTTACGAATAGTCAAGGTGAAGTTGATGACCTTCCCGAAGGGTTAGTGTTCTGTGATAATGTCAGCCTCAACCACAAAACGTTTAATTTTGCGTGTTGTCGTTTTAGGGAATTCATCTTCTCGAATGGTAAAGCGTTTGACCCGCTTGTAATCAGCAAGGTTCTTACTAT
>JAFDBS010000197.1 GCA_019313185.1 Deltaproteobacteria bacterium | reverse complement strand
CAAACTCGGACAACCTGACTTTGAGGTCGGCATCATTGCCGGGACAAATAGTATTAATTTGATTTTGTCTTTGCTTATCCCAGGAGATGACGATGGCAAAGTCTCGGTTGAGAGAACAAAGCTTCAGGGCATGAATGATCATATCGAACTGCCAGTTAGTCATCCTTTTCTGATGAAGGACGATGCTGCCATCGACCAGGTCATCAATTTTCTGAAATTCGGAGCATTTGCACGAGAGCAGCTGTCGCATTGAGCATACCTCGTTATCGTATCCGTTCCAACCCGATTGCAACAGGTCCACAGCTTGAAAGTCTAAATTGGATGGTGAGGAATCGATAATAGCGTCCAGTTAACATATTACAAATGAACCCAAAAACGCTTAGAAAGATTTGCTAGGTAACATTTCTCAGGATAAGTGCACTGCAGAATCGTCTGTCGACCATCACTATCTTCTGTGTCTTCATAACGCCTTCACTCTGACATCAACAATCAATGCAGGAGGCGGATTTGTTTGACCTACGAAACTTCCCGAAACCGGCGGGACTGTTTCAGGGTGTCGGGCTACAGCCACCGGAATGTGCCGGTTTCCAGTTATTTCCCCCGCAGTCGGGTCAAAACCTTTCCAGCCTGCGCCCGGCAAGTACACCTCAGCCCAGGCGTGTGTTGTCGTTGACCAGTGCTCACTATGGGGAAGATGGGCGTAACCACTGACAAAACGGCTCGCCAGGCCAAGCTTGCGGCATCCTTCGATGAACAAGGTGGCAAAATCACGGCAGGACCCTTGCCCAAGATACAAAGTTTGACCAGGAGATTGAACTCCGGGTTGCTCCCGCACAATATATGAAAAACATTTGTTGATGCTCTGGCACATTTGGTCAAGCAGGACATAGGTCTGCGTGCCAGAACGACTGAGCCCAACTTGGTCAAACCAAGCGTTGATTTTTTCGCCATCGCCAGGATAAACAGACTGAAGAAAGGGATGCAGGTCAGACTGTTCAGCTGGATTGTATTGAAATGGGAAGTTAACGGCACTCTCTTCAATCAAAAAATCCAGCGGGTTCTCCTCGTAATGCTGAATGACGACTTCACTCCTGATCGAAAGAGTTTGAGCGGGTTCAAGAAATTCGACAATGGCTGTGGCATTATCCAATACATCACGATGCCATTTCACTTGATGGTTAGGAAAAATTGCCAGTTTTGACGACTCGATATGGACTTCTGGCCCTTCTCGTGGACGGACTAGCAATTTGTGTGGCTGGAGAGTCACCTGGTCGACATATTGATATTCGGTGAGATGGGAAATATTTAGCCGCTGCATGCAGAAAACCTCCGGTCAATCGTTACCATTGCAAACGATGGGGTCTTTTCGTTCAAGCCATTCCGGGATGAAAAAGTTTTTGTACTCCCTAGAATCATACCAAGATAAAATGGCCCATCAAGGCTTGATCTGATAACACTTAAAGGATCTGTTGAGTGTTCCTGGAAACAAGTTAAACTTATAACCTAATTGTTGCTTGACGCTTGTTGCTCATAAATTAAGAGCTCAAAATGCCAAAAGACCGTATTGTGATCATCGGGGGTGATGCCGCAGGCATGAGTGCAGCATCGAAAATCAGGCGTATGCGCCCGGACCAGGCCATTCTGGTGTTTGAGAGAACAGATTTCACTTCTTACTCGGCCTGCGGAATACCATATTTTATCGGAGGTTTGATTGACGATGTTGATCAATTGATTGCCCGAAACCCGGAGACCTTCAGAGATAAATATGGCATTGAGGTCAGGACCCAACATGAAGTTGTGGCGATTGACCCGCAAAGCCAACGCATAACAGTCCGATCCCGCAAAAACTGCGAGTTCACCGAAGCATACGACCAGCTTCTGATTGCCACAGGAGCCCGCCCTTTCTGCCCAGATGTTCCAGGTGCTAACTCGTCTGGCATTTTTGGCCTGTCGACGCTCGCAAGCGGTATTCGTGTTCGAGAATTCTTGGTAAACCATCAACCCAAACAAGCTGTTGTCGTTGGCGGGGGATACATCGGCCTGGAAATGGCCGAGGCGCTGATCAGGCAAAAACTCAAGGTTTCACTTGTTCAGCGCAGCAGCCAAGTCATGGGAACTCTCGACCCGGATATGGGAGCTTTGGTCTCCAAGGCGTTAAAGGATGTCGGAGTGACACTATACCTCTCTGAACGCCTGGAGGGTTTCGAAACTTCTTGTGGCAGGGTAACAGGCGTCGTTACCGACCTGAGAACCTTGCCGGCTGATTTGGTGATACTCGGTATGGGTGTACGGCCAAATTCAGAACTGGCTGGCAAGGCCGGTGTTTCACTTGGCGAGAAGGATGCCATCAAAGTGGATAACCGGATGCGCACTGAAACGGAGAATATTTGGGCTGCAGGAGACTGTGTTGCGACTTTGAATCGAATTACCGGCAAACCAACTTATGTTGCCCTTGGAACCGTAGCCAACAAACAGGGCGTCGTGGCCGGCATGAATTTGGCCGGTGGCGATTCCCAGTTTCCTGGGGTTGTCGGCACAGCGGTCAGCAAAATCTGTAAAGTGGAAGTCGCCCGGTCGGGCTTGCAGGAGAAAGAGCTGAAAGCTCTTGGCTACGAATATGCTGTCGCAACCATTGATGCCAAAACGCGTGCCGGCTATTTTCCTGGCGCAGGGCCGATCACCGTCAAGCTCCTTGGCGAAAAGAACAGTGGCCGTCTTCTTGGAGCCCAGATTGTTGGCATGGAAGGCGCTGCAAAACGGATTGACACCATTGCCACAGCGTTAACCGCTCGAATGACTGTTAAGGACCTGGTCGACCTAGACCTCAGTTATGCGCCGCCATTTTCTCCGGTTTGGGACCCTGTGCAAATTGCGGCAAGAAAACTTGTCAAGACCCTCTAAATAATTCAGGTGAAATCGTCTGTTATCGTTCATGACCCGATACGATTTCAGCCTAATCATGATAGACCAATATGAAATCGTGATGAACACTACCATGACTGCGGAGCATAAAATGGCCGTGTCTTGAATGCTGTTTCAAGACGGGGTGTAAAAACCCAAAAGTCAGCGCTTGTCTTGGCTTACCTGATGTTCAATTACAACAATTCATCGCAACGCTTGAGGAAATATCAAGGCCATTGGAAACCGAAATGTCAGAAATGGGGGTGAGTTTGAATTTTTCTCGATTAGAACACAAAGTCCCTAGTTATCGACCGGAGATCAATTCTCCTTACACAGCACCGATGCTACTTCGTAATGGGCACATCCACACAATCTATCCGACATTGTTCAGAAAAGTCGAAAATGTTGACTATGTACGCGAACACATTGTGACACCTGACCAGGATTATCTGGCTCTAGACTGGGTCAGAGCCGGCAGCAAAACAGTCGCGATCATCACACATGGGTTGGAAGGGGATTCTCAGAGACATTATGTGAAAGGGATGGTCCGCGCTCTGAACCTGGCAGGGATTGATGCTCTTGCCTGGAACTTTCGCTGGTCTAGTGGAGAACCAAATCGCCAGTTGCGGTTTACCCACAATGGAGCGATTGATGACCTTCAGACGGTTATTCACCACGCCTCTTTAAGATACCAACGCATCATTCTCATTGGATTTAGCATGGGGGGAAATCTAAGTCTGCTGTATTTGGGCAAACGGGCCAATTCCATTTCGGATAGCGTCAAAGGGTGCATTTCATTTTCTGTCCCCTGTGATCTGGCCGATGCGTCTTTGGCACTGGCAAAACTTGAAAACATTCTTTATATGAAGCGTTTTCTAAAGCTATTGCATCAAAAGGTAAAAACGATAAAAATGCATTTTCCTACAGAGATTGACGACCATGACTTCTGTCGACTTAAAAATTTCAAAGACTTTGATGACAAATATACAGCGCCGATGCACGGTTTCGCAAGCGCAGAGGATTATTGGACACAATGTAGTTCTCGCCCTTGGCTCAAGCATATCAAGGTCACTGCGGTGATAATCAATTCCATTGACGACCCTTTTCTCCAAGGTGGCTGTTACCCTGTTGAAGAATGTACCATCAATCCAATGGTGACACTTGAAATCACTCGATATGGTGGACATGTTGGATTTGTTCAGCACGGGGCCTCAGGATGCTATTGGTCGGAAGTCAGAGCGGTAAACTTTATCAAAGAACTCAATGGGTTTTAAGAAATGCTGCCTGATTGAATGATGTTGTGCCGGAAGTGAGTTGCATTGTTCTTGAGAATTGTTTGGCGTTGCACACCATTGGATGACTTGCTCCAATAAGAGGCTGCGTCTCAGATCATTTCTCTTGTAAAAAGCACCCCTGCCAATACGAACCCGCTGGTTAGGTGGATCATGAATAAGGAAAAGCATGCAAATCAATTACAAGTAATTGTCAGCCAGTCCTTTTTGACCTAAAGAATCAAGCCAGAACCTCATAATTACCCTGAAATGCTCGTTACATTGAATCAGATGGCGGTGCTCAGCATGAAGTCACAACAAACCTGACCTCGAAAAAGTGGGGCATCTGAAAGCTCTCCTGGGAAACCTTAAAAACCTTTATTTCCATACAGAGAAGAAATCGTAAAAGCATTAGGGTGGGCTTGCCAAATTCTTTTTGAATTGCCGGATTGACAAATCATCGGATTGCTATTCCCCGATGCTCACAAAAAGATTTGATGTGATTTAAATTGCTTCTGCTGACCGGCACTTCTGTACTGTTATTCAATACCAGTTGGCCTTGACGTCCCTTGCCACGAAACTCCCTAATCGCCGACGCAGCGACCCAATAAGAACGATGTGTTTTGATACCGTCGCTCTCAGGCAACTCTGCAATTGCATCCCTTAAATTGTACAAAATGAGAGTCTGGCCTTTTTCGGTGACAACCTTTAAGTATTGCAATTCGGCCTTCAAATAGATAATCGGTGCCCAGGTTCGATCATTAATTAAGGATGCAAATGCTGGTTTTCTTTGAGCCACAAACGGTTTGGAAGAGCTTGTCATCTCACCCGATTCTCTATGGGTCAATCGAAAACCCCTAACCCAAGGGGCATTGATCGCCACCCACGTTAAACAGACGGGAAATAAAGCACCCTCCATTTCATCTGACCAAGACTCAAAAAATCCAACCCACGTATTGTACGGCGTGTCGACCTTGAAAATCATATCCAACGCCGTCGCTGGGATTGAAAATAACACGCCGCCAAGTAGCCCAGTAACAAACAGTTGAGCCCATGGGTTTCTTTTCAAGAGATTAATATAACGGAGCAGAACCACATGAGTCGCCAAAAGGATAACTATTGCTAGAAAAGATTGAACCTGCCACTGAATAAAGTGGCTTAGGATGCCGTACGGTGTTGCTTGTTCACGTGTTACCAATGCGATCAGCAACCCTAGACCGGCAGCAACCGATACAAAATATTTTGTCGGTGATATGTTGCCGATATCAAACAAGCTTTGGGTTTCTGGGGGGGGGCTGGCCTGCCCATTCGTGCAATTCTTACGCCCGTTCATTCATCTTTCCTCGTCACCTTTTCCTTTTATGTTATTTGAATATTAACGAACAGTGCAATCCCAATTATTCAAACACAAACACAATGTAAAAGGAGGCAGTTCATGCATGTCGTTCGAGTTCTGCACATGATTGTAAGGTATTTGTTTGTAAGTTGCATTTTTATTGGCTGGGCATTCTCTGCGTCTGCAGGGGAGTCCGATTTGCCTCTGGTACCATCTCCATCGGTGAAGGATTTTACCCGCGGAGAGGGATGGGGCATTGCGCTTGGTTTAGGCGTCGAATATGAAAGTGCTTACGATGGATCTGACGAATACGAGTTTGAACTTGACCCGGCAGGAGCTATCCAGTGGAGGACTGACAATCATCTTTTTTTCTGGGAGGGCATAGAACTGGGTTGGCGAGCGAAAATGTTCGATAACTGGTTGCTGCAAGTCGCTGCTCGCTATGAAAGCGGTCGCGAAGCAGATGATTCTGATGACGGACGTTTAGACGGTTTGGAAGATCAAGATGATGAATTTGCAGGCGTATTAGAGGTGAGGTGGTCCCTGGATTCAGATTGGAGGAACTGGATTGCGGGCCGAGTCATGGCTGGTGACAGTGACCTCGGTTTGCTGGGAGTCGCCGCGATTGGTCATCGTTTCGGCAACCATAGGAATGGCTCGGGAACAGAACTGTTTTTGTTCGCGACTTTCGGCGATGATAATTTTCTGAATCGAGATTTTGGCGTTTCGACAAGGGAATCTGTCACTTCAGGACTGCCCGAAACAGACCTGAATGGTGGATACCGTTCATCTGGATTGACTATTATTGATCGACGCGACTTGACAAACAAAGTCCATCTAATCTGTGAGGCCGGTTTTGAATATTACAGTAGTGATATACAGGACAGCCCCATCGCCCGGAAAGATTATGAAGCCGAAGTTGGCATGACGATACTCTACCAATTCTGAACTTTGGCAAGACCTCTCATGGCCCAATGATGGCAAACTGCAAGACTGCTAAGATTCATATGTTTTTGGTTAAGCCGTTCGGACTGTTGCCATGCCGGCCAAATGAAAGCGAGGTTTTATTGAGCTGAATTTGAGAGCGCTTAGCAGACAATTCTCTCGTTCGGACATAGCACAGTGTCGTTGATACAATCGCCCATCATCAGTTTCTAAAAAAGGCGTATTAGCACAAAAATTATTCTAGCCGTCATAAATCAACCGAATTTGGAGGCTCTGCTCAAGAGTTGTAGAACTGAGGAACCAAATTTGACATTGGCGTCGGAATATGTTTGTTTATTTAAACAAAGTCAATACGGGCAGAACAATCTGCCCGTTTTTTTTTCAACAATTATACGAACGGAGAACAATGTTTGATTCCACAGAAGCACCCATAGGCAAAGACCGTAATTTCCCCCAGATCGATTGGACTCAGGTTACCTGGCAGCAAGAACTCAAACACAACATCAGCACAGTCGAACAAATTTCCCAATATCTTGTCCTGTCGGAGAAAGAAAAAGCGAATTTAAATAAAATCATCGAGATGCATCCGATGAACATCCCGCGCTATTACCTGAGTCTTATCGACCGCAATGATCCTGAAGATCCAATTCGCAAACTCTGCATACCTGAAGATGATGAATTGATTGTTGCCGGCGCCATGGGCCAAACAACAAAAGACCCTTACGGTGACGATAAGCATGACAAGGGCAACGGTGTGCTTCACAAGTACTCATATACGGCGCTTGTTGTGGCCACTGAATATTGTGCAATGTACTGTCGGCACTGTTTCCGCAAGCGCATGGTTGGGCTTCCTAACGAACAGACGGTCAAAAACTTCCAGGGTGCAGCAGAATATATTGCAAACCATCCAGAGATCTCAAATGTGGTCATCTCAGGAGGCGACCCATTTCTTCTGCCAACCGACGTCCTGAGAAAAATGCTGGATTCCCTGAAAAATATCGATCATCTGAAATTTGTCCGGATCGGATCCCGTGCGCCCGTTGTCTTTCCAATGCGCTTTTTCGAGGATGAATTGATCGATATTTTGGCTGAATTCAATGAGTGCAAAAGCCTGTTTGTGCCGACACATTTTAATCATCCGAAAGAGATGACGGCTACCGCCACCAAAGCTATACAAAGGCTGCGCAACGCCGGTATCACACTGAACAACCAAGCGGTCTTCCTCCGGGGTATTAACGACGACGTGGACACTCTAGTCGCATTGATGCATGGCTTGCTCGAGATGGGAGTCAGCCCCTATTACCTCTATCAGTGTATGCCGGTCGAACGGGTCAGGCATCATTTTCAAGTGCCTCTCAAAGAGGGTGTTGACATTGTCGATACCGCACGTCAGCAGATGGACGGCTACGCCAAGCGGTTTAAATTCATTATCGGCCATGATATCGGCAAGCTCGAAATCTGCGGTCAATACGATAATAAGCTGATATTGAAACAGTTGCATTCCCGACCCGGGCATGAAGAAGAAACGTCTCGAATCCTGTTGCGAGAACTGACCGAGAAGGGCGGCTGGTTGGATGACCTCCCCGAAGTGGCCTCTTTCTAATTTGAGAGCCTGAGACATCTGCCATGATGGTGGTTTTATTTTCGGTCCCGTTATCAATGCTTTGTTTTTATCTGGCTTATCTATGTTATCGACATGACCTTTACCAACATACCTTGGTCCTCACAGTCATCGCCGTTTTTACGCTGGTGTTGAGCGTCACCTTAATCGGTGCAGGGTATGTGATGAACGAAATGATCAAAACTGAAATTGCGACTGGCTATAAGTTTCTTGGTTGGCTATCAAACATACAGGAGATGACATGAGCCACTATGTCGATGAACAAGACGCTCATTTAAAACAAGAGCTTGCAGAAAAGCTGAAAAGGGCCGAAAAGGAGGCACGCCGCAGGGCGATCAAGGAACGCGAACGTTTCAAAGGATTGCAGATCAGACCAACAGCTTCTTTCTATGATGATGCAGAAAAAAAAGAACCTGGTGAAGACAACTGGGTCGGTTTCGGCTTTGATATTCATCCTCATGTGACCTTCCTCTCCTCAGCAGTACTGATCATCTTTATTTTGTTGACGATAATGTTTCGAGTAGAGGCTGCAGAGCTGTTCACCCACGCGATGTCCTTTATTACTGAAACGTTCGGTTGGTTCATGATTCTCTCAGCGAACATTTTCATCCTTGCCGCGATCTTTTTTGCCTTTAGCCGATTTGGCAATATCCGTATTGGTGGCAACAGGGCTCAACCTGAATTCACCACCGGGGCCTGGTTTGCCATGCTGTTGAGTGCGGGTATGGGCATCGGCCTGATGTTCTGGAGCGTTGGTGAGCCGATGTATCATTACAGCGCCCCATCTCCGATGTGTATCGGCGTGGAAAGCGGAACGCCTGAAGCGGCCCAGGCCGCCATGGGAATCACTTATTTCCACTGGGGGCTTCACCCTTGGGCGATCTATGCAATTGTCGGCCTTGGGCTGGCATTTTTCGCATATAACCGTGGCTTGCCACTGACGATCCGCTCGATCTTCTATCCGATCTTGGGCAATAAAATCCATGGGGGTTGGGGCAACCTGATTGATATCCTTTCCGTGCTGGCGACTCTAATGGGCCTGGCCACATCTCTCGGCCTGGGAGTTAAACAGGTTAATGCAGGTTTGAATTATCTGTTCGGAATTGAAATCAATGTCACGACCCAGGTCGTTTTGATCCTCATAATCACCGCGATGGCAACCCTCTCGGTTATGTCTGGGTTGGATGGAGGAGTCAAACGACTAAGCCAATGGAACATGGGGTTGGCGGGGCTCCTGATGCTGTTTCTGCTGGTTGCCGGCCCGACCGTTTTTATCCTTAGCGGGTTTACTCAAAACTTAGGTTATTATTTCACCAAATTACCCCAGATCAGCCTTTGGACAGAAACGTTCCGCGACTCAAACTGGCAAGGTTCTTGGACGGTCTTTTACTGGGCCTGGTGGATTTCATGGTCACCCTTTGTCGGGATGTTCATTGCCCGGATTTCCAAGGGCCGCACAGTCCGTGAATTCATTCTCGGCGTGATGCTGATTCCAACCTTATTGTCGTTTGTTTGGATGTCGGTATTTGGAGGTTCTGCCATACAGCTACAGGCTTCGGGTGCAGCGGATATCGTCACGGCTGTCAAGACAGATGTGTCGACGGCGCTATTCGTCATGTTTGATTACTTCCCAATGTCAAGTTTGCTTTCTTTGGTAGGGATTGTGCTGGTAACCGTCTTTTTTATAACTTCCTCGGATTCAGGTTCACTTGTCGTCGACCATCTCACATCGGGGGGGAAACTCGATTCACCGGTTCCCCAGCGGGTGTTCTGGGCTCTCATGGAGGGGGCGGTGGCCGCTGTGCTGCTGATCGGCGGTGGCCTGGTTACGTTGCAAACGGCAGCTGTCAGTACTGGACTGCCGTTCGCTATCGTCCTCATACTGATCGTCTACGCGCTGTACGTTGGGTTTTCACAGGAAATGTTTGTCGAGGATGCGGTCAGGCGCAAGTTAAAACGTGTCGAAGAAGAACATAGACTGGCTGTAGCGATCGACATGGCTGTAAATGAAGAGGATTAATCCCTCTGCTATCTGCAGCAATCAATTTTAAGAACAGCTGTTGACCATTTAACTTTAAAATGTAATCGTTAAAAACAGAAGACGGCACCCCGCCAGGGTGTTCCGATCTTTTCCCGCGGAGTGGTTGAGAAAATTTCCTCTCACAGGGTGTTTTCACAGGAACTCCATCACCTCAGAGTAACGCTTGCCATGGATTGCCATTCGCGGCAGGTCGCGGGTTGCTCGTCACTTTTTAAAATCAAATCACGTATTTTTGAAGACTGTTGCGTTGGTTCTGCCTTTTCTCAGTGATTATTGCTGACGAAGACAGCTCGTTGCCTTTTCCCACCGTTTAAATTGCTTGCAGCCGTAGCAGAGCTTCGAAAGGAAACCAGATGGAAGACGTCAAAATTCGTGTCGAGAACCTGTTTAAAATATTCGGTTCTCAATCAAAAAAAGCTATGACGCTTTTGAAAGAAGGCTTTAACAAAGAAGACATTTTTGAGAAAACCGGGGCAACCGTAGGCGTGCAAAATGCAAATTTTGACATCAAGCGCGGTGAAATTTTTGTGATTATGGGCTTGTCCGGGTCAGGAAAATCGACCATGGTCCGCATGCTGAATCGGCTTATCGAACCAACATCCGGGAGAGTTCTGATAGATGGCGAGGATATCCTCGCCATGAACGCTGAAACCCTGGTAAAGCTCCGCCGGGCCAAATTGAGCATGGTTTTTCAATCGTTTGCACTCATGCCCCATATGACAGTCCTGCAAAATGCAGCCTTTGGCCTTGAAATGGACGGT
>JAFDBS010000196.1 GCA_019313185.1 Deltaproteobacteria bacterium | reverse complement strand
GATTTTTCTGATATATAAAAAAGCATTCTATTTTTTTCAGCTAGAAGTCATGGGCTTAAGCGCTTCAATGGGGAAGCTTTATTGACACTCGGGAGGTCCTGTTATGGTTCTAGATGGTATCAAGCGTTGCGGTCTCCGGCAAACGATCCTTTCTGTCTTGCTGATCCTGCTCTGTTCCGCCCCAGCAGTCGCATTTCAATTCTCCTTGGCTGAGATTGAAGGGAACCTGGACACCACTATCTCCTACGGCATGAGTTGGCGGATGTCGGAACGGGACAAGGATATTATTGGCACAGCGAATGGTGGCAGGGCTTATTCCGTCAACGGCGATGACGGCAACCTGAACTATGCAGACGATGAATTGGTCAGTCAGGTTGCAAAAATCACCAGTGACCTTGAACTTCGCTGGCAAAACTTTGGCCTATTTGTTCGTGGATCTGCATTCCGAGACTTTGAAAATTATCGCAGGAGTCGCGAACGGACCGAGCTGTCTGATGATGCGATCGATTTGGTTGGACGCGATGCCTACTTTTTGGACAATTACATCTGGTGGGACTTTGACATTGGAGCTGCGCTTGGTCAAGTTCGCCTCGGAGATCAAGTGTTGAGTTGGGGAGAGAGCACCTTTATCCAGAACAGCATCAATACCATCAACCCTATTGATGTTAGCAAGTTTCGACTTCCAGGCTCAGAACTTAAGGAGGCCCTTGTGCCGGTGGGCATGGTGTCTGGCTCACTCTCTTTGAATGAATATGTAACTTTTGAAGGCTTTTATCAGTATAACTGGGAACCGACTGAGGTAGATCCACCCGGAACCTATTGGAGCACTAATGACTTTGTCGGAGATGGGGGTTATAAGGTCATGTTTGGCTGGGGAGATATTCCCGATACCATCGAGCCAGGTGCGGGAATTGGTGGCCCTCCATCAATCGGTCCCGCTGTACCGAGAGGGACGACTGATCATGCAAGTGATGACGGTCAGTTTGGTTTAGCCGTTCGGCTTTTTGTTCCACCCTTAAATGAAACTGAATTTGGTTTTTATTTTATAAACTATCATAGCCGCTTACCTATCATCAGTGCACGAACGGGTACAGCACAGGGCTTTTTGTCAGGTGATTATGCTTCAACCGCGCGATATTTCATAGAATACCCAGAAGACATCAAGCTCTATGGAGTAAGTTTTAATACACAACTAAGTGGTACGGGGATTGCTCTGCAGGGAGAATATTCCTATCGGCAAGATGCTCCAATTCAAGTTGATGACATTGAACTGCTTTTAGCAGCCATCTCTCCATTGGATCCATTCCTTGCTGCCGCAACCCCGCCTCTCGGTCCAGAAATTTTCGCCAAAAGCCAACTCGGCGGCCAAGATTTCAATTCAACAATACAAGGTTATAAAGAACTTGATATCAGTCAAGCGCAAATGACGGCAACCAAAACTTTTGGCCCGATGTTTGGTGCAGATCAATTTATTATGCTAGGCGAAGTTGGCGTAACTTATGTGCATAACATGCCGTCAAAAAGCAAGTTACGTTTCGAAAGCCCTGCAACCTATGTCAGCGGCAATACAACGCCGGTTGATGTGACGGTCGACCCTCCGGGAATTGTTGTGCCTGAAGGCGGCCCCCCGTTAGGGCCAGGCGTCGCTCACCCTGGGAAACCGGCCGAGTCCTCTGATGCTTTTGCCGATGACACATCATGGGGTTATCGAATTGTTGCCAAGCTTGATTACAATAATGCGATTGGTCCAATAACACTCTCTCCACTGGTTGCTTGGGCTCACGACGTTGAAGGGAACTCTCCCGGTCCAGGCGGGAGTTTTTTGGAAGATCGCAGAGCAGTTACCTTCGGTCTTAACATGGATTATTTGAAAACGTGGTCGGCCGATATCAGCTATACCGACTTCTTTGGTGCTGGTCGTTACAACCTTGTCAATGATCGCGATATTCTTTCCTTCAACATCAAGTATTCTTTTTAATTTTCTGGGGAGAGGAAAATGAAAATCTTCATCATCAGATTATGGTTTGCACTGCTTTCTTACCTAGTATTTAACGGGCTGTGTTTCGCCGCCCTTTCTACTGAGCAAGCCGCTCGCCTTGGCCAGGAACTGACACCTCTTGGAGCTGAAAAAAACGGAAATGCCGAAGGCACGATCCCCGCTTGGGACGGTGGCATCACCCAGCCGCCGGCAGGCTATCAAAAAGGGATGCATCATCCCGATCCTTATGCCGGAGACAAGGCGCTTTTCACCATTACCAAGGAGAACATGGCACAGTATGCTGACAAGTTGACTGCTGGCCAGAAAGCCATGCTGGAAACATATGAAAGCTACTCAATGAATGTCTACCCGACCCATCGGAGCGCCTCTGCTCCGCAACGAATTTATCAAGCCACCAAAGATGCCGCGACCAAGGCCCGCTTGGTTGACGGGGGCAATGGCGTCACGGGAGTAAGTGCTGGAATTCCATTCCCGATTCCAGAAACTGGGATCGAAGTGATTTGGAATCATATATTGCGTTGGCGAGGTAATGCTTTTGAACGAAATTTCGGTCTCGCCCCGATGACCCGTGGTGGTGACTACACCATGGTCGAATTCAATGAAAAAGGCGATTTTCGTTACAACAAAGAGGGCATTAACGAAGAGACCCTCGAAAACGTGATCGCGATGTTCAAGCAGGAAATTTTCGCACCGGCACGGGTTGCTGGGCGAATCCTTCTCGTTCATGAAACCTTGGACCAAAACAAGGAGAACCGCCGTGCCTGGCTATACAACCCTGGCCAACGCCGGGTCAGGCGTGCCCCGAACGTGGCTTTTGATAACCCAAAAGAAGGCGGCGACGGGCTGACCACAAGCGATACGGTCGACATGTACAATGGCAGTCCTGAACGATACAATTGGCAATTGCTCGGCAAGCAAGAAATATATGTGCCATACAACAGTTATCGTCTGCACAGCGATACGTTGAGATATCAAGACATTCTCCTCCCGCTCCACTTGAATCCAGAGTATTTACGCTATGAGCTGCACCGGGTCTGGGTGGTCGAAGCAACGCTCAAAGAAGGGATGCGGCATATCTATAAAAAGCGGACTTTTTACATTGACGAAGACTCTTGGCAGATCTTGGCCATGGACCAATACGACAATCGCGATCAGCTTTGGCGAGTCTCTGAAGGCCACTGCATCAATTATTACGAAGTCCCGACGTTTTGGAGCACGGTAGAGGTGCATTACGACCTTCAATCTGGCCGTTACATTGCCATCAATCTGAACAACGAGCATCCAATGTACGATTTTGATGTGACGTTCGAAGCGAGCGAATTCACCCCCGCGGCACTGAGACGCTCTGGTCGACGGTAATTTTGGCGAAGGCAGGAGCAGGCACAGATGGTTTCAGGCCTGCCTTTGCCGTGCCAGCAGCAGAACTGAGAGCATTCAAAATGCTTGAGCATGCCTGCCCCCAAAACAAACGTTTTTTTACGCTGTTCGGCACAGCGTTGCTGATCAGTTTCAGCTCAATTTTGCCGTCCGACACAGGATTCTGCATTGCCCAGGAGAGCGAAATTGCTCCGTTGGCGGCGCGGTCCTTGCTCCTCGACGGACAAGTTCTGGGCCAGCGTGTCGTGGTCGTTGGTGAACGTGGGCATATCCTGATTT
>JAFDBS010000195.1 GCA_019313185.1 Deltaproteobacteria bacterium | reverse complement strand
TGAAAGCCAGGTGTATCGACAAAGACCACCTGCACGTCATCTGCGGTCAGAATCCCGAGAATCCGGTTCCGGGTCGTCTGGGGTTTTTGCGAGGTAATCGCGATTTTCTGGCCCACCAACTGATTCAGCAATGTCGACTTGCCAACGTTTGGCCGGCCAACAATTGCCACAAAGCCTGAGCGGAATTTCCTTTGAGAACACATCATTCAGCGACCCTCGCGCGCCAACTCTTTCATTGGCCATGACTGCTTATCGACAGCAAGCCAACCCGGCACGACACTCTGATCGGCCTGTATGTTCTGGCCGGTCCCCTTCTGCGTCAGCCACAAGCGATTCTGGGCGTGATGGCCAATGGCATCACTCAAATCCCTCGGGTTGACTCGAACCGGGCTGCCACCGGGAACACGATCGACTGCGCGACGCCATAATCGGGAGCGAACCAGTTGACCAAATGCAGGGTGATAGGGTCCGTCAAGCAGGTTGTCCTCGAGGCTGCGGTCATGCTGAAGTCCGATGCGGATCACAGGCACGCCGTTCTTCAGACACGCCAGCAACATGTCGGCACAGACATCAACTGCATCCTCAAGGGGCCATGCCTGATATCTGCCCTCACGCCAAAGCCTGGCCAGTCGCGTCCCTGCAATAACAACCGTCGGATAAATCCGCAGGAAATCAGGCTGGAGCTTCAAGGCCGTTGATAATGAAATCATCGCTTCATCGCGGCAGGCCTCCGGCAATCCCGGCATCAGCTGCAAGCCAATCCGGAAGGAAGAACAACGGCAACGGCGGATCGCATCCACGGCCTGTTTTGCCGTATAATCGCGACCGCAGGCGGACAGAACCCTGTTATCAAAGCTTTGGCAACCGACTTCAATGGTCGTCACCCCGGCTGCAGCCAACCGAGACAACTGGTGATCCTCGAGAGCATCCGGACGGGTCGAAACACGGATACCGTCAACGCGACCTGCCTTGACAAAGGATTGAGCTATCTCCAGATAGTCGGCCTGCAGAGCGGAAGACAACAGCGTAAATGAACCCCCGTAAAAAGCCACTTCACCCGTCCCGTATTGAGGCAGTTGGCCGTCAAGAAAGGCCTTCACAGAACGGGGCGTCGATTCAGGGCTTCCATGAGTGGTCCGGTCCTGCGCGCAGAATACACATCTCGATGGACAACCTTGATTGGTGAGAAACACGGGGTAAATTCGCATTAATCGACCTCGAGAGTCTTGAGGGCCACCCTGGCAGCCGCCTGTTCCGCACCCTTCTTGGTGCGGCCGTGACCCTGGCCATGCACGCGGCCATCAATCATGACCTGAACCGTATAATGCCGATCATGATCCGGACCTTCCATGCCAGACAAAATATACTGTGGCGGCCCGCCTTTATGGGCCTGCAAATATTCTTGAAGGCGGCTTTTAAAGTCATGTCCGGCATGTTTTGAGGCATGAATGATCCGTGGTTTAATCAGAGGCTTAATCACTTTTGTTGCCGCGGGCAATCCCCCATCGAGGAAAACTGCGCCCAAAAGAGCTTCCAGAGTGTTTGCGAGCAGGCTGGACCGATCAGAACCGCCGCTGGATCGCTCACCGCGCCCGAGCAGAAGGCACAGGCCAAGGTCAAGGGATCGGGCCATGGCAGCCAGGCTTGGTTCTGCGACGACCTCAGCGCGGATCCGGGTCAATTCTCCCTCTTGACTTTTTGGATAGCTCAGAAAAAGCTCCTGGCTAACAATCAGATCGAGGACGGCATCGCCGAGAAACTCGAGGCGTTCGTTATCGGCAACCCCAGCGTCGGGCTGCTCGTTGACGTAGGATCGGTGACAGACGGCTTCGTAGAGCAAATCCGGCCGTCGAAACCGGTAATCCAGCCGCGTCTGCAGCGTTGTCCAGGGTTCTTGATTGACATCGAAAGACTGCATTGACCGTTCCTGTCTTTCCTTAAATGTCTCGCATCTTATCCTACAGGAGATGATTTGAGATAGCAACGATCACCCCCGTCCGGCAGACAGCACCCAGCGCCTGCCACCATACTAAAATTGTCCACGTCTCCAGACACGATATCTCCCGCCATGGCATCTTCTCGGCAGCAGGGCTGTGCCGGCTGTGATTGAACTCTCTTCTCACCTTAAAGGACAGCTTGGCATTTCCTGCTGACTGTGCAATGATCACAACGGATTTGGCAACACATTTTTAGATATGTCAGCCGAAGCGAAAAATCTCTTTATTCATCTCAAAACGTTTTGCTAATTTAGAGAGCGAATGCAGAGTGTCACACCGGTCAGTCAGCACGGTGCGATGCATCCACAGCTGCATTGAGTCACGGAACCCGACGAGAGCTATCAGAATGACATTCAACCAGATTTTAGGGCATGACCGCCAAAAAGAGATCTTGCTGCAAGCCCTGGCCCGGAATCGCTTGGCCCATGCTTACCTCTTTTCCGGTCCGGACGGTATCGGCAAGCGCCTGGTGGCCTTGGCTTTGACGCGGGCGATCGTCTGCCATGAACAACGCGGTTGCGGCGATTGTGCGGCATGCCGAAAGATTGATCACCACAATCATCCCGATCTTCACCTTCTCGAAGCCTCGGGTTCCGCCATTAAGATTGAGGACGTTCGGTCCATCCAACGGGAGCTCAACTTTCGTCCCCTGGAAGCCTCCAGAAAGATCTGCTTGATTGACCAGGCTGATCTGATGACAGCCAGTGCCTCAAACGCTCTTTTGAAAACGCTCGAGGAACCGCGGGGCAACGCGTTAATTATTCTTTTAACTGCGCATCCAAACCGCCTTTTGGAAACGATCCGTTCCCGTTGTCAACGCTTGCCTTTCCACCGGCACCCGACAAGCCGCATTCAAAACGAACTGGAAAGACAGCTTGACCTCGAGCCCAATGAAGCCCATATCCTGGCTGCGCTGGCGGAGGGAAGTTTTAAAAAAGCTTTTGGTAAAGATCGAGAGCTGTTTCTCGACCAGCGCCGCCAACTGCTAAAAACCTTGACGGGTCTTTCTGCAGGCAGTATCTTGCCTATTTTGGAATTCGCCGAACATTTGGCTGCAGACAAGGCTGTGCTCCCGGAAATTCTTGAAATTTTCCAGGTGTTCTATCAGGACGTCATACGCCAACTGAATGGCGGCACCCTACATGACTTTGTCAATCGCGACCTGCAGGCGAAAATCGAACGGGTTGCGCGCAACGAATCGTTACCGTCTGTCCTGACCAAGCTCGATTCGCTGTTTGCCGCCCAGCGCCAACTTGAACGAAATGTCAACCGGCAACTGGCTATGGAAGTTTTACTTCTGCGGCTGACCGCCTGATGATGACCGATGAATTGAACATGATACGAATCGCTACTGTAAAATTCCAGACCGCCGGTCGGCAATATGACTTCAATGCCCAGGGCTTGGACCTTGAACCTGGCCAGAGCGTTGTCGTAGAAACGGATCGCGGTCGTGCCCTGGCAACCGTGGTCGACCACCCCCGGGACATCGAGCCGGACCAGGCTCCGGACGGCTTGAAATCTATCCTGCGCATTGCAAGCAGCGATGATCTCGCCATGGCGAACAACAACGCAGCGCGCGAAGCCGACGCCTTCCGCTATTGCCAGGCGCGGGTCAAAGAACGCCAGATGGACATGAAGCTGGTTCGTGCGGAATATGCGTTTGACGGTTCAAAGATTATTTTTTATTTCACGGCAGACGGCCGTGTTGACTTTCGTGAACTTGTCAAGGACCTCGCCCGGTACTTCCACACCCGCATAGAAATGCGTCAGATCGGCGTTCGAGATGAGGCTAAGCTGGTCGGCGGGCTTGGTGTCTGCGGTCGGGAGCTCTGTTGTTGCACCTACCTTACGGAATTTTCGCCGGTATCGGTGAAGATGGCCAAAGAGCAGGGTTTGGCGTTAAACCCAAACAAGATTTCCGGTCAATGCGGACGACTGCTCTGCTGCCTGTCCTATGAATATGAAACGTATTGTTCGCTCAAAAAAGGGATGCCCAAGTGTGGCAAGAGAGTGCATTGGAACGACAAAGAGTGGACAGTGGCGAGCCAGAATGTGATTTGCAGCAAGCTGTCCCTGAAATCTGAAGATGGAGCCAACTGCACCATCACAATGGCGGAATTTGAATCAGGCAGCCCTGCAACGCCCCCCACCGAACCCGATGCTGAGGACAAGTCCGGCCAGAAAAAACCGCAAGCGAAACGGCCTGCTCCAGGACGGGAGAGTTCGAGCACGAATCGCCGTCGTCCGACCAGGCAAAAACCAAGCGAGGGGCAGACCAAACCCGCCAAAGACGCATCACCGTCGTCCGGAAAACCGGAATCTGGCAAGCCGGCATCTGACAAAGACAAACCCCGGTCCGCCCGGGACAGTGAGCAAGACGATCAATCTGCGACCAAAAAGCGGCGCCGCAGGCGTCCACGCGGGAGGCGCCGTTCGAAGCAACAGAAACCTCAGGGAGGCGACAAGTCATGACAAGCCGCAAATCATTTTACATCACGACGCCGATCTATTACGTCAATGATGTCCCTCACATCGGCCATGCTTACACGACGCTGGCCTGTGATGTCATGGCCCGTTACAAGCGCTCGCGCGGCTATGAGGTTTTCTTTCTCACCGGCACAGACGAGCACGGCCAAAAAGTTGAAAAAGCCGCCCATGCTAAGGGCGAAACCCCTCTAGAGCTTGCGGATCGGGTTGTCAAGCGCTTCCAATCTCTCTGGGACAAGCTCGACATCTCCCATACCGACTTTATCCGCACCTCGCAAGAGCGGCACAAAGAGGCTGTCCAGGAAATTTTCAAACGCATTGAAGCAAAGGGCGATATTTACCTCGGAGAATATGAGGATTGGTATTGCACGCCGTGTGAAACATTTTGGACGGAAACCCAGCTTCTCGATGGGAACTGCCCTGATTGTGGCCGTCCGACTGACAAGCTCAAAGAAGAGTCGTATTTTTTTCGTATGAGTCAATACCAGGAGCAGCTGCTCAAACACATCGAGGACAACCCGGACTTCATTCAACCGAAAACACGCCGGAACGAAATCCTCAGCTTTGTTCGCGAGGGCTTGCGCGACCTGTCCATTTCCAGAACGACTTTTTCCTGGGGCATTCCAGTACCAAACAATGAGAAACACGTCATTTACGTTTGGTTCGACGCCTTGACCAACTATATCAGCGCACTGGGTTTCCCCAAGGATGACGACGGCAATTTCCAGCAATTTTGGCCCTGTGACGTTCATGTGATCGGCAAGGACATCCTCCGTTTTCACACGGTTTACTGGCCAACGTTCTTGATGGCCGCCGGGATCCCCCTCCCCGACAAGGTGTTTGCCCATGGCTGGTGGACGGTTGAAGGCCAGAAAATGAGCAAAAGCCTGGCCAACGTTGTCGAGCCGAATATGCTGATCGATAAATATGGCGTCGATGCCATTCGCTATTTTCTGCTTCGCGAGGTGCCATTTGGTCTAGACGGTGACTTCTCGCATGCCGCGCTAATCCATCGGATCAATTCCGACTTGGCCAACGATCTCGGCAATCTCGTCAGCCGATCGACTGCCATGCTCAATAAATACTTTGACGGTGTTTTGCCGGTCCCGGACCAACCCACTGCTCATGACACAGCACTGAAAGACGCGTTTTTGGGCCGTCTCGATTCAATTGACCAGCAGATGAACGACCTGGCATTCAACAAAGCGCTTCAGTCAATCTGGGAACTGGTCAGTGCTGCCAACAAATATATTGACGAGATGGCTCCATGGTCGTTGGCGAAAGAGGAGTCCCAGACAAACCGCCTCGGCACGGTTCTCTACAACCTGATCGAATCGGTACGCTTGATCAGCCTGCTGATCGAGCCTTTCATGCCACAAACCGGGGCAAAAATTGACACCATTCTCGGCCTTGATCCTCATGACCTTCAGCTGGAAGGCCAGGATTCGTGGGGACGCATGCAGCCCGGCACACTTATCAGCAAAACCGAGCCGCTGTTCCCCAGAATTGATACCACGTGATCCCCTCGCAAAAGGCAGAGCTGGTCTCGACCTTGCCGTTTTACAAATGCTCAGCATTTCAACCCCGTTGGCAAGCATGCCCTAACCACAGTGATGACACACAGGCAAACACATCTGGTTGATACGCACGCTCACCTCGACTCCGGGCGGTTTCAAGCCGATTTGGACCAAGTGGTCTTGCGCGCTGCAGAGCACGGTGTTCGTCAGGTCATCACGGTCGGCTGTGATCTGGACAGCTCTCGTGACTGCATCGATATTGCCTTGCGGTATCCGGACATCTATGCAAGCGTCGGCATCCATCCTCACGATGCCAGCACGGCCGATCGCCTTGCCATGGACGAATTGGGCCGCATGGCCGAGGCCGTTGAGAAGGTTGTTGCCATTGGAGAAACCGGGCTTGACTTTTATCGCGATCGCTCACCTCGCGATGTACAGCGCACTGCGTTCAAAAACCATATCCGTCTGGCGAAAACCCTTGGCAAACCGCTCATCATCCATGATCGGGATGCCCATGAAGAGGTGGTCGCAATTCTCAAAGAAGAACGTGCCGATCAAGTCGGCGGCGTTCTCCACTGTTTTTCTGGTGACTTGGCCATGGCACAAACCTGTGTCGATCTTGGTTTTCTGATTTCATTTGCCGGGCCACTGACCTATCCGAAAAACGAGGCCCTGCGCCAAGTCGCTGCAAGCCTGCCCTGTGAGGCCGTTCTCCTCGAAACTGACTGTCCTTATCTCGCCCCTCAATCCCGGCGGGGCAAACGGTGCGAGCCCGCGGATGTCAGACAGACTGCGGAGTGCCTGGCACAGATTAAATCGTTATCGGTTGAGGATGTCGCACGAATCACCACCCTGAACGCATTTCGGCTTTTTGGCATTGGACAGATCGATCAAACAGGTCGTATCGCCTATGTCATCCGCAACAGCCTGTATCTCAACATCACCAACCGGTGCACTAACCGGTGCACGTTCTGTGCAAAATTCATGGACTTTACGGTTAAGGGACATCAGCTGTGTTTGCAGCGCGAACCGAGTGGTGACGACGTGATTGCTGCGATTGGCGACCCGTCACCATACGACGAAGTCGTTTTCTGTGGCTATGGAGAACCACTGATACGGCTCGATGTGGTCAAACACGTGGCGCACTGGCTAAAACAACGAAACATCAAGGTCCGGGTCAATACGGACGGGCAAGCCAACCTGCTGCACGGGCGCAACGTCCTGCCAGAACTTGACGGCCTGGTCGATGCAATCAGTGTGTCGCTCAACGCTCCCGACGCGGAGCAGTATCAGGACATTTGTCAATCAGAGTTTGGCGAGGCTGCGTATGGTGCTATCCAACAGTTTCTTCTGGAAGCAAAACGATACATCCCAAGCGTCACCGCCACCGCGGTTACCCTTCCTGGGGTCGACATGGCCGCCTGCCGCAAGGTCGCTGATGAGCTTGGTGTTGCATTTCGGGAACGCACCTATAATGACCCTGGCTGATCGGATTATCGATCAAACGGTTCAAACCCGCTTATGACCGCCTATCGAATCAGCGAAGAGATTTATGTCCAGGCCATGGCCTACGCGCAGCGACGAACAACCAAGTGGGTTGTGGCTATCTGCGTGATCATTCCATTGGGTCTCGCCGCAGCCCATGACTTTGATAAAAACATTCTGCTCTCGGTTTTACTGGTTTATCTGGGTCTCAGTTTCTACTTTCTCGTGCTTGCGCCCTTGATCAACAAGCTGAATCATCAGCGCCATTATCGAGGCAACCCGCAACTCCAAAAAACACAGTACGTCCTGATCAATGAGACGGAGGTTCAATTCCGTTCGGAGCACGGCCACTCCCGATACCAATTCGATGACCTCCACCGACTGGACATTTTTCCCGAACTGGTGATGATTTACCCGAGACAAAGCATTTTCCACGTCATCCCCATCGACGTTTTGACCGATACCGAGCTGGAAATCTTAACCCGTTATCGCCGCGCATCGGGCTAAAATCATTTGGCAGGCGCTCTGGCCCCATCTTAGACGCTTGAACACCTTGCATAGATGCCGTCGACCGTTAGAATTAAACCGTACGCAACGTGATATGCTATCGGTATGGCCATTATGAGCAAACCCGACACGCTGATCGACACGGACAATGTCAGAGTCCGCATCATGACTCTCGCTCCCTGTGCGAAAACGGCCCTTCATCGCCATAC
>JAFDBS010000194.1 GCA_019313185.1 Deltaproteobacteria bacterium | reverse complement strand
TGGAGCCACCCATCGGACTTGAACCGACGACCTACTGATTACGAATCAGTTGCTCTACCAGCTGAGCTAGGGTGGCGAAATTTCTTCAGAGGCTTGTGTAATTATCATAAAGTCCTATCGGATTCAACGAATTTTCTAGTTTCAAAGTCGCTTCATGACTTTTAGTCAACTAAAGATGTTTTACAGCAATGTCCAGCATAGGAATTCTACTCCATATTTACATCCATAACTCAGTTAGAAACATTAAAAATAAAAACGGCTTTTGCATAAAATGCAAAGGCCGTAGATTATCAGGACATTTTAGTTTCAATCAATGCCGTGTATGGCACTTGGCACATGGATAGGTATCGATATCCTGTTGTCTATAAACACAGTTGTCACAACCAATGACAATCGAGTTTGGATCCATGGCTCTAAAGTAAATCTCACTCTGCCGACTACTCTCCCGGGTCAACTTTTTATGTTCGCTCTCCCTCTTCATTGTATGCTCCTTTCCAGCCGATCGTGATGCTCAGCGTCTTCATATCATAATCTAAGTTACTATTAATTCAAGAAAAAACAATAAATTAAGCGAAGCTAAAGGGAACCCACAAATGAAACTGTCAATATAAAGTTAGACTAAATTTTTGATGTGACTTATTGTCGAAAGCTTAAGGTGTCGATACGATGATTTTGATTGATGGCTAATACAACATCGGCCCGGGTCGGCATCTCTTCGAGCATAGATTGGGTCAGACGTTCATAGTGCATAAGAAAGGTTTCCAGCGATGACGGACTCATTATCCGGGAACAATGTCCGGGGTCAACACTAGCCGCCAGTTTTGACTCTTGCAAGCTGCGCCAGCGGAAAACGCTCTCCATATTCGGCACTTTGAGCATAACCAGAAAATCCAGCTGAACGAACAGCCTGGCGTAGTTGTCCTTGAGTTGCCAATTCACATAACGACGCCAGATTCCATCCGGATCTTCATTTTTTTCCAAAGAGTTAATTGGCTTTCTCAGGGCCTTTTCATCTTGGGGCTTAGCGCCGACACACCAACCTTCGAACAAGATCAAATCGAACGGCCCGGATACCTTGAGCCATTCTGAGCGAGGATAACGGTCGTCGAGTGCCTTATTGAAAAGAGGTATCTCGATGGTTCGATTGGCTTTTGCCACACGCAACTGGTCAAGCAACTGACACCCCATAGCAACATCATGAGTACCCGGAACGCCTCGGGTCAACAAAAGGGGGTGGACGGTTTTAGCCAAAGTGCAGCGCTCTGCACGTGTTAAATATATATCATCGATTGAAAATCCGCAGACGCGCAAATCAAATCCCTGTTCGAGGATAATTTTTAAAAGTTTGCAAAGAGTCGATTTTCCGGCACCTTGGGCACCATTCACACCGACAACCAAAGAGCCGGCCTGTGATTTTGTGGCTTGATACAGAAAGTCAGCCAGTGGCAGATAAATGCTATCAAGGTCGCTGATCAACGTATGCTCAATATTTTGGCGGGTCAGCTCATTAATCAAGGGTTCTTTAATGGATTTGCCCAGTGTTTCCAACGCAGCAGCCTCAAGAGGTCGGTAGTCAAACGGCAATGTCATTGGTTGCCTCTCAATATTTCAGCTTCGCATAAGTCGATTTTTCCGAAGCTCGCAATGCGTCGTCGAGAGTGACAATGCCTTCCGCTTCGAGGAGCGGAAGAAGTTTTAACAAGACTTCCGCAGTGACCAACGCATCGCCAAGAGCGGTGTGCCGACCAAGAATTTTAATATTCATTCTTTCTGCGATGGCATCGAGAGAGTGGCCCTCCTGATGCGGATGAACCACTGACGACAAAAGCAGAGTATCGAGAACTGGGTTGTCAAAACGAATACCTGTTGCAGATTCTTTGAGTTGGAGAAAGCGCATGTCAAAAGCTGCATTGTGGGCGACCAAAACCGATCCTTTGACAAATTGTGAAAACCGGGGAAGCAGTTCCTCTATGGTAGGCTGACTTTCAAGCAACTCTGCTGAAATCCCGTGCACAGCCACTGAAGATTTTGGGACCGGGCGCTTGGGATTGACTAGCTGGTCGACGACTTCGTTAGGTAAGATACGGCCGTTGACAATTCGCACCGCGCCAATCTGGATGATTTCATCCCCTTCGGTGGGGTTCAAACCGGTTGTTTCTGTATCGAAGGCGACATAACTCAATTTGCTCAGGGGAATATTTGCAAGAGCTTTTTGGCCTGGCTGGTGGAACAAGTCGAATTCGTAAGAAATCGGTCGTGGCTGAACTAATGAACGTAAAGTTTCGCTCTGTTCAGTCAGGGCCATGGGCAGCGTGATCTGAATCTCGTTGCATTGCTCCGTTAGCTTTTCCCCGAGGTGCACAGCTCCACTGTGCATCGCGATAATTGTCCCCGGACTACTTGACGTTCCATCGCAATCCATAAAGAGTGGTCCTTCTAGCCACGCACGGATTGATGCACAAGGAATACCCCGCTCAGACCAGGTAATTTTCAATTGAATAAAGTTATCCGAAGGCTTGTTAAGTGATAACAAGATTTGTTTGATCTGATGTTCTGATTTGAGCATACCAGCCAAGTTCGTAAATGCTTGGACGATGCTGTAGCTATCTATGTCAAGCCAACAGTTGTGAGACAGTTGGGTTTCAACGGCCAGTCCAAACCGATCATGCAGGCTTCTCTTGAGAATGGCGAGCAGCGACTCAGCCAAAACGTTTTCGCGATTGCCATAAGCCTGGCGATGCTGTGAGTAAAGTTCTCGAGCCAATGCCAAATGTTGTTCAAGGTCATCCGTCACCCTTGCAATTGCATTTCGATGGCGATCACAAGCATCACCACCGGTACCTGGCATTTGGCAGATTTCAGATATCCCGCTGTGAATTTTACCCAAGGAGTTTTGAACGGCATCGATTAACCCTTGCAACTGACGGTCGCGGGCGCCCTCGGCATCAATTTCGCCAGTAATGTCCTCCAGGGTTAGAACAAATCCCGAGATCTGATTGTTGTCAGATTCTTGATTTGAAATCGCAGCCATGTTGACCCGAATGAAACGTTGACCGCAGAGTTTGGTCATCAAGCCAAGTGCTGGTTTGACCTCACCATGGGCAAAACTATGGTTCATCACTTCCAGGGTATGCACGATGGGTTCGCGGTCTAAAACCCCAAAAATCGAACGACCAAGGCCGACCGAACCACCAAGTTCGGTTTCCGTGTTGTTGGACACCGGTTCATGGCCAAGCATTTCTTGGGCCTTGCGATTGTAGAGCAATATAGTACCGTCGTAATTGCAGACCACAACGCCGTTTGGCAGTTCTGACATCAGAGCGGCTAAACGGTTTCGCTCCTGCTTCAAAGCCAGATTTTTCGATTGAATTTTATCATCGATTTCTGTCTGCAGGCGTTGGTAGGCATCTGCCGATTCGTTTATGATTTCAGCTAGCTGCTTCAGTTCACGTGCCCCTTTGGTTGTAATGCGGTGATCGGGGTTGACTGAAGTGATCAAGCGGGTCTGTTCGGCCATTCTCAAGACCGGGATGATGTAATAATTAAAAATCAGACTCACCAGTGTACAAATGATCACAATCAGTATCATCGAGCCTAAAAATGGAAAAGGGATTAACTTGTCGAAAAGGCGTTGCACCAAGATCTTGTCTTCCGGTGCCAGATTAAGGTAGGAGGCAATAAAACTGCCAAAAATCACCGTAAAAATGATGGAAATAATTCCGACGAGAAAGATCCAGTATTTGGCGGCCGGGGACAGATAATCGCCTAGACGTTTTCGCAAAGGACTCTCCTAGATCTACGATCGATATGGTTTACATGAAATGATATGCGATTTCAGACGATTCGTCCATGCGGGAGACACAAGACGGCATTTTTCAGCTGACGTTCGAGTACTTCGGCCTCGTGAAGTGGATCATAAAGAGTTGGGTTTGCAATATGAGGTTGTTTGGGTTTCTCTCTGTCAAGGAACAACCTTAGAACCAGAACCTTGAACAGATTAGGGTTCTGGTAGAGCATTCCTATGTCAGGGTGGGTAACAATTTCAGCATTCCCGGGAATCTCCCTGGCGAGGATTGGTACACCCAGCCGGGCGGCCTCCATCAAGCTGTTGGGAATACCTTCGGCAACGGAGTTGTTGACAATCACATCGGCGCTCTTGATCGCCGCTGCCATGGCTTGAGGTTCAATGATTCCTAAATATGTCGCAAAAGGCCGTTGTTCAAGAGCTTTGAAAAAAGCGTCCGCGTAAGCTTCATCCAAGATGGGGCCGGAAAATACGATGTGAAAATCGTGACGTTCTTGAGCAACAAGATCGCACATTTCCAGCAATGACAACACCCCTTTGACAGGACGAATCCCAGCAGGGCAGAAAAACAGAAGGGTTTTCTCAGACAGGCCGATTCTCCGGCGTAGATCGCACGGTGCTGAACCTAACTCAACCCCGGGAGGCAAATAAAATAGTTTTTGCGAAAGCGATTCATCAAAAGCAAGGATATGCCTGAACAGTTTGCGGTTTTGCAACAAGATAATGTTGGACCGGCTCAGAACGGTCCGAATGGTTTTTTGTTGCACCGGATCGGCGAGGCCCTGATTAACATCGGTGCCGGTTAATAAAGTCACCAATGGGACAGCCTTTGCTGCAGAAATGTTAAGCCATGGGTATCCAGAACGATAGGCGTGGAGCAGAAGGCTGACCGACGGGTTAAATTGATTTATTCTATAGGAAAAGT
>JAFDBS010000193.1 GCA_019313185.1 Deltaproteobacteria bacterium | reverse complement strand
AGCTTTACGCGAATTCACAGAGATTTGTCGTCAAGAGAAGGTCTTAGAGATTAAAGCCGTTGCAACGGCAGCGTTTCGGCAAGCTTGCAATGGCCATCAAGTTGCCAAAGAGATTCATCGTGTCACCGGCCTGCCTTTGGAAATTATTTCGGGCAGTGAAGAAGCACGCTTGACCGCGCTTGGCGTCCTGTCTGTTCTTGACCCCATTCCGAAGCATGTTCTCATCGTCGATATAGGTGGAGCCAGCACCGAATTTGTATTGCACTCATGTGGCCGGCCGGTTTGGCTCGCAAGTCGGCCATTCGGTGTTGTCTCCTTGACAGAAAGCTATCGCGACACGCAGGTGCGAAGACACCACATCAATCAAGAGCTTGCCGCTGTTGACAATGAGCTTGCTCAGCAATGCAACGCATTATCAATATGCTTTAGCGACCTTGCTTTGGTGGGAACAGCCGGTACCGTCACGACGTTGGCCGCGCTCGACCAAAAGATGGACAGCTATGATTGGCGACGCGTCAATAATTACCGTTTGGACAAACTGACGATTCATCATCTTTACAACACTCTTGCCCCTCTGACTCTCGAACAGCGAGAGTGTCTGCCCGGCGTCGAGCGCGGGCGAGGCGACCTGATTGTGACCGGGATTGAAACCGTTTTGAGTACCATGGACATGATTGGTGCGAACGAACTGCTCGTCAGTGATTTCGGTATCCTCGAAGGTTGTCTGCTCAGTTTGGCAGAAGGTGAATAATTGCGGTCCTGGATTGACTTGCCATGCGGAATTCTTTATGATTGAAAGCCTTTTTGCACAGCTTAGAAGTCTTCCAAGCCATTGATTTAAATCATAAAAATAGAGGACATTTTATGCAGAAAACAATTCTCTCGGGTAATGAAGCTTTTGCCAGAGCCGCTTACGAAGCAGGAGTGCAGGTGGCCTCTGCCTATCCTGGGACCCCATCCACCGAGATCCTGGAAAACATGGTCCATTATCCCCGGATCGATGCATCCTGGGCCCCGAACGAAAAGGTCGCGTTCGAAGTCGGTATCGGCGCGAGTATGGGTGGCGCCCGGACCATGGTCACCATGAAACATGTCGGCGTCAATGTCGCAGCGGACCCGTTGTTCACCTTTGCTTACACCGGAGTGCGTGGCGGTTTCGTTTTGGTCGTTGCGGATGATCCTGAAATGCATTCTTCTCAAAACGAACAGGACAGTCGCCACTATGCCCGGTTTGCCAAAGTTCCGATGTTCGAACCGTCAGACAGTCAGGAAGCCCTTGATTTCACCCGTTTGGCTTTTCAGGTGAGTGAACAGTTTGACGCGCCGGTTATGGTCCGAAGCACGACACGGGTCTCTCATTCCAAATCGGTGGTCACATTGGGTGAACCGGAAGCCGAATTTGCATCAACATCCTTGCAACGAAACCCGGAGAAATTTGTAATGCTTCCCGGAAATGCCAGAAAGCGCCATCCCGTCATCGAGAAAAAATTGGCGGAGATGGCCGACTGGGCCGCCACCCAACCGTTTAATCGGATAGAAGAAGGATCGACAGACTTGGGCATTATTACCTCCGGAGTCGCTTACCAATACGCACGGGAAGTTTTCCCCAACGCTGCTTTTCTTAAGCTCGGCCTGGTTCATCCTTTACCGAAAGCGTTGATTCGTGATTTTGCGTCACGCTACGGAACGATTTACATTATTGAAGAGCTCGACCCGTTTATCGAAGAACAGGTGCGCGCTATGGGGATTGATGTCGTCGGTAAAGAAAAGGTTCCCCTGTGCGGTGAACTCAGTCCAGGGCGTTTACGGCAAGCATTTAACATCAGTCCTCCAAGTCTGACGCCTATTGAAGAACAGTTGCCTCCGCGGCCGCCGAACATGTGTCCCGGTTGCCCGCATCGTGGGGTTTTTTATGGTTTAAATCGGCTCAAGGCATTTGTTACCGGCGACATCGGCTGTTACACATTAGGTTTCATGCCACCATTGTCGGCGATGGACACCTGTATTTGCATGGGAGCGAGTATTGGCAATGCGACCGGCCTGGCCAAGGTGCTTCCTCCTGCTGAACAGAAAAAGGTCGTCGGCGTGATCGGAGATTCGACGTTTCTGCATACCGGTATCAACGGCTTGATGGATATGGTTTACAATCAATCCAAGGCGACCGTGATTATTCTGGACAACAGGACCACCGGCATGACCGGACGGCAGGACCATCCATCTACCGGCTATACCCTGGCCGGTGAAGAGACTTACCAGGTGGATCTCGAGGGACTTTGCCGGGCTGTCGGCGTCCGGCATGTGGCATCGGTCGATCCTTATGATCTTGAAAAAACGCGGGAAACGATTGGCGCTGCGATGGACGCTCCTGAAGTAGCTGTCGTGATTACCCGTGGTCCTTGTGTCCTGATTAAACATGACCTGTTTGAACGTAAGGCCCCGCTGTTTGTCGACGCCGATCAATGCACGGCCTGCCGGGCCTGCTTGAAGCTTGGCTGCCCTGCGATCGAATGGGAACCGGACGAGGCCAAGACAAGGGCTACGCCAAGGTTGACAAGTTGCTCTGTACCGGCTGCGGGATTTGTGCTCAGGTTTGCAAATTTGGGGCTTTTGGAGTGGATGATGACTGATCAAAATCAAAAGATAACCAACATTTTAATGGTCGGGGTTGGAGGGCACGGGACACTGTTGGCGAGTGAAGTCTTGTCGGAAGTTCTCTTGGGCGCTGGTCATGATGTGAAAAAAGCTGAGGTCCATGGTATGGCCCAGCGCGGCGGAAGCGTCGTGTCTCACGTCCGTTTTGGGCCCAAGGTGTTT
>JAFDBS010000192.1 GCA_019313185.1 Deltaproteobacteria bacterium | reverse complement strand
CCAGGCTGCGGCTGGTCGGGATGCCGAGGGCGAACATCGCCTCACTGATGATGTGCTCCCGCAGCATTGCTGCGAGCGGGGCACGGCCGTCACCGGCGCGGGAAAAAGGTGTCTGGCCGGAGCCTTTCAACTGGATGTCGTAACGTTCTCCGGACGGGGTGAGCTGTTCGCCCAGCAGGATCGCGCGACCGTCGCCGAGCATGGTGAAGTGGCCGAACTGATGACCGGCATAGGCCTGGGCCAGCGGGTCGGACCCGGGCGGAGTGCAATTCCCCGCGAGCACTTCGACCCCCTCAGGTGCACGCAGGGCGTCGACATCCAGTCCCAGCGTCTCGGCCAGGTTCCGGTTGAGAATGATCAGCCGGGGTTCTGCTACCGGCACCGGACTAACTCGCACGAAGAATGAGGACGGCAACCGGGAGTAGCTGTTGTCGAAATTCCAGCCTGCGTCCATCACGCCAGAGTTGGTTGGCTCGCTCATACTCATGATCCCAAATGAAAGACGCTACCGACAATGGTGGCGATTACGTTTTATTCTATCATGAGCCGGTGGAGTTACGGAATGGGCGGCGACACATGGGCTGCCTGCAAACTCTGCTCAAGGTGACCGATATCTATTGAATCGCTAAGACTGTATTGAAGACCGCCGAGTGTGGAAAAATATGTCCTTGACTCGAACCTCGTTGTAACCTTTTGGCAAGTAATCCCAACATTCGGAGCAAAGCTGATATCAGTTTTGAAATTGGCTCCCCCACCAACCTGAATAACCGAACAAAATAAAATCAAAAACTTAAAAACAGTCTTTCAGCATAAGAGTATAGGATGCAAACATTTTAATTGTCAGTTGTCAATCGACACTTTTGATTCATAATTTTATGGCAAAATCATGCTACACATAACAAACATGTCTCCAGAGGCGACAAGAAACTTTTTAGTAATCTAGTAAATCAGGTGGTTAAGAACATGACTACAGAAGCCCCAATATACATGACTCCATGCTGTGCTGAACAAATGCGAGCTGAACTTAAAGACTTACTTTATGTCAAGCGACCCGACACCGTGCGACGAGTAGCCGATGCAGCGGCAGAAGGTGATCGCTCGGAAAATGCCGAATACATTTATGGTAAGCGCCACCTAAGAAAAATCGATTCACGGATTCATTTTTTAACCAAGAGAATTGAGAATGCCGTAATCGTTGATCCGGTCGAGCAGGGCAAAACCGCTTCTGGCCGGGTCTTGTTTGGCGCAACAGTAACGGTTATGAATGACGAAGGAGATGAAAAAGACTACTGCATTGTCGGAGCCGACGAATACAATGGTTCTAAAGGCCTGATAAGCTGGAAATCTCCCATTGGGAAGGCTCTCATGCAAAAAGAGGTGGGTGATATTGCGACGGTCAAAACGCCCAGTGGAACCAAGGAGTTTGAAATTGTTGCGATTGAATACAAGCCCATTAATGGCATTCAAATCACTAGCCATTTTTAGATGGTTTAAGGAAAAATAACAAATGCAAAGTCCTGCTTCAATAGCTGAATCGGGATTTTTATGGCGCAAGAAAGGGCGGGTTTTGTTGTATTGAAACTGAAGCCCACGCACGCTACTTGGTACTTAACTGACCAACATGAGAGTCGGTTCAACAAGGTCATCTCGGATGTTACTCTGACTTCCCACCTGTGAGACTTTAGATTCAAGCATAGGTGTTGCTGGAATAGGTTGGTCTTTTCATCAGAGTTGGACTACCCCGTTTCTAAAAACCAATGATTATGTTATTTGTCATAACAGAGCATCAAGGCCCGGGTTTTAAGGGTTAATTCTTCCATGATCTCGGTGACATGCTTAGATGGAGACGCTTGATTATATTTTTATTCTTGCTGCCTATGTCGTTGCAGCATTCATCAAAGGATTAACCGGAATCGGCTTTTCTACGTCATGTTTGCCTATTATGGCCTTGAGGATGGATTTAAAGGTTGCTATCCCTTTGGTCATCGTGCCGTCAATTGTGAGCAACCTTGCTGTCATGGTCCAGGCTGGACAGTTTCGGGAATCGCTCAAGCGTTTCTGGCCAATGTACCTGGCAAGCATACCCGGTCTTCTGCTTGGCTTGACAATCCTCGTCGCGATCAAGACTTCCCTTGCCAAAGCTGTTCTTGGACTAGTGCTGATTGTTTATGCACTGTGGGCTCTGAGTAACAAATCATTTTCCCTCTCCGCTCTCTGGGAGCAGAGGTTAAAAGTACCCACAGGCTTTTTGACCGGTTTTGTTAACGGGTTGACTGGATCACAAGTTATGCCGTCACTTCCTTATCTACTATCCTTAAAATTGCACAAAAATGATTTTGTGCAATCGATCAATATCTCGTTTACCTTGTCAAGTTTGGTCATGTTGTTAGGCATGAAGCATGCTGGCTACCTGCCGCCATCCAGCTTAATTACTGCCATTTTGGGTCTGATCCCGGTCTTAATCACGATCTATTTTGCAGGAAGAGTGCAAAAGAAGCTTTCCGGTGATTCTCATCGTCAACTGGTTCTGGGATTTTTAATGTTTATGGGGAGCGTTCTCGTTACAAAAGTTGTTCTGTAACAATCTTTCCGTAAACCATCATGTCTTGGTCACGACTCGATCGCATGAACCTGTCGGGTTGTTTCTCTGCTTGACATGCCTGATATCTCATCACTGTGTATATTTAGATAAGTGAGCTACTGTCGGCATAACAAGCTCCTCAGATGTTTTTTTGGAAAGGTTGCTGCCATTCATGTCACTCGAAAACCATCGGAGTGAAAATTATAAACGTCACAAAACAGCGTATCTCTTGCTTTTTCTTTTGACTGCTCTTCCATCTGTCTCGTCTCCGGCTGCCCTCGTCACGGGCTTCTCTTTCTGCTTTCTGTTTGGTAACCCTCTCCCCAAACTGACGGCCAGAGCCAGTAACTTTTTGCTGAAACTTTCAGTAGTCGGACTCGGCTTTGGAGTGAACTTTATCGAGGTGGTGGACATTGGAAAAGACTCTTTACTCCTGACTCTGGTGAGTATTACCGCCACCATTGGTCTCGGCGAAGTGATCGGCCAGCTGATGAGACTTCCAAGAAACACCAGGTGCCTGGTCTCTTTTGGGACCGCAATCTGCGGAGGCAGCGCCATCGCTGCCATCGCGCCGGTTATTAAAGCCAAGGACGATGAGATAGCGGTCTCTCTCGCGACGATATTCACATTGAATGCTTTTGCCCTGATCATCTTTCCCCCCATGGGGGGATTGTTCGCTCTCAATGATTATCAATTCGGGTTGTGGTCTGCATTGGCGATCCACGACACCAGTAGCGTCGTTGGCGCTACCGCAGCGTTCGGGACCGTGGCATTGACCGTCAGCACCACAACCAAGTTGGTCCGTGCGCTCTGGATTGCACCTTATACCGTGGTTGCAAGTTTTTTCTGGAAGACCGAAGAGGGAGCCAAGGTGCCCATCTTTATACTCGGTTTTATGGCAGCAGCCTTGATCAATTCCTGGATGCCCGCATTCGATCCAATATGGGATGGCCTATACAGTATTTCAAGACGGCTTCTGGTAATGACTCTCTTTTTGATCGGTGCAGGCCTAACAAGGCAAGTCCTTAAGCAGGTTGGGATTCGGCCATTAATTTTTGGGATTATACTCTGGGTGATTGTTGCTTCAGTGACACTCTGGCT
>JAFDBS010000191.1 GCA_019313185.1 Deltaproteobacteria bacterium | reverse complement strand
TCACGAGAATATGGGGCCCGCCAGAAGTTTGGCTTAGTCTTTGGGCCTCTGTTGTTTTTGTTGGTCTTGCTGGCCCCAACACCTACAGATATGAGTGTTGAGGCTCAAAAAATGGCTGCCGCCGCCATGCTCATGTCGACATGGTGGATGTGTGAGTCGATACCGATTCCAGCCACCAGTTTGCTGCCGATTGCCTTGTTCCCATTGCTCGGGATTATGTCAACGGAGGAAGCCGCAGCACCATACGCCAGCCATCTGATCTTTCTTTTCATGGGTGGGTTCATCATCGCCTTATCGATGCAGCGATGGAATTTGCATCGCCGGATTGCAATCAACATTGTCAAAGTCGTTGGTTTTTCGCCAGAACGGTTGATTTTTGGTTTTATGATAGCCACTGCAGTTCTTTCTGCTTTTGTCTCAAACACTGCCACAACAGTGATGATGCTGCCGATTGGACTTGCAATTATCAACCATGTCGTTGAAGAAGGCAAAAAACAAGGCCTTGACAAAGAGATAGATTTCTCACCTGAGAGGTTTGCTTTTGGCCTGAACCTGATGCTCGGGATCGCATATGCTGCAACAATAGGCGGCATGGCAACCTTAATCGGCACACCACCTAACACAGTTTTGGCCGGCTATCTCAATAAGGCATACGGGTATGAAATTACTTTTGCTTCTTGGCTAAGAGTGGGAATACCCTTTGTGGTTGTCATGTTACCTTTGACCTGGCTTTGGCTGATTAAAGTCGCCAATCCAATGACCCTCAAAAAAATTCCAGGTGGACGGAACCTGATAGACGCAGAACTCGAAAAAATGGGACCGATGAACGTCGGTGAACGTTGGACAGCGTCGATTTTTGCGGTTACAGCGCTCGCTTGGATTTTTCAGGCGCAACTGGCGGTCCTGTTTCCCGAGCCCGACATGGTCACTGATGCTACAATCGCCATCGCGGGTGCAATCTTGCTTTTTTTAGTGCCAACCGACTTGAAACGCTATGAGTTTGTTATGGACTGGTATTATGCCTCCAGGTTGCCATGGGGAGTATTGATCCTTTTTGGCGGTGGGCTTGCTTTGGCCGCTGGGTTTCAAGAAACTAAACTCGCAGATTGGATTGGTAGCCAAGTCAACCATCTAGAAAGTGCCTCGATCTTCCTCATCGTCATCGCTGTCACTGCCCTGATTATTTTTTTAACCGAACTGACCTCCAACACTGCCACCGCAGCGATGATATTGCCGATCCTTGCAGCGATAGCAATCGGACTCGGTCAGAACCCTCTGTTATTGCTGATACCCGCAGCACTAGCTGCGTCTTGCGCATTCATGCTACCAGTAGCGACACCACCCAATGCAATTGTTTTTGGTTCAGGTTACGTGACCATTCCTCAGATGGCCAAAAGCGGATTGGGCTTGAACCTGATTGGCATTGTTCTGACAGTCATCCTGACGTTTCTTTTGGTAATACCAGCCTTTGAAATAGTCATCAATGAATTGCCCGATTGGGTATCCATATTGAACAAGTAAACACGCCCAAGCTGCCACTCGCGGGCAAAAATGTGTTGTCAAGTTTGGCCGTCGCGGTTTGGATGAGCCTTTCAATGCCTTTGGGCCATCCTCAACAAACCGGTTAAAATCAGTTCTTCTGAAATCCTGGCTCAAATGCTATTCTTTAATTCTTAGAGATTTAGTCGGTTTCGTGTTAAATGGACTTAAGTTTCAGGCTTTTGTTTAGAAACCCTTCGGATTGAATTCTGCTTGGGCCTATGGCCGAAATCGGGAGCAGCTGGAGCAAGCCGGCCCCTGAAGTTTTAACAGTGGCGCATCTTTTGTGCCTTGCCACAATTGCTGTATAGTTCTGAAGCAGGTGCAGCTCTAAACAAGCAAACGCTAAAGCTTGAAATTGTCGAAGTGTTCACAGATAACTGCTGAACACTGCTGGTCTCGTTAGCGTACCAGTATCTGTTTTTGAGAATATTTATCATACTGTTAATTGATGAATCATCAATCCAGCAATAATCAACATGTTCGCAGAAAGATCGTCATTGAGGGCGTCGTTCAAGGCGTTGGGTTTCGCCCTTATGTATATCAATTGGCAATACGCTTGCAAATCGCTGGTTGGGTCCGCAACGACAGAACTGGGGTAACCATTGAAGTTGAAGGAAATGAAGAAGACCTTGATTCGTTCCTTGAGCAGCTTCGTCAAAACACGCCGCCACTTGCTGAAATATCAAGAATAACAGTTTCAAATCTCAACTTCCTTGGTGATAGGGGGTTTTTCATTCACCACAGCCAGTCTGATTCGCCTAGCCGGGCCCAGATTGCCCCGGATACATTCGTCTGCTCCGAGTGTTTACATGAACTCTTCGACCAGTCCGATCGTCGCTATCGTTATCCATTTATAAATTGCACCAACTGCGGACCGAGGTTTTCGATCGTCACCGGCGTTCCTTATGACCGACCGTTGACAACAATGGCCGATTTCCCGATGTGCTCGCGTTGTCTAAGCGAGTATCACGATCCGAATTCAAGGCGTTTCCACGCTCAGCCAAATGCCTGTCCTGATTGCGGGCCACAGTTGACGTTGGTTGATTCGCAACGTGAGCCAGTCATAATCAAAGATCCTCTAAAATTTGTCGCAGAGACTCTAAGACAAGGTGGAATTGTTGCAATCAAAGGGCTGGGCGGCTACCACCTTGCTGTCGACGCAACAAATTCCGCGGCTGTCAATGAATTGCGTCGTAGAAAAAGCCGTGACGAGAAGCCGTTTGCTTTGATGGCCCGAGACCAAGACAGCATCAGCGCATTTGCTGAGGTTTCGGAACAAGAGTATCAATTGCTGGCCGGCCCCGAACGACCCATTGTCCTCTTGCACAAAAAAACAGGTCATCGCTTGGCAGAAGAAGTTGCACCAGATAATCGTTACTTTGGTGTTATGCTGCCATACACCCCGCTTCATTATCTGCTTTTTGCCGAGGGCTTCAATGCCATAGTGATGACAAGTGCTAACCACACTGACGAGCCAATTGTCTACCAAGACTTAGAAGCTCTTGAACGATTATCCGGCATTGCCGACTTTTTTTTGACTCACAACCGACGAATTGAGACACGCACTGACGATTCAATTGCACGGATCATGGCCAGTCACCCCGTTATTTTAAGGCGTTCACGCGGTTTTGTCCCGCGCGCTGTTCGCTTGCCATGCAAATTAAAGCCGGTTCTTGCAGTCGGTGGTGACCTGAAAAACACGATTTGTTTGACGCGTTCGAATGATGCTTTCCTCAGTCAGCACATTGGCGATCTTAAAAACACCGAAGGCTACGAATCATTCAAGCGGACTATAAATCATCTGATCACTCTTCTGGACGTTTGTCCCGAGCGCCTGGCTTGTGACCTGCATCCAGATTATTATTCCAGTCATTACGCTCTTGAGGAATGTCACCTCCCCGCAATGCCTGTCCAACATCATCACGCTCATCTTGCGAGCTGCCTCGCAGAGCACGGACGGCAGCACCCGGCAATCGGTATTGTCTTTGACGGCCTTGGCTACGGTGCAGATGGCCACATTTGGGGTGGGGAGTTTTTGATCGGCGACCTCAAGTCCTATCAGAGGTCGGGGCATTTTCGCTATCAACCGATGCCTGGTGGAGACCTGGCTACCCGCCAACCATGGAGGATGGCCTTAAGCTATCTTCAATCTGTTTTTGGTGAAATCCCAGAAGACTGTTCTGCGTTGAAAGGAATTCCAAAAAATGAATGGCAGCTGGTCGCTCAAGCGAATCAAAGAGGCATTAACTCTCCGCTAACTTCGAGCTGCGGTCGTCTTTTTGACGCTGTAGCAGCTGTCTTGGGCCTTAGGCAGAGGGTAAGTTTTGAAGGCCAGGCTGCAATGGAATTGGAAATGATTGCTGACCCCGATCAAACCCAACCCTACTCGTACGTTCTTGAATTCGAAAAAAAACTGGTTCAGTTTGATCCGGCTTCTCTTCTCAAAGTCATCCTCGAAGAGGAACGATCTGGTAAACCGCTTTCGCAGATCGCTGGTCGATTCCATTTAACCCTGGCCGCGATGATGGTTGAGGTTTGTGAATATTTAAGGGATGAATCTCGCATAAACTCGGTTGTGCTCTCTGGAGGGGTTTTCCAAAACAGCCTTCTTACGCAAAAGGCCAAAAACGGACTTCAAAAAGCAAATTTTGAAGTGCTAACGCATTCGCATATTCCGCCCAATGACGGCGGACTGGCCTTGGGCCAGGCAGTTATTGCCGGGCAAGACGGTGAATATTTTTAATCACATACCGCTGAAACAAAGACGAAAAGCGTATTGAAGATGGAAGCGTCAAGAGCCTGAAAAAATGTAGGCCCGAGGCGGTGACAGGTTGGGATTGAGTGAAAAACGCACTGAATAGATCATGATGGCCCTTAAAATCATCACTGCACTGCAGTTCGATAGCAGGCAAAAAATTTCCCTCAAACGTCTTATGATTTTTTAGACGTTTAGCCTTTTTTGATTCCTAATCCTAAATCCCCAAGGTCGTTGCTAGCTTTAATACGTTTTCATCGATGGGACGACGTCCGG
>JAFDBS010000190.1 GCA_019313185.1 Deltaproteobacteria bacterium | reverse complement strand
GAGTTACGAGAAAATAAATAATCTGCGAATTAACAGTATTACCATGATGGATCAAGCAACTTACTCTCAATGAAAGTGCGAATGGAATGTAGTTCACCCAAAGAGATATCAACAAATTGGATTCCCATGCCGGGAGGCCAGTCTAACTTTACAGGTTTCTGGGGGAAATTGACCCAAGCGACTTTTGAATGGCACATAATCTCTCTTGCGTAGCCTGTAAGCGAAAAACGAAGGGCTAATGACTCACTTATGTCAAATGTTTTCTCAGTAATGATGAAAAGGCCTCCCGAGCTGATATCAAAGCTGTAACCATTCAAAAATGATACGTCATTCTCACCATACTGAACTTTAATTTTAGCCTGATAACGCTTTCGGCGAAGTGGCAGCCGTAAATATTTTTCAACCTTCTTCAAAAACTCAGTAGGGTTGATCGGCTTGAGTAATATCTCGTCACAGCCTGCTTTGAGACAACGATCCTGATCATTTGGATGCCCCCCTGTAGTAAGCATTATTACCCGAGTATCATGTAGAGTTGGGTCCTGTTTGATGGCATAGCAACACTCGGTTCCACCCATTTCTGGCATATTCAGATCTATAATAACGACATCGGGACGGTGCTCACGAGCTAGTTCCAAGGTATCGATACCTTCATAAACGGTAAATAACTTAACACTTGCTCGTTGCAGAAAAGTCTTCTCGATTCCCAAGAGGAGTTTGGTGTTACCAGCCAAGAGGATTTTTTTGTTTTCGTCCACAATTCTTACCCCAAAGGTCTCTAAAGCGCAGGTGAATATTACGCTGCCAATGTAGAAGATTATTTAAATCTGGTCAAATCTGATGGTGTGCCAGATGTTGTGTTAGGTACATCTTTTGATTAGAATCGACTTGTTGGGTGACCATGAAAAATGGCCTGCAAAAATAGTAAGACCACTTTAATATCTTTGGTGGTCATTTGGGCAGATTAAAATATCTCCTAAATATGTCGATCAATAATAGGTCGATTTTCCTCTCGCAACCCGTGCAAAATAAGAAAAGCTCAAAATACAAAAACAGTGAGCTTAAATACTAAGAATCATAATTTATGAATAAATATCATTTGAATCGCTCGGTGCCTCACTTCTGGTTGTTAACGTATAGTCTCTTGTTACGTTACATACTCTGATTCGATAGTCTTTAAACAGTTGGTCACGACCTTTTGATTGGGCATTACGATGCTCTTCAAGATTCCGCCATTTTGAAATTGAGTCTTCGTCTTCCCAAAAAGATAGGGACAATAACTTCTCTGGTTCTGTTAGGCTCTGAAAGCGTTCAACTGAAATAAAGCCTGGCATATTTATCAAATGCTCTCGCAAACAAGCAGCTATCTCCAGATACTCTTGCTTACCTTGTTTGGTGGGGGTCACTTCAAAAATAACTGCTATCATTAATCATCTCCTGAATATTTTGATAAACAGGAACCCTCTACCCAAATTTTCTACCAGTCTACCCTTCAAGTGCAAGTCGCATCTGTTCAGGAACACGAACCGTTTTCCCTCGTGAGCTATCAAAACAGACCATCACCGTTCTTGCCTCGGCATAGATCTTCCCTTCGCCGTTATGCAAACTGTAGTTCAGGATAAAACTGCTGCGTCCAGGATTTTGAGACTCGACATCAATCACCAGAAGATCATTTAGGCCAATCGGCTGAAGGTAGCGACAGTTCGCTTCCACCACCAGGAACTTTAGTCCAGTTGCCATGATTTCGGCGAAATCCTCACGAAACAGTTTGACTCGAGCTGTCTCCAGGAAGGTAAAGTAGACTGCGTTATTAACATGACCATATGCGTCAAGGTCGGCAAAGCGAATTTCGATTTCAGTGGAAACTTTCATATCACAGCTTATTTTTCCCTACAGTAATTGCCTTTTCACCTCTATACCACGGGTCTTGCAAAATGAGAACAGCCCATCCAAAACGGACGGGCCATTTAGACATCTTATTGATGGTGACTTTTGGGAAATAATTTCAAAAAAAGTGTTTCAATCTAGTCAGTTTCCCTTAACTTGTGAGATTAGTGAGACTAGGGATTCGCCAATTGCCTCGCAAGTCTCAGTTTCAGTCATTGACCACCATGGCCAATACCAGGGAACAGGGAAGATATAAATTATAGCCAAACCGGCGGTCCAGCCTTGTTTGCCCGACGAACTAATTTGAAGAGTATCGACTTCCTCACCCGATCTAACATCATGAAGAGTTAGGATAGCGTGCGTACGTTTAATGCCCTGCTTAACCACTCCGACAATCAAGACCCCTTCATCTCCTTCAGCATCAAAATCCAAGGCTCCATCGTAATCAGTATTTATTTTTGCAGAAACAAGATAACGTACACCCAGTAAATTGGGTGCGGCTTTTATCGAGTTTTCAACTTTATCTTTCGATTTAGGTTTTATCGGCAATACATGCCCAGCCAATGATTTATCGTGAAGAATCGGAAGAGGCTCATATACCTTGATACCCTGTTTCTTCGCTTCTTTAGCAAGGCACGCGTGAATTTCTTCCTGCATTTTTATGTGTCTGACAATCCTATCAGCTGGTTGGTGCTCAGTTTTGTCTTCATATTCGTACTCTTCGAGCACAATCATCAACCCCTCATCCGCGTTAAGCTCAAGTGTTTTTGAATGGGTCGAGATATCTGGTGGTATCGTTTTGGCACCACACCCCAAAAAAAATAGAGTGACTAGAAATAGTGGGAGTTTAATGAACATAAAAACCTCTGCCAAAACCTAATTTCCGAAGAAATTTTCTTTTTCACTCAATTTTAAATTTATTGCAGATACTGACTCAATTGATAGTAGTTTAAGTCCTCTTTAAGTTTTTTGTTTCGCAAAAATGAAAAAAATAATGGCCGCAAAATAATAGGGTAGCTCGGCTATCCTGATAAGCAATTTATGAATAATTAAAGTGTCTCCGAAATATGTCAATCAATAACAGGCAGGCTTTCATCTCACAAACCGTAATTTATGAGATGTTTTTAGACAAAAGCGATGGTTTTATCTAGGCTCAGCATTGCGCCTTTCAGATACAGCCAACCAGATACCAACAACTAACAGAATAATGTAGACGATGATTGCAATGCTTACTTCACCAAAACTTACAGGTGATCCTAGTGGATCACCAACATCATAGAGCTTTGCCCCGAAAGGGTTAATCAGAGACAATAGGGCCGTGGGTAGACCTATCCCGCCTACAAAAATAAAGATGCACGCGATTGCCCTTTTGAAGTTCTTCATATCTATGAAAAATCCTGCAATCCAGGAATCGGCTACTGACCTTTAATCCGTCCTGTTAGTCGTGATTCATAAGAACTCCGATTCAGTATTTTATCCATTGTAATGCTCTATTGCACTCAACAATTACTCTTTAACTTCCAAGATAAATTCTCCAATTTTTTTACCAGAGTCACTATGCACTACAACAGGGACGTTCATGCTCTGAACATTCTTTAGCAACTTCCCAACATGGTAACGTGTATCCAAGACAACATCAGCGCAAGCAGACTGGCTCAATTCGACTACGGAATATGCTGAATCTAACCAAACCAAAAGAAAGTTTAATCTCGCGCCTGTATGAAACCGGTGCCAAACGCTTCCACCACCCCCCCAAGGTGGATGATATTCTTTATTATCTATATAAAAAGTAAATTCTTCACGAGGAATATCAAAACGAATTGGGCCACCTCGATAGCAATGTTGGCCAACGACATATGTATTATATTGCGGCGAATAATTAACTTTATTCACAAATGTATAACTGAAGCCTTCCGGCAAATCACTATCATCCAAAACAGTCCTGGCGCGGGCCGTATTTTTCACTGAAGGTGATGTTGGCTGATATGCGTACTTTCCTGCATGAGATAAGCAGGACAAAAAAAAGATGCATAAAACTAAACATAAAATTGAAATTTTTTTCACGTAAATTTCTTTAGACGGTTGAAAGGTGGGCAATCATGTCAACTATAAATAAACAGTACCTATCTTATCAATCTGAAGAAAAATAGAAAATCATTCAATAAATAGTTTTGAAACGTCATCAAATTACTATAAATCCTGTATTGTGAGATTTCCACACCATCTTTCAACACTAGACTCTAAATACTTTTATTTGCGTCATCGACACATATAACAGATGATTTCATCGATGAACTCACTGCCGAAACGCTGCAACTTGTG